>DASWZY010000032.1:0-17770 GCA_036407055.1 Binatia bacterium
CGACATCCGCAACCCGACCGAGGTCGAATGGGCGCTCAGCACGCGCATGCAGCCCGACCGCGATCTGATTATCATCCCGCGGCTCGCCTGCTCGACGCTCGATCCGTCGGTGCCGAAGCCGCGCTCGACCGCCGGCTGGGGCATCGACGCGACCGTGCCGGTCGCGGACCGTTCCAAGTACGAGAAGGTGCTGATTCCGGGAGTTGAGAAAATAAAGTACATTTAGTCCTCGATGCGAGATTTCGAATATCTCGAGCCCACCACCGTCGCGGAAGCGTGCGCCATGCTCAAGGAGTACGGCGGCGAGGCGCGGCCGTACGCCGGCGGCGCTTATCTCTCCATCGTCATGCGCCAGGGACTGCTCCAGCCGAAGGCGCTCGTCAACATCAAAAAGATTAACGAGCTCAAAGGGATTCGCTTCGACGCCAAGGACGGCCTCGTCATCGGCGCGCTCACGACGCATCGCGAGCTGGAAACATCGAAGATCGCGCGCGAGAAATTTCCCATCTTCGCGCACGTCGAGCGCGACGTGGCGAACATCCGCGTGCGCAACGTCGGTACGATCGGCGGCAACCTCGCCTCCGGCGAGCCGCTCACCGACCTCGCGCAGGTCTTCATGACGCTCGATGCGCGCGTCGCGATCGCCGGACCGGCCGGCAGCCGCGTGATTCCGATCGAAGAATTGTTTCTGGATTTTTATCATACGAGCCTCGGCGACGAGGAGATTCTCACGCGCGTCATCGTGCCGCCGCTGCCGCCGCGCTCGGGCGTCGAATACATCCGCTTCTCCGCCAGCTCGGTCGTCGACAAGCCGTGCGTCGGAGTCTGCGCGCGCGTGACGCTCGGAAGCGACGGTAGCTTAAATGCCGTTCGCGTCGCGCTCGGCTGCGTCGCGCCGACGCCGCTGCGCGCGCGCCAGGCCGAGGAGATTCTTTCCGGCAAGCGGTTTTCGGCGGAATTACTCGAGCAGGCGGCGGTCTCGGCCGCCGAGGCATGCAGCCCGACGAGCGATCTCCGCGGCTCGGAGAAGTTCAAGCGCGGCATCGTGCGCGTCTTGGTGCGGCGCGCGGCGGAGACGGCGCACGAACGCGCGCTCAAATCCAAATGAAGAAACAAATTCATCTGCGCGTCAACGGATTGGAGCGCGAGCTCGAGGTCTCCACGCGCGCGACGCTGCTCGATACCGTCCGCGATCAGCTTGGCCTCACCGCGGCGAAGCTCGGCTGCGAGATGCAGGTGTGCGGCGCCTGCACGCTGCTCGTGAACCGCAAGCCGGTCAGCGCGTGCTCCTATCTCGCGGCCGACGCCGACGGCGCGGAGATTCTCACGACCGAGGGGCTCGCGACCGGCGACAAGCTCCATCCGCTACAGGAAGCGTTCATGGAATGGGGCGCGCTCCAGTGCGGCTACTGCACCTCGGGATTTCTGCTGACGGCCAAGGCGCTGCTCGACGAGAACCCGCGGCCGAGTGAGGAGCAGATCCGCGATTATCTTGCGGGAAACTTTTGCCGCTGCGGCTGCTACGGCGAGATCATGCAGGCGGTGAAGAAAGCGGCGGGCCTATAAAATGGAAGAGCGCACCAACGGACGCCGTCTCGATTATCTCGCCAAGGTGACGGGCCGCGCGCCTTACCTAGCCGACATGAAGCTGCCCGGCCTGTGCCACGGGCGGATTCTTCGCAGCCCCTACCCGCACGCGCGCATCGCCCGCATCGACGCCTCGAAGGCGCTGAAGATTCCCGGCGTCGTCGCGACGCTCACGCGCGAGGACATTCTCGATCATCCCGCGCTCGATCCTTATTACGGCCCGGTCTTCAAGGATCAGACGATTGTCGCGGTCGATAAAGTCCGCCACGTCGGCGATCCGGTCGCGGCCGTCGCCGCGCTGACGCCCGACGCCGCCGAGGAAGCGCTCGCGGCGATCGAAATCGATTACGAAGAGCTGCCGGCGATCACCGACGTGCACGAGGCGCTCAAGAAAAACGCGGCGCTCGTGCACGATTACGTGAAAGTTCCGGAAGCCGGCTTCGCCGATCTCGCCGAGCTTCGTCCCGTCGAAGGCACGAACATCTGCACCCACTTCAAGCTCCGGCGCGGCGACATCGAGAAAGGCTTCGCCGAATCGGACCATATCTTCGAGGATACGTTTACGCTGCCCGCGGCGCAGCACGCGTTTTTGGAGCCGCACGCCTGCATCGCGCAGATCGAGCCGGGCCAGCGCCTCACCGTCTGGTCGACGACGCAGAACCCGTTTGTCGTGCGCACGCAGCTCGCGAATATCTTCACGCTGCCGGTCGCGCGCGTGCGCGTGGTCGTGCCGTATCTCGGCGGCGGCTACGGCGGCAAGGTTTATCCGAAAGTCGAGCCGCTCACCGTCGCGCTCGCGATGAAGGCCGGGCGGCCGGTGCGCGTCGTGCTCTCGCGCGAGGAGGTTTTCCACACGATCACCAAGCACGGCGCGGTGATCCGCATGAAGACCGGCGTCAAGAAAGACGGCACGCTCGTCGCGCGCGAGTGCGAGGTGCTGCTCGATACCGGCGCGTATGCCGAGATCGGCCCGCGGGTCGCGAAGAAATCCGGCTACACCGCCGGGGGGCCGTATCGCATTCCGCATCTCAAGATCGACTCGATGTCGATCTACACCAACAAGCCGCCGGCAGGCGCGTTCCGCGGCTTCGGCGTATCGCAGTCCGCTTGGGCGCACGAATCGCAGATGGACATCATCGCGCACGCGCTGAAGATCGATCCGCTGAAGTTGCGCCTCAAGAACGGCTACGATGAGAACGACACCTTCGTCACCGGCGAGCGGCTCACCAGCATTGGTTTCAAGCAATGCCTAACGGAGGTCGCGAAGGCGATCGGCTGGGACGACAAGCCCGAGCCGACGAAAGAAAAGCATATCAAACGCGCCAAGGGCATCGGTTGCCTCATCAAGGCGACGATCACGCCGTCGATCTCCTCCGCCGTCGCCAAGCTCAACGAGGACGGCAGCGCGTCGGTTTACGCCGGGACAATCGAGATGGGGCAGGGATCCGAGACGACGCTGGCCGAGATTGTCGGCCGCGAGCTCGAGATCGCGCGCGAGCGCATCCAGGTACTCGGCGTCGACACCGACGTGGTGCCGTACGATCTCACGACTTCTTCCAGCCGCTCCACCTTCCACATGGGCAAGGCGGTGCAGCTCGCCGCGCAGGACATTAAAAATCAGCTCAAGCAGATCGTCGTCGAAGACTTCGGCGTTCCGCCCGAGCAGGTCGGCTTCTCGCAGGGAAAAATTCGGCTTCCCGAATCGCAGCTCGATTATAAAGAGGTGATGCAAAAGCGCTTCGGCATGCCGGGCGGCACGCTCGTCGGGCAAGGCCACGTGAAAACGAAAACCGTCGACGAGCGCGGCGAGAAGACGACCTCCGCCTTCTGGTTCGTCGGCGCGGGCGCGGCAGAGGTCGAGGTCGACAGCGAGACCGGAAAGCTCAAGCTCCTCCGCTATGTCACCGCGGTCGACGTCGGCAAGGCGATCAGCGTGCTGGGCTGCCGCCAGCAGCTCGCCGGCGCGGCGATCACCGGCATGGGCCAGGCGCTCTTCGAGGAATTGGTCTACGACAACGGGCAGCTCATCAATCCCAACTTCATCGATTACGTGATCCCCTCGCTCGGCGATACGCCGCGCATCGATTCCATTCTTGTCGAGGTGCCGCACAAAGACGGCCCGTTCGGCGCCAAGGGCATCGGCGAGACCGCGCTGATCCCGGTCGCGCCCGCGATCGCCAACGCGATCTTCAACGCCGTCGGCGTGCGCGTGAAAGATCTGCCGATCAAGGCGGAGAAAATCTTTCTCGCGCTGGAAGAGATGCGCGAGCGTAATCGATGAAAACGCTGCCTTTTGTTTTGCTGGCCTTGCTCTATACGCTGCCGGCGCTCGCGATCGACGAGAAGAAGCTCGTCGACATGACCTATCCCTTCAGCGAAGCGACGCAGCACTGGCCGACCGCGCACGGATTCAAGCTCGAGAAGCATACCGAAGGCATGGCGGGCGGCCACTGGTACGCGGCTTACGATTACAGCTCGGCCGAGCACGTCGGCACGCACATGGACGCGCCGTTTCATTTCGCGCAGGGAAAATGGAAGGTCGACCAGGTGCCGCTGTCGAAGACCATCGGTCCCGGGATTGTCGTCGACGTAAGCGGCAAGGCGAAGGCGAGCGCCGACTATCGACTGCAGGTGAGCGACCTCCAGAACTGGGAAAAGCGCTACGGGCGCATCGCGCCGGGAACGATCGTTCTCATGTACACCGGCTGGGGAAAATTCTGGAAAGACCGCAAGCAGTTTTTCGGTAGCGACAAGCCCGGCGACACCGAGAATCTGCGCTTCCCGGGCTATTCGAAAGAAGCCGCGGAATTTCTCGTGAAGGAGCGCAAGATCGCCGCCGCCGGGATCGACACGGCGAGCATCGACTACGGCGCTTCGCGCGACTTCATCGTGCACCAGGTCTTCGGCGGCGCGAACGTGCCGATCTTCGAAAACGTCGCCAACCTGGATAAGCTTCCCGCCAAAGGCGCGACGATCTACGCCGCGCCGATGAAGATCGAAGGCGGCACCGGCGCGCCGCTTAGGATTTTCGCGATCCTACCCTAATCGGCGCGATTCGCGATCTCGGGATCGCTTCTTTCCGCCTCTTCCGCGGCGATCACGGCCGCGTCGCTCGTTTCCGCAGGCCCGGACGGGTCGGGAATGATGCCGCGCTCGATCAAGACTGGCAGCGCCGCGGCGCGGATGCGCGGCAGCAGGCGCGCGTAGCAGAGAGCGGCAACGGCGCAACAGCCGCCGCCGACGGCGACGACGATGGGCGCGCCGAAGCGGTCGGCGAGCAAGCCCATCAGCAGGCTGCCGAACGGCGCCATGCCTACGAGACTCATCGAGAAGACGCTCATCACGCGTCCGCGCACGCGCTCGGCGGCGAGCGCCTGCAATACCGTATTCGACGCGGCGATCAAGACCATCCAGCAAAAGCCGACGACCAGCAGAACGGCGAGCGATAGCCAAAACACCGGCGCGGCGGTGAACATCATCAGCCCGAGACCGAAGCCGACGCCCGCCGCGACGATGACCTTGCCGATGCCGCGAAGCTCCGCGCGCCGCGCGAGAAAAAGCGCGCCGGTGAGCGCGCCGAGGCCGACCGCGCCCATCATGACACCGAGCGCGTCCGCGCCGCCGTTGTGCACTTTGGCGGCGAAGATCGGCATGAGCGTGGTGTAAGGCATGCCGAGGAGCCCGAACGTTCCCAGGAGTATGAGCAGCGTGCGGATCGGCGCATCGGCTGCGATATAGCGGACGCCTTCGGCGAGCGAATGCGCGATCGATGTATGATGGGTGTGGTGGCTCGACTCGGAGACGTTCATCGCGAGCAGCGCCCACAGGACCGCGAGGTAGCTCAGCGCGTTCAGCAAGAAGCAGAAGCCCTCGCCCAGTGCCGCGACGAGAATTCCCGCGAGGCTCGGACCGATAATGCGCGCGGCGTTGATCATCGAGGAGTTGAGCGCGATGGCGTTGGGCAGATCTTCCACCGACACCAGCCGGTTGACGAAGGTCTGTCGCGCCGGCATGTCGAAGGCGTACACGATGCCGAGCACCGTGCCGAGCAGCAGCAGGTGATAGACCTGGACGCGGCCGCTGATCGTCAGCGCGGCGAGCACCAGCGCCTGGACCAGCGCGAGCGATTGCGTGAGCAGGAGGATGCGCCGGCAGGGATAGCGGTCGCTGACCACGCCGCCGATGGGGCTCAGCGCGAATATCGGAATCTGCGACGCGAAGCCGACGGCGCCGAGCAGCGTCGCCGAGCCGGTGAGCCGATATACGAGCCAGCTGAGCGCCACCTGCTGCATCCAGGTGCCGCAGACCGAAATGAGTTGTCCGGTGAGGTAGAGGCGGTAGTTGCGATGGCGCAGCGACCGCCCGAGCGAGGCGGTAAACGAGAGACCCGGCATGAAGTGCTTGTAACGTTACGAGCGGCGGCCGCGGCCGTTGGCGCGCTGGTAAATTCCCGTCGCCTTATCCCACAGCGACCCGCGCCAGACCGCGAATTTTTCTTTCACGCCGGTGATCCAGCCGAACCGGCCGAGATCGTCGAACAGTGAATAGGCGACAGGCGTGATCAGGAGCGTGATCAGGAGCGAGAGCGCCTGGCCGCCGATGATGACTTTGGCCATCGAGGCGCGCGAGGCGGCGCCCGGGCCGCGCCCGAGCGCCATCGGCAGCATGCCGAAAATCAGCATCAGCGTGGTCATCAGGATCGGCCGGAGCCGCGCGTGGTTCGCTTCGAGGATCGCTTGGTCGCGCTCCATTCCCTGCTCCCGGAGCGTGTTCGTATAATCGATTTGCAGGATGCCGTTCTTCTTGACGATGCCGAAAAGCATGAACAACCCGAACATCGCGTAGATGTCCATCGGCTGGCGCAGCAGGATGAGCGACAGCAGCGCGAACGGAATCGTCAGCGGCAGCGCGAGCAGGATCGTGATCGGGTGGAGAAAGCTCTCGAACTGAGCGGCTAGAACCATGTACATGAAGATGAAGCTCAATCCGAAGGCGTACATGAAGTTGAGGCCGGTCTCGGCGAGCACCTTGGCGCGCCCGGTGAAGTCCGCAGTGTAATTAGGCGGCAGGTCGAGCTCGCGCACGAAGCCGTTGATTTTCTGCACCGCCTCGCCGAGCGGCAGCGTCGGCAGCAGGTTGCCGACGATCGTCACTTTGCGCTGGCGGTTGTAGCGGTCGATCTCGGACGGACCGAGGTCTTCCTTCAGCTCGACGAGATTGGCGATGCGCACGAGTTGGCCGTTTCTTGCCGGCACGGTCAAGTTCATTAGCGCGTGCTGGTCGTCGCGCTTGTTTTTCACGGCGCGAAGCCAGACGTCGTATTCCTCGTCCTCTTCCTTGTATTTCGAGATCGGCTCGCCGCCGACGAAGGTTTGGAGCGTGTCGGCGATATCCTCGATCTGGATGCCGAACTCCGACGCTTTTTTGCGGTCGACGAGCGTGCGCAGCTCCGGCGTGCGCACCGACAGCGTAGTGTCGATGTCGACGAGCCCCGGAATCTCGCGCATGCGCGCGATGAGCTTGTCGCTGTACTCCTGGAGCTTCTCCAGGCTCGGGCCGCGAAGGTTGAATTCGAGATCGGTCTGGCGCACGCCACCGCCGCTGAAAGAGCTCACGCCCTGAACGCTGGTGCGAAGGTCGGGATATTCCTGAAGCATGCGGCGCGTTTCCGCCATTACCTCGAACTGGGTGTAATCGCGCTGGGAGAGGTCGATCAGCCGCACGTAGATATCGGCGATTGTGACGTCGCCCTGGCCGGACTTGATATTGCCGGTAGTGTCGCCGATCGTCGTGAGAATATTCGTCACCCCGCGCAGCTTGGCAATGCGCCCCTCGAGCTCGCGCATGAGCCGGTCGGTTTCCGCGAGTGTGTAGCCGCCCGGCGTCTGGATGATGATCTCGAATTCGCTCTGGTCGTCGGTCGGAATAAAATTTTTGCCGATCGCCGAAAAGAGCGGCACGATCCAGAAAACCGTGAAGATGCCGGCGGCGATCACGACCCAGCGGTAGCGCAGCGACCAGCGCAGGATCCAGCCGTAGGATATGTCGATCCAGGAATAGAACCGGCTGTCCTTCGACGATTTCGCGCCGTGCTTGACCTTCAAAAAGCGCGAGCTCAGCATCGGCGTGAGCGTGAAGGAGATCAGCAGCGACACCGCGATGGAGAAGGCGACGGTCGAGCCGAAGCTCGAGAAGAAGCGCCCGACGCGGCCCGCCATGAACGCGAGCGGCACGAAGATGACGATCAGCGAGAGCGTCGTCGCCATGACGGCGAGCGCGATCTCGCGCGTCGCCTTCGACGCGGCGCTGCGCGGCGTTTCACCGCGCTCCTCGACGTGGCGGAAGATGTTCTCCAGCACGACGACGGCGTCGTCGATGACGATACCGACCGAGAGGATGAGGCCGAGCATCGTGATGTTGTTGAGCGTGAAACCCATGATCCGCATCAGCGTGAACGTCGCGATGATCGAAGCGGGGATTGCGACCGACGCGATGATCGTGCTGCGCCAGTCGTGCATGAACAGGAACACCGTGAATGCGACCAGCAGCGCGCCGAGGATCAAGTGCAGCTTGACCTCGTCGTACGACGCCTTGATGAAGCGCGACTGATCGACGATGACCTCGCTGCGGATGTCCTGCGGCAGCACGCCGCGGAGCTGCTGTAGCCGGGCTTTGACGCGGTCGACGACTTCGACGGTATTGGTGCCGGACTGTTTGCGGACAATCAGCTGCACCGCGTTCTCGCCGTCGAGGCGCGCGAGGCTTCGCTGCTCGACAACGCCGTTTTCCGCGGTGCCGATATCGCGGATGAGAACCGGCCGGCCCTGAAAGTTGCCGACGATGAGGTCGTTGAAAGCCGCGGCGGTCGGCATGCGGCCCATCGTGCGCAGCACGAGCTCGCGGCGCCCCTGGTCGACGCGCCCCCCCGGCACCTCCACGTTCTCCGCCTGGATGGCGCGCTTCACCTGCGCGATCGATAGATTGTAGGCAGCGAGCCGATCGGGATCGACATCGATCGTGACCGCGCGCTCTTGCCGGCCGACCATGATCACCTGGCCGACGCCGCGAAGGGATTCGATGTCCTCTTTGATCTGCTTGCGCGCGATCTCGCTCAGCTCGCGCAGGTTGCGCTTGCCGGAGACGGCGATCTTCATGACCGGCATCGCGTCGACCTGGAATTTCTGTATGACGGGCGGATCGGTGCCGCTCGGAAGCTGCGACAGAATCGTCGAGACTTTGTCGCGTACCTCCTGAGCGGCGACGTCGGCGCTCTTCTCCAGGATGAACTGAACGGTGATCACCGAGATGCCGTCCTTGATCACGGCGCGCAGCTCGTCGATGCCGTCGATCGTGCTGATCGTGTCCTCGATCGGCTTCGTGACCGCGGTCTCCATCTCTTCCACGCTGGAGCCCTTGAGCGTCGTCGTGACGGTGACGGTCGGGATGTCGACGTTGGGATATAGATCGACGCCGAGACCGCGGTAGGAAAAGAGTCCGAGCACGACCAGCGCCGCGATCAGCATGGTCGCGAAAACCGGCCGCCGGATGCAGATATCGGCGAGGCTCACGGCTGGGCCGCTCCGTCGCGCGGCATCACCGGGCCGCTGACTTTGACCGCGCTGCCGTTGGTGACCCGCGTGAGCCCCGAGATGATCACGAGCTCGCCGGGTCTGACGCCGGAGACGATCTCGACCTCGTTCGTGCCGACTCTGCCGGCCGTCTGAACGATGCGCTCGCGCGCGACGTTGTTTTCCGCGACGAAGACCTTGCTGACCCCGGCGAACGAGGTCACCGCCTGCTGCGGAACGGTAAGCGCGTTCGGGTCGACTTTCGTCGTCACTGCGGCGTGGGCGAAGAAGCCCGGCTTTAAGCGGCGGTCGGGATTTTCCACCAGGCCCTCGACGAGAAACGAGCGGCTCGTCACGTCTGAAGAGGGGCTGATGCGGGTGAGCTTGCCTTTGAAGGCACCGTCGGGGAAAGAGTCGACGCGAATCTCAACCTCCTGGTCGGCGTGAACCTCGGGCGCGAAGCGCTCGGGAATCATGCCACGGAGCTTCAGCGGGTTGTCCTGGACGATTACGAAAAGCGGCGTGCCGACCTTGACGTACTCGCCGGCGGAGACCGACCGCTTGCTGATCGAGCCGGAAAGCGGGGCGACGATGGTCGTGTCCCGCAATTTTTTTCGCGCCGTGTCGAGCTGCGCCTCCTTGGCGAAGGCAGCGGCGAGCGACGCGCGCGCCTCCTCGATGCTCGACTGGTAGTTCGCGCCGCTCATCTTGGCGCGCGTCTCGGCCGTGTCGAAATCCTGCGCCGCCACAAGCTGCTTCTCGTGCAGCACTTTCATGCGCTTGAGCGCGAGCGTGGCGTCGTCGAAATCCGCCTTCGCGCGCTTGACGAGCGATGTCTGCTGGACGTCGAAATCCCCCGACGGCGTCTTTTCCAGCCCGAGTTTCGCGAGATTCTCCCGCAGATTGCTCTCGGTCTGCTTGATGGCGAAGCGAAATTCCGCGTCGTCGATTCCGGCGAGCGTCTGCCCGCGCGCGACCCGGTCGCCGAGGTCCGCTCTTATCGAGGCGATTCGGCCGTCGAGCTCACTCGAGATCGTGACTTCCTCATTGGCATAGAGCGTGCCGACAATCTCGACGAAACGCGTGACTTTCTGGGTCCGTACGGGCGTTACGGTGACGGCGAGCGGCGCCTCGGTCTTGGCCGCTTGCGTCTGCTTCGAGGCGGCGCTGTCGCCGCCGCAGCCGTAAACCGCGAGTGCGAAGAGCAGGGCACAGAGGCCGGTGTGACAGGCCGTTTTCATGTCTCATCCGGCAGCATGGCGCGCATGCTTGTGAATCAAAAGGGCGATAAACGCGAGCATCTGCTCCATATCGCGCTCTAGGGTCTGCGAGCTCCGGCCGATCATCCGGCGCCACGCGGTGCTGACCGCCATCTCGTTAATATAGAAGGCTGCTTCGGACGTATCCATAGCACGAAAAATCTTCTTTTTGACGCCCTCGTCGAGGCAGTGCTTGAGCCGCTCCTCGTGCCGGTCGCGGTATTTGAACAAGCGCCGCGCCTGGTGGCCGCCGGGGCTGTCGCGGAAGAGGCGGCGGTCGAGAAGCAGCACGCGGATGAGATCGCGCTGCTCTTCCATGATCGTGAGCTGCGCGCGTAGCGTTTGCGTGAGCCGCTCCCAGGCGCCGGCTTCGGCGTCGACCCGCGCTTCGATGCGTTCCACCATGTCGGAGAATATCTCTTCGACGGCCGCGAGGATGAGTTGCTCCTTGTTAGGGAAGTAGAGATAGACGGCGCCCTTGGTGAGTCCGGCCTCCGCGCTCACCCGCTCCATCGTGACGGCGTCGAAGCCGCCGTCCGCGATGACCTTTCGCGTCGCTTCCAGGAGCGAGCGCGTGCGGTAGGTGCTCAGGACGGTCTTGCGGCTGGCGTTCTTGGCACTTGACTGAATCATAGTTCACTATGCTAAATAGGCGTTTAGTGTACTCGGTCGATAGTGGGAATGTCAAATAGCTGTTTCGCTTTGCATAGGGGGAAAAAAGAGGTATAACCCGATTCGGCTTTGTCAAGTTTTGCTTCGTCTGTGTCAAGTTTTCGGTAGGAGGTTTATGGCGGCAACGAGAATTGCATCGGCTCTGCTTACAGCGCTGTTGGTTTTCACCGCCGTTCGCGTTTCGCTTTATGCCGCCGACGCTCCGGCTCCTTCTCAGCCTGTCGTTCCGCCCGCCGGGCCCGTCATCGTTCCCACCCCGAACGCCGGCCCGGTTCTGACGCTCGATCAGGCGGTGGCCAACGGCCTCGAATATCATCCGAGCATCAAGCAGGCGTTCGAGAGAATCGGCGCGCAGGCCGCCGTCGTCCGGCAGCAGCTCGCGGCGTATTACCCGACGATAAACCTGAACAGCCAGTGGTCGCGCAGCAACCAGTCCGGCAGCAGCAACGTCGCCGCCCAGGCGAACGACTTCGTGCAAATCTCCCCGACCGGCACCTTCACGCTCTACAATTTCGGCAAGCGCGAGGGCGCCGTGCAATCGGCGCGCGAAACCCTCGACGCCACGCGCTATAATCTCAAGACCACCGCCGACACCGTCGTGCTCGGCGTGAAGCAGGCATTCTATTCGTATCTGCAAGCCCGCGCGCTCGCGCGCGTGGCCGAAGAGACCGTTCGCGACCGCGACCTCATCGTGCAGCAGGCGCGCGCTTTCTTCGAGGTCGGCACGCGCGCGAAAATCGACGTCGCCCGCGCTGAAGCGAACCTATACAACGCCCAGTCCGGTCTGATCGGCGCCCAAAATACGATAAGAGTCGCATGGGTGACCCTCAAGAACGCGATGGGCCTGCCCGATTTGCCCGACAACGTCATCGTTCCCGATCTCACCGCGGACCAGGTGCAAAACTACGAGACGGTCGCCTTCCCGTTAACGCTCGATCAATCGCGTAAACAGGCGTACGACATCCGCCCGGAGCTGAAAAGCTTCGAAGCGCAATTGCGCGCGCAAGATCAAGTGATTGCGACCAATCGCCGGGGGCACCTTCCGGATATTCTCCTCGACGCAAACGAAAGCTGGCGGCACATCAGCAACGAGCACGTTAGCAGCACGGACCGCGCCGGCAACGACAAACGCGACCAAAACCTGCCGACATTTCCTCTTAAGAACAGCTATAGTGTTCGCATCAGCATCAATATCCCGATCTTCGACGGATTTCGTACGACCAATAGAGTAGAAGAATCGGTCCGAACCTACTACGCGATCCGCGCGCAGGCCGATCAACAGAAACAACAAGTTGCCTTAGAGGTCGAGCAAGGATATGCTACCTGTTAAGCGCTCAGGAGCGGATTCGTTCCTTTAAGTCCGCGCAGGACGCGGCGAAGGAGAATTTGGATTTGGCCAATGGCCGTTATCAGGTGGGTGTCGGGTCGATCATCGAAGTCACCGACGCCCAGCAGCTGTACACGAGCGCAGAGGTCGACTACGTCAACTCGATTTACAATTATAAAGTCGCCGAGGCGCAGTTGTTGAAAGCCGTGGGTACACCGTAGACCGGCACCCGCCGGTCGCGGGGAGAAAAAAGATGAAGCGACTTGTCTGGCTGGCAGTTTTAGTGATCGCGATCGGCGCGTATGTAGGCTACGGCCAGATGTCCAGCGGCGCGAAGAAGCCCGAGCCGGGCCGCCGCGACAATCGTCCGGCGATTCCCGTCACCGTCGTCGCGGCGGTGCAGAAAAGCATGCCGCTGCAAATCGAGGCGGTCGGCACTGTCGATCCGTATTCCACCGTATCGATCCGCTCGCAGGTGGCGGGCGCGGTCACCAAAGTTCACTTCCAAGAAGGCCAGGACGTCAAAGAAGGCGACCTCCTTTTCACCATCGACACAAGGCCGTTCGAAGCCGCGGTCAAGCAGGCGGAAGCGAATCTTGCAAAAGATTTGGCCGTCCTCGCGAACGCGCGCGAGCAGTCTCGGCGCTACGCCGAGCTGGTGAAAAAACAGTACGTATCGCAGGAGCAGTACGATCAGATCAAGACCAATGCCGATTCGATCGAGGCGACCGTCGAAGCGGACAAGGCAAACGTCGAAAACGCCAAGGTCCAGCTGAGCTACTGCCGGATTTTCTCGCCGGTGACGGGACGCACCGGAAGTCTACTGGTGAACGAAGGCAACGTCGTTCGCACCAATGATCCCAACCCGCTCATAACGATCAACCAGATCAGCCCGATCTACGTCACCTTCGCTTTGCCCGAGCAGAATTTGCCGGAGCTCAAGAGACGGCTTGCCGCCGGGAAATTGGGCGTCCAGGCGGTGATTCCCGACAATGAGCAGCGCCCGGAGCAGGGCGACTTGACCTTCGTGGACAACCTCGTCGACCGCACGACCGGAACGATCAAACTGAAGGGGACCTTCGCCAATCGAGAACGGCGCCTCTGGCCCGGACAATTCGTCAAAGCCGTGCTGAAGCTCGGCGACCAGGACGCGGTCGTCGTTCCGTCCGACGCCGTCCAGACCGGCCAGAAAGGGCAGCAGGTTTTCGTCGTGCGCGGCGAATCGGAGGTTGAAGTCCGTCCGGTCGTCGTCGGCCGCTCGCTTAACGGCGAGTCCGTCATCGAACAAGGCGTTCGGGCCGGCGAGCGCGTCGTTACGGACGGACAGTTCCTCCTCGGTCCAACCAGCCGTATTCAGATCAAAACGGCCAAAGATTCGACACAGGATCCAACCAAGGGCGACGCTAGCAAAGAAGAAGGCGGTAAGCGCAGAAAAGAGACGGTGTCATGAATCTTACCGGATCATTCATTTACCGGCCCGTCATGACGACGCTGCTCATGGCGGCGATTTTGATTTTCGGCGTCATGGCATACCGCTCGCTGCCGGTCGCAGATATGCCGACCGTCGACTTTCCCACCTTGGTCGTCACCGCCAATTTGCCGGGCGGCAGCCCGGATACCATGGCGTCCTCGGTCGCGACGCCGTTAGAGAAGCAGTTTTCGACGATCCCGGGCCTTGAGTCGATGAACTCGATCAGCACGCTCGGGCGGACGCAGATCACGCTGCAATTCAATTTGAACCGCAGCATCGACGCCGCGGCGCAGGACGTCCAGTCGCAGATCGCGCGCACGCTTCGCGACCTGCCGCCGAACATGCCCAATCCGCCGTCGTTCAGAAAGACCAACCCCGCCGACGCGCCTGTGCTCCAGCTCGCGCTGACTTCCGAAACGCTGCCGATGTCGGCGGTAGACGAGATCGCCGAAAACGTCCTGGCGCAGCGCATCTCCATGGTGAGCGGCGTCTCGCAGGTCGACGTCTTCGGCGCGCAG
Organism: Binatia bacterium; assembly: GCA_036407055.1. Lineage (GTDB taxonomy): Bacteria > Desulfobacterota > Binatia > UBA9968 > UBA9968 > JAJPJQ01. The sequence continues at coordinate 14,403 of DASWZY010000032.1, forward strand.
AAATACGCCGTACGCATCCAGGTCGATCCGACGGCGCTCGCCTACCGGCAAATCGGCATCGACGAGGTCTTGGCTGCGGTGCAGCGCGGCAACGTCGACCTGCCGCTCGGCACGCTCGACGGACCGCAGCGCTCTCTGACGCTGAAGTCGAACGGCCAGCTCGTCAAGGCCGACGACTACAAGCCGATGGTGGTGACCTACCGCAACGGCTCGCCCGTTCGGCTTCGTGAGGTGGGCACGGTTCTCGACGATGTCGAGAACAACAAGATCGCCGCCTGGTACAACAGAACGCCCTCGATCGTGCTCGCCGTCAACCGGCAGCCCGGCGCCAACGTCGTCGAGGTCGTCGACGCGGTCAAAGCGATACTTCCTGGGCTCAACGCTTACATTCCGCCGTCCGTCAAACTGGAGATTTTCTTCGACCGGACGCTCTCGATCCGCGATTCGATCTGGGACGTCCAGTTCACGCTGGGCCTCACCGTCGCGCTCGTCGTCATGGTCATCTTTTTGTTCCTGAGGAATGTGTCGGCGACGATCATCCCAAGTCTCGCGCTGCCGATGTCGATCATCGGCACGTTCGCGGTCATGTACATGTTGGGCTACAGCTTGAACAATCTCTCGCTGATGGCGCTGACGCTCTCGGTCGGATTCGTCGTCGACGACGCCATCGTCGTGCTGGAAAACATCGTGCGGCACGTCGAGGAAGGCGAGAAGCCTTTCGACGCCGCCGTTCAGGGCGCCAAAGAGATCGCCTTTACCATTCTCTCGATGACGTTTTCCCTTGTCGCCGCCTTCATCCCGGTTCTTTTCATGTCGGGCATGCTCGGCCGGCTGCTGCGAGAGTTCTCGGTCACGATCTGCGTCTCGATCCTGGTCTCAGGGCTCGTGTCGCTGAGCCTTACGCCGATGCTCTGCAGCCGGTTTTTGAAGCCCGCGAAGGAGGAGCACCACGGCAGGCTCTACGCGATCGTCGGGCGCTTCTTCGACGGCCTGCTCAGCGCTTACGACTGGACGCTCCAATTGGCGCTGAAGGCGCGCCTGGTGACACTGGCGATCTCGCTCGTTCTGCTTGTCGCGACGGCGCATCTCTTCATCGTCATTCCCAAGGGCTTCGTCCCGAGCGAAGACACCGGTCAGATTCTGATCAATACTGAATCGGCGCAGGGGACCTCTTTTACCTCGATGGTGCGGCTGCAGAAGCAGCTGAACGACATGGTCGCCGCGGACCCGAACGTCGATGGCTTTCGCTCGAGCGTCGGCGTCGGCGGACAATCCGCGACCGGCAACGCCGGGCAGATCTTCATACGGCTGAAGCCCAAGGCGGAGCGTCCGAAAGAAGACCGGCCGGTCTTCCTGCCGTACACGAATTTTGTGCTCTATCACTCGCATGAGCCGCTGAGCGCGGACGAGATCATTCAGAAGCTGCGGCCGAAGCTTTCGAGCGTGCCGGGAGTGCGCGTGTCGCTGCAGAACCCGCCGGTCATCCGACTCGAAGCCCGGCTTTCGCGCAGCCTCTATCAGTATACGATGCTCTCGCCGGACTCGAAGGAACTCTATCAATACGCTCCGCTGCTGGAAGAGAAGATCCGCGCCAGCGACAAGTTTCAGGACGTAACCAGCGATCTGCAGTTGAAGAACCCGCAGCTCGAGATCATCGTCGACCGCGACAAGGCGTCGACGATAGGCGCCACGCAGCAGGGGCTTTCGCCGCGTCAGATTCAGGACGCTTTCTACAGCGCCTACGGCTCGCGGCAAATCTCCACGATCAACACACCCAGCAATCAATACCAGGTGATTCTCGAGATCGACCCCCGATACGAGAATGATCCCTCGGTATTGTCGATGCTCTATATTCGCTCCAATACCGGCAACAACACGGCGCAGGCGACGCTCGCGTCCGGCACTGCACTGATACCGCTCAACGCGGTTGCGAGTCTTAAGCAGAGCGTAGGACCGCTCTCTGTCAATCACTCCGGGCAGCTGCCGTCGGTTACGATATCGTTCAACTTGAAGCCGGGTGTCGCTCTCAGCGAAGGCCTTAACGTCATCGGTGATCTCGCGCGCGAGACGCTGCCCCCGACCATTTCCACGGCGTTTCAAGGCACGGCGGAAAAATTCCAATCCTCGCTGCGGAGCATGGTCTTCCTGCTCTTGATGGCGGTCGTTGTCGTCTATCTCGTGCTCGGCATTCTTTACGAAAGTTTCATCCACCCGCTGACGATTCTCTCCGGTCTGCCTTCCGCGGGCTTGGGCGCGCTGCTCACGCTCATGCTGTTCGGCTTGGATCTGAACGTCTACGGCTTCGTCGGCATCATTATGCTGATCGGCATCGTCAAGAAAAACGCGATCATGATGATCGACTTCGCGATCGAGGGACAGCGGAAGGAAGGAAAGACGCCCTTCCAGGCCATCTACGAAGGCTGCCTTGTCCGGTTCCGGCCGATTATGATGACCACCATGGCGGCGATCATGGGCGCCGTGCCGATCGCCTTGGGCCATGGCGCGGGCGCCGAATCGCGCCGGCCGCTTGGTCTGGCCGTGGTAGGCGGTCTGCTCGTATCCCAGCTCCTGACGCTCTACATCACGCCGGTTATTTACCTCTATTTTGAAGGAGCCGTGCAGCGAGTGCGCGGCTGGCGCGGCCGCCGTCGTGAGCCCGCGCAGGCGCCTGTCGCCGAGCCCGAGCCCCAGTGGACGATGGGCACGCCGGCCGAAGGGCCGTCGATCTGGAGCTCGTTCAGGAAGTTCGGGCTGCGGCGGAAGTAACGACTCCGGCAAAGATTCTAACTTTCGCCGGCTGCTCTAAGATGCGGCTCCTCAAGGCTTCTTTACGGGTGATCATGGTGTGTTTGCTTCTTACGGCGGCGCGCTTGGCCCATTCGGCGACGCCTCCGCAAGTTACGACTGTCGGCGCCGGCAGCGATGAGTGCCGTAAATGGACGCAGGCGATCAAAGAGCCCGCGGCGCGCTATCAGTACAGACAATGGATTTTCGGCTTCGTGTCGGGTTACAACTGGCGGGATGCTTCGAAACAGATCGTGCCGCCGGACAGCAGCGCTTTGCTTTTGTGGGTTGATGAATTCTGCCGAGCCAATCCCGACGCGCCTTTGTACGTCGCCGCCGGAAATCTGGCTCGGTCGATGGCGAAAGAGCCGTCGTCCGCAAAACGTCGATAACTGCGATTAAAGCCCTATGTCCTGCGAGTATTTACCAGCTGAACGAATTGAATATCTTCCCGATGCGCCCGATGTCCTCTTTGATCTGATCGAAGGCGCTCTTATTCTCGCTCGAACGCGCCGATGTCGCAGCCGCCGCCCTGCGGCCGCGTCGTGCCGCGCTGATCGGTCGCCGGGCAGTCGTTGTCCACC
>DASWZY010000033.1:0-3626 GCA_036407055.1 Binatia bacterium
CGGAATTTTATTCGGCCGGCGCGACGGAAGAAGTCTTCGGTCACTGGGCGGGCGAAGTGTACACGGCGCTCACGAAGCATTACGGCCTCACCCCCGCCGAGGCGGTCTATTTCTCGCTCCACGAGGAGGCCGACACGCGCGAGCACGAAGGGGTCATGGGCCACGGGAGCTTCCGCCGCATGGTGCTGCAGCGTCTATTGGAACAGGGCGCCGAGGTGCGGCCCGGCTACACGCTGGAATACTGCGCGCTCACCTCGATCGATCTGCACGGCGCGATTCTCGAAGCGTCGCTGAATGAGGCGGCGCGCAAATGAAGCTCCGCGCGATTTTCGTTTTCGCAGCGGTGCTTTTGATCGCTGCGCCCGGCGCGGCGCGCGCCGACGAGCGCGTCGTCGCCGCTTATGACGGTTTTGCCGGCTTTCAAGGGCCGATTTGGGCGACCCGCGAGCTCGGCCTCTTCAAGAAGTACGGGCTCAACGGCGAATTGGTCTTGATAACCGGCGCCGCCCGCGGCATGGCGGCGCTCGTCTCATCGAGCATCGATTTCGCCATGGGCTCGGGTACCGCGTCGCTGCCGATCCGGCTCCGCGGCGGCGACGTCGTCATCATCGGCGGCGCGCTCAATAAATTTCCCTTCACCTTCATGGCACAGAAAGAAATTCGCAAGCCGGCGGACTTGGTCGGCAAGAAGATCGGCATTTTGAATTTTGGCGGCTCGACCGATCTCGCCGTATCGCTCGCGCTAAAGGAATGGAACCTGCCGCGCTCGTCGATGACGATCTTCGCCGCCGGCGGCGCGCCCGAGCGGCTGGCCGGATTGTCGTCGCGCGTGCTCGACGCGACCGTCCTGTCGCCGCCCGAGACGATCGCGGCGGCGCGCATGGGCATGACCGCGCTCGCCAATCTCAGCGATCTGAAGGCGAGCTTCCCTCAAACCGTCATGACGACGCGGCGCTCGTTCCTGGAGAAAAATCGCGATACGGTGAAGCGATTCGTGCGCGCCTATAGCGAGGCGGTCCATATCTTCAAGACCGACAAGGCGAAGGGCATGGCCGTGTATACCAAGTGGCTCAAGCAGCCCGACGCGAAGATCATCGAGGCGACCTACGATTATTTCGCGCCGCGCTTCTCGTTTCCGCCGCGCATCGATCGCGACGGCATTCGCAACGCGCTCGAGCTAGTGGGCGACCGCGACCGCGAGGCGAAAGGCGACATCAATATCGAGCAGTTCATCGACGAAAGCCTCCTCGACGAGCTGGAGCGCGAAGGATTTTTCAAAAAGCTCCACTGACCGGAGGTGTACGATGACTCTCGACGATCTCAACCGCGAGCTGGCGGCGCTCCATCTGGTGGGATTCTGGAGCGGCAACGTCACCGGCTTCGAGCAGGACATCGAGCCCAAGAGCGCGTTCGAGCCACATCTCTGGAAGTGGCAGCACATCCACGAAGGACTGCTCAAGGCGCGCGAGCTCGTGAGCCTCGAGATGTCCGAGCGCCGCACGGTGCGGCTCGCCAATCCGTCGGGCGCGGGCTGGGCGACGCCGACGGTGCATATGTCCGTGCAGCTCGTGCGCCCAGGCGAGATCGCCAAGGCGCACCGCCATTCGCTGACGGCGCTGCGCTTCGTCGTCCGCGGCGGCGGCGCGCACACGACGGTCGAGGGCGAGCGCTTCGTCATGTCGCCGGGCGACCTGATTCTCACGCCCAACTGGACCTGGCACGATCACTACAACGGCAGCGCCGAGGACATCGTTTGGCTCGACGGCCATGACGGGCCGCTCGTAAAAGCGCTCGAAGTCATTCGCGTCGAGATGTTCAGCCGCAAGCAGCAGCCGGTCGAGGCGCCGCCGGACATGGCGATTCATCGCTACGGCCGCGCCCGGCCGTACGAAAAAAATGTCAACTTTCCCGATCCGCCGTTCAAATACCCATGGGAGGAAACCTACCGCGCGCTGACTGCGCTGGCAGCGACGGAAGGCGATCCTTATGACGGCGTGCTGCTGCGTTATGCGAACCCGCGCAACGGCGGGCCGACGTTTCGCACGATCGGCTGCGAGATCCAGATGCTGCGGCCGCGCGAAAAAACCAAGCAGCACCGCCACTCGAGCCACACGATCTACCACGCTTTTCGCGGTGCCGGTCGCACCGAAGTCGGCGATCGGGTGCTCGAATGGAGCGCGGGCGACTGCTTCAGCGTGCCGTCATGGCAATGGCACGGGCACGAGAACGCTTCGGCGGACGAGGCGATTCTTTTTTCGATCAACGACCGGCCGCTCAAAGAAGCGCTGGGCTTCTATTGGGAAGAGCCGCGATCCGAATAGAACGGAGCAAGGAAGAAAAATGAGAGGCAAAATCCGACAACTGTTTCGCTGCGCACCGATCTTGGTATTAGCGATCGGTTTCGTTTCGACGGCGTGGGGACAGCCCGCGAGCCTTATCGACGCCGCCAAAAAAGAGGGCAAGGTCGTCTGGTATACGTCGCTCAACATCAACGACAGCAACGCGCTGCTCGCCCGCTTCGAGCAAAAATATCCGGGTATCAAGAGCGAGCTGCTCCGCGCCGGATCGGAGCAGCTGTTAAACCGTGTGCTCACCGAAGACACAGCGGGCCGGAGCGCAATGGACGTCGTCAATCTCACGACGATCAACGCGCTCAAGCGGCGCGGGCTGCTTCAGGCCCACCGCTCCCCTGAGTTCGCGGCTTTTCCGAACCAATTTAAAGACCCGGACGGCTACTGGGCGACGCTCTACAACATCTATTACGTGCTCGGATACAACACGAAGATGGTTGCGCCGAAGGACGCGCCGAAAAATTGGGACGATTTCGTCAATCCTAAATGGAAAAACAAAATCGGCATGGACCAGGAAGAGTACGAGTGGTACGCGGGCACGATCAAGGCCTGGGGAAAAGAAAAGGCGCTGAAGTTCCACCATGCCCTGGCGCAGCAGCAGATCCATTGGAACCGCGGCCACACCATGGTCGCGCAGCTGATGGCCGCGGGCGAGTTCCCGCTCGGCATCATCTACGCCCACCGCACCGAGTCGATGAAAAAGGCCGGCGCGCCGATCGACTGGGCGAAAACGGCGGACCCGGTGTTCGTCACGATATCGCCGGTCGCCGTGGCGGCCAAGGCGCACAACCCGAACGCGGCGCGGCTGCTGATGGACTTCATCCTATCCAAAGAAGGGCAGACGATCCTGCGCGGCGCGAACCGCATCTCCGGACGGCTCGATATCGAGCCGCTGGTGCCCGACATGAATCCCGCAAAGCTCAAGCTCTTCGCCATCGGCTCCGACGTCGCGGAGGAGCTCAACCGCTACAGCAAGGAATTTCGCGAGATCTATTTTCGCTAATGCGCGTTCCTTCGATTATGGCGTCGGATGATATCCCTTCTCCCACCACGAGGAGATGTCAGTGATGAACCAGTCGTCGGGCAGATCGCGGCAGTTGCCGGTTTTTTTGGCGGCTTCGTACGCAATGTATCCGACCGCGGCAAACTGAACGCCGTTGCCCGCGTTGCTGTGATAGAAAAGGATGTCTTCGGGGAATTGCCGCCCGGGGAATTTTCCCGCGGCCACTTCGGACAGCTCGTAGATGCGCTCCCACGAGATGTGGCCTTTTTCCA
>DASWZY010000034.1:0-3171 GCA_036407055.1 Binatia bacterium
CCGCTGGACAACCTGTCGTTTTGGAGCATGTTTCAAAACAAGGCGGGCCATTGGTCAATGCCGGCAAAGGAGCGATTAAAAGTGAGCTTTTCAAATGGCTTTACGGCCATCGTCTACAACCTCGATGTGCATTCCAACCTAGTTACCGGCGTCGCGACTATACAATGGGATGTCATCGGCGTAGGGACTCCGACCTTCAAAGTCACCGGCCAGCAGGAAAAGTGTCCTGAGTTCGATAACGACAGGACCGAGTCGAAGACACCTGGATAATGATGTGATGATCTTAAAAACCACCACAAAGAAAAACATGGAATAATGAGTTTCGCGTTGAAAAACTCATTCCGCTATATCCTGAGCCCGCTGCTTTTTGTCGGGACAATGCTGTGGTGGGGTGTTCATCCGAGACTCTTTACCTTTCTCCCTTTGCTGATCTCGCTTATCACGCTTCTGATAATTTTGTTCGGCAGGCGACCCATCAAACTATTTGGCGGTTGCTTATTCTTCGTCCTGCTTACCACATGGGTCCCGGTTGACATTAGCCTCGTAGACGTACCGGGACCACCGAGGTTTATTCCAATGGTCTACGGTCTCCCCACTAAGGAAGCCATGGAAGAAGCGGAAAGGGGAAAGTTTTATCTCGGCGGCTGCATCTTGGGCGAGGTCGGATGGATGCTTGTTTGGTAGCAGCGAGTCTTGTGAAATCACGGCGTAAGAAAGCCGTCGTGCGCGACGTGGATGTCGCGCGCGACGGCCGTCTTCATTCGGCTGCGCCGCGATAACGGCAAGCCGGTATGAATAGAAAGCGGCGCTATTTCTTCTTGCGCTTGCGCTGCGGTACTTTCGCGCCGGAGCGCCGCGCTTCGGAGAGGCCGATCGCGATCGCCTGCTTGCGGCTGCGCACGCGCTTGCCCGAACGGCCGCTTTTCAGCTTGCCGCGCTTGCGCTCGCGCATCGCCCTTCGAACCTTCTGCTGCGCCTTCTTTCCATATCTCGCCATAACTGGCACCCCCTTGAGATTTGTTGCGCGGAAGAATTCCGCTGTTTAAGTGTGGCACCTTCGCGGAGGTGTTTGAAGACACGCGGCGATTTTTTTGCGCGACTGTGAAAAGGCTGTGGTGCGGGGCGGACGGAAGCGGCTTCGAGCGCTACGCCTGTTCGGCTTCTTCGTAGTCGTAGTCGCGCTCGGTCAAGTCGACGAAGCGCGTGTACTGATTGAGGAACGTGAGGCGGACCGTGTCGATAGGCCCGTTACGCTGTTTGGCGACGATGATCTCGGCGATGCCCTTGTCGGCCGAGTTCTGATTGTAGACCTCGTCGCGGTAGATGAACGCGATCACATCGGCGTCCTGCTCGATCGCGCCCGACTCGCGCAGGTCGGCCATCATCGGCCGGCGGTCGCCCCGATCCTCGACGCGGCGGTTGAGCTGCGAAAGCGCAATCACCGGCACGCGCAGTTCCTTGGCGAGCGCTTTCAAAGACCGCGATATTTCGGAAATCTCCTGCTCGCGGTTGTTCGCCGTGCCCATGCCGCGCATGAGCTGGAGATAGTCGACGATGACGAGCCCGACCTTCTTCTCCCTGTCGCGAACGAGCCGCCGCGTTTTAGCGCGCAGCTCCAGAACCGAGATCGCCGGCGTATCGTCGATGAAAATCATCGCCTCGTGCAGTTTTCCCGCCGCGTTGGCGAGCTTGGGGAAATCGCGCTCCCCGAGATAACCCGCGCGGACTTTGGAATTGTCCACCTGCGCCTCGGAGCAGAGCATGCGCAGCACGAGCTGCTCGCGCGCCATCTCCAGCGAGAAGACGGCGACGCCGACGCCCGCGTTGAGCGCGGCGTGCGTCGCGATATTGAGCGCAAAGGCGGTCTTTCCCATGCTCGGACGGCCGGCGATGATGATCAGGTCCGACGGCTGCAGGCCGGCGGTCAGCTTGTCGAGGTCCTTGAAGCCGGTCGGCACGCCGGTGACGAGCTCCTTTCTCTCGTAAAGCCGCTCGACCGCCTTCAGCGTATCCTTGATCATGTCGCCGACGGAGATGAACGACGACTTGATCTTCTTTTCGGCAATGTCGAAGATGACTTTTTCCGCGGCGTCGAGGAACTCGTCCACGTTCCCCTGTTCCTCGAACCCGCGGGTTGCGATCTCGGTGGCGGACTCGATCAGCTGCCGCAGAATCGCCTTCTCGCGGATGATGCGCGCGTAGTAGGCGATGTTCGCCGCCGTCGGGACCTGGTCGGCCAGCGAAGCGAGATAGGTCGAGCCGCCGACGGCGTCGAGATCGTGCTTCGCCTTCAGCAGCTCGCTCAGCGTGATCAGGTCGACCGGCTCGCTGCGGTCGGTGAGCTCCATCATCGCGCGAAAAATCTTGCGATGGGATTCGCGGTAGAAATCGACCGGCGCGAGGATCTCGAGCACGCGGTTAATGGCCTCGTTCTCGAGCAGGATGCCGCCGAGGACGGATGCCTCGGCTTCGAGATTTTGCGGAGGGATTTTGCGGAGATTCTCGTCTACCGACGCCATCGAGTTTTCGTTCGCTTAAAAAGAAAAAATGAAGCCGAGTGTCGAATGTAAACTTGAACGGTCGGCGAAAGCAAGAAAAATTTTTGCTTACGCAAAATTTTTTCACGCCGCGGAGCGCGCGTCACTCCGTGCCGAATTCGCGCGCGAGAAAATCGACGGCGAGCGGCCAGGCGAGCTCGGCCGCGTGCGGATGGTAGCCCGGCGTGCCGGGATCGACGAAGCCGTGGCCGCCGAAGGGAAAGAAATGCCATTCGAGACTCTGTCCATTAGTAGAGAAGGCGTCCCACATCTTGCGCTGGACGGGAACCGTTGTGACGATATCGTCCGCGCCGTATAAAACGATCGATGGACATTTAAAACGCTGCACCGCCTCCCAGGGAGGAATCGGGCGCATTGCGGTCGGCGGCTCGTCGCGCACGGTCGGATAGTAGCCGACGAACGCGCGCACCTCCGGCGTCGCGGCGATGAACTGAATCGCGAGCCGACCGCCCATGCAGTAGCCGGAGACCGCGACGCGGCGCGGGTCGACGTCGTGCCGCGCGAGCAGAAAGCGCCAGCCCGCGCCGATCGCCTGGACGAACTGCGCGTCGGAGGTTTTCGCCTGAATCGGCCGGCCGGTATGGATGTGCGTCACGTCGGGATAGCCGACGAG
>DASWZY010000035.1:0-2563 GCA_036407055.1 Binatia bacterium
CGCGAAAATCTCGCGCGCCTGCTCCGCCGGCGCGCCGGCGGATTTTGCCTCGGCGGAAAGCTCGACGAACTCGCGTCCGAGCCACGGGAAGATTTTTTTTATCATTGCATTCTCGCGCCGCGGCGCGCCTCAGTGTCCATCGCGGTACGATTATCCGATGCGCCGTACTCCTGCAAGCGAAATAAAAACGCCCGCGTCCTTATTCAGGCCGCGGGCGTTGAGGTAGTTAATCGAACCGGCTGCTTAGACGCGCAAGCCGATCATGCGGCTCCGCTCGATGCGCCGCGGCTGAGGCAGCTTGATGCGCGGTTTCGGCGGCAGCGCATCGAAGGCCATTTTCGTGATCTCTTCGATCCTCATCTCGCGCCATTTCAGCAGCCCGGTGCGGATGTACTGCGGGTCAAAGCCGACGACCTCGCAGATGTTGGTGAAGGAAAACGGCCGCGTGCTGTCTTCGCGAAAAATCCATTCCTCCGTCTCGCGGAAAAGCCGCATGCCGCGCCCCCCGCGCGACGAAAAGTGTTTCTGGTAGCATGCAAGCGCGTCTTCCAGGACGGCGAGCAACAGGCGCTTCTCCGGCTCGGTCTGGACTTTGCGGCGGAAGTTCTCGAAGTATTGAACCGGCAGCAGGCTGTCGGGTTGAAACAGCGACGCCATCTCGTCGAGCATAAAACCGCCGCCGCTGACATTGGTCTGCATCATCGAAACCTCTCTTCCAAGCGCATTCCGCTCGGGTTGATCACGTTGTCAGATCGCTAGGGACGGGAATCATCAATCCAAGCGATGCGAATAGTAGTGGCCGTAATAATAGGGGCGCCCGTAATAAGGCCGGCCGTAATATCCACCGTAATAACCGCGGCCGTAGTAACCGTCGTCGTAAACGACGCAGCCGCTCAGGCCGGTGAAAATGAGCGAGATGAGCGAAAGGGCAAAAACGACCTTTCTCAAACTGAGCTTTTTCATACATCCTCCTCCCGTCGGCTCAGGTATTAACCCAGCAACGCCCATGCCAAAAAATTAGCCCCGAAACTCAAGCAGATAGGTGTTTGAGGGCCCGGCGGACCGGGTCAAAATGTAACCGGCCGAGAAATAATTACCCTCTGTTGATTACTGGTAGACGGGGGGGTCGACAGGGGGCATGAGCGCCTCCCGCTCGCCGCGCTTGGCGAGGCGTGTAATGAGGTCCAGCACATGCGCCGGGCCGCTGACCGAAAATCGCGCGCGCGTGGGCCTCGACCCAACGCGTATGGCATACGCCCGTTCAGGCAGAATGGCGAAGATGTCTTCGTCGCTTTGATCGTCGCCGATAGCGAGCACGAAATCGAAGCCGCCCTTACCGAGCCACTGCGCCGCCGCGACGCCTTTATGAACGCCCGCCGAGCGGACCTCCACGGACTTGTTCGCTTGCACCACGTGAACGTCGATGTTGGTCGTAAAGGCGAGGAGGTCGTCGGACAGTTCGCTCGCCGCGTGCGCGCCGCGCTCGGCCGCGGCGTTGCGGTAATGCCACACGATCGAAAACTCTTTTTCTTCGACGGACGTTCCCGGCACGCGATCGGCGTAGGATTTGAGCATCGGCAGCAGCTTCGTTTTCCAGCCCGTGGTGATGGGCTTGATCAGCTCCCACGATCTTCCCGCCTCGCGCATCCACGCGCCATGCTCGGCGACGAGGCCGATCGGCAGCGCGCCGAACCATTCCTCGATCGTCGCGCGGCTGCGGCCGCTGACCAACGCGATCTCGTTTCGCGGATCGGCCAAGAGACGGCGCAAAAGCTCCAGCAGCTCGGCGCTCGGCCGGGCAAGCGCCGGCTGGGCGACGAAGGGTGCGAGCGTGCCGTCGTAATCCAGCAGCAGCAGCCGGCGAGTGCTGCGCTCGTAATGCCGCAACAGTCCCGCGCGCGCCGCCGGAGTGAGCGGCCGTGCCTCGGCCGTCTCGGCGACCTCCGCCGAGTCGAGCTCGCGGATGAAGTCCATCGCCCAGTGCGCGACGTCGGCGCGCCGCAGGCGGTTCTGCATCACGCGATTGCGGCGGATCTGCTCGCGCGGCGGCATCTCGAGCGCTGTCTTCAGTGCGTCGGCGATCTCATCGCGGTGGTTCGGGTTGACGATGATCGCCTCGGCGAGCTCTTTCGCCGCGCCGGCCATTTCGCTCAAAATCAGCATGCCGGTGCCGTCGGCGCGGCACGCGACGTATTCCTTCGCGACGAGGTTCATCCCGTCGCGAAGCGGCGTCACGAGGGCGATATCGCTCACCGCGTAGACGGCGGCGAGCGTGTCGAACGGTACCGAGCGGTAGTGATAAATGATCGGCACCCAGTCGATGGCGCCGAAGCGCCCGTTGATCTTTCCGACCAGCTCCTCGATACGCTGCTTCATGCCTTCGTAGTCCTGAATGCCGATGCGCGAGGGGACAACGATCATGAGAAGGATCACGCGGTGGTGCCATTCGGGCGCGCGCTCGAGCATCGCCTCGAAGCCCTGGAGGCGGTGGAGGATGCCTTTGGAGTAATCCTGCCGGTCGACGGAGACGATGACCTTGTTCTCGCCGAAGGACTTCTTGAGC
>DASWZY010000036.1:0-2824 GCA_036407055.1 Binatia bacterium
CGTCGTCAGCGCGCTCGGCCGCTCGCTGCGCTCGAACTCCGGCCGGCTGATCGACAACGTGATCCAGACCGACGCGGCGCTCAACCCCGGCAATTCCGGCGGGCCGCTCGTCAACTCGCGCGGCGAGGTGATCGGCGTCAACACGGCGATCATCCTGCCCGCGCAAGGCATCTGCTTCGCGATCGCGGTCAATACGGCGAAGTTCGTCGCCGGCCGCCTGATCCGCGACGGCAAGATCCGCCGCGGCTACATCGGCGTCGCGGGCCAGAACGCGCCGCTGCACCGGCGTGTCGTGCGCTTTTTTAACCTGCCGGTCGACAGCGGCGTCCTCGTCGCGACCATCGAGCCCGGCAGCCCTGCGCAAAAAGCGGGGTTGGAGGTGGGCGACGTGATCGTCGCCTACGGCGGCGCGCTCGTCGCCGCGATCGACGATCTGCACCGGCTGCTGACCGACCAGGCGATCGGCGTGGAAACGCCTTTAACCGTGATCCGGCGCACCGAGAAGCTCGAGCTGCCGGTCGCGCCGGCGGAATCCCGCACTTTCGGCGAGCCGCGCTAAGGCGCGGCCCGCCCGCGGGTTTACCGCTAGGCCTTTCCCTGCTACAAATTCCGTGACGTGCGGGCGCTGAGCGCATCAATTGTTTTTGCATGCCTTGCGGCGCTCTCCGCCTGCTCGCTCACGCACCCGTCCGCGCCGAGCGAGCCGGGGCCGCCGCCGGCGACGAAAAAGCTCACTCGTCCCGAAGATCTTTCTTTTCTGCGCGTGCAAAAGGCCGCCGCCCGCCAAGGCCGCATCGTCTATATCGGCGTCTACGGCGGCCAGGTCCCGACCTGGGAGAGCGCGCGTTATTTCATCCCGAAAGACTGGCCGGCGTACCAGAAGCTCAGCGGCGAGGAAGACCTCGGCCGCATCGCGTACCACGATTCGCTCATGCACGTCCTCGCGCTCGAGATCGCGCGCCGATTTCCCGACAGCATCACGCTGATGATCAAGGGCGACAGCGACGTCGTCGCCGAAGTCGCGCGCTATTTGTACGCGCCGGGCGACAAGCTCTATCTCGTCGGCCACAGCCAGGGCGGCGCGGTCGTCGCCGACGCGGCGGTCGCGCTCCGCGACGCGGGCATTCCGATCCAGATGATCGCCGAGATGGAAGGCTTTCTCGCCTACCGTATCGTCCCGCGCAACGTCGTTCGGGCATTCAACTTTTACGTGCCGGCGACCTTTGCGCTCTGTCCCGGCCGCGATAAGCTGGAGGCGGAGGACCCGGCCGCGACCCGCATTGACAATATCGCCGTCCCGGATCCGTGGGGGCCGTTCAACGGCCCTTGCGCGCAGCATCGGAACATCGACAGCGATCCGCGCGTGTGGAAGCCGGTGCTCCGGTACATCTTCGAATCCGCCGGCCGGTCGCCGGCTAGTCCATTCCAGCCGGCGAGCGCCGGCGGCAATGCGCGATGAGCAGAGCTCGGGAGCGGTCGCTTAGCTAATTGACGGCAGCCGCGCCGTTGCGGTGTTTTTCTTTTGCGGCGTGCGCGAGGCCCCACGCGTGCAGCGCCTCGATGATCGGCTTGAGCGCCTTGCCGGCGGCGGTGAGAGAGTATTCGACTTTCGGCGGGCTCTGATCGTAGGCGACGCGCGTCAGGATGCCGTCGCGCTCGAGTTCGCGCAGATGCTGCGCCAGAACTTTTTCAGAAATGCCCTTGAGCGCGCGCCGGAGCTCGCCGAAGCGCACCGTGCCGCCGCACAGCTCGCGCAGGATCATGAGCTTCCAGCGCCCCCGGATCGCATCGACGGCGAATTCCGCCGGGCAGCCGGCCGTTTTTTTGCTTCTGATACTCACCTGAAGGTAAGCACGCACTTTTGCGTGCGTACTTTACATCGGGAACTATCATTCCTACCTTTAACTCTCAATCGCGGCCTCGGCCGCGAAAGGAGTTTACGATGACGGATAAAATCTCCACCGCAGAAGATAACATTCGCAGAATCCGCCAGGCCTGGAAAAGCCAGCCGACGCGCGAGGGCGCCGGCGTGCGCCTGAAGCGGGCGTTCGGTTTTAACGAGACGCCGCGGCTCGACCCGTTTCTGCTGCTCGATGCGTTCCATTCGGAAAATCCCGACGATTATCGCAAGGGCTTCCCGTGGCATCCGCACCGCGGCATCGAGACGATCACCTACATCCTCGACGGCGAGGTCGAGCACGGCGACAGCATGGGCAACCGCGGGTTGATCTCCGCCGGCGACGTTCAATGGATGACCGCGGGCAGCGGCATCATCCATCAGGAGATGCCGAAAGGCGACGGCAAGGGCGAGATGTGGGGATTCCAGCTCTGGTCCAACCTGCCGGCGCGCAGCAAGATGATGGACCCGCGCTACCAGGAGGTGAAGCAGAGCCAGATTCCCGTCGTAAAAACGCCGGAAGGCGCCACCGTCCGCGTGATCGCCGGCGAGGCGGGCGGCGCGCGCGGCCCCGTGCGCGAGATCGTCACCGATCCGCTTTTTCTGGATGTGACGCTGCCGGCCGGAAAATCGTTCGTCCAGGCGGTCCCGGCGAACCACAATGCGTTCGTCTACGTGATCGACGGCGAAGGCTATTTCGAGCCGCGCGAGAGCCTCGCGCCTGAAGCGCCGGAGCGCTACGGCGAAGGCTCGCTTCTGCTCTACGGCTCCGGCAAAGCGATCGCCGCGAGCGCGGACAAAAAACCGGTTCGCTTCCTGCTCGTCGCCGGCAAGCCGCTGCGCGAGCCGATCGCCTGGTACGGCCCGGTCGTCATGAATACGCAGAAAGAGCTCGAGACCGCGTTCGAGGAATTCGGCAAGGGCACG
>DASWZY010000037.1:0-27542 GCA_036407055.1 Binatia bacterium
CATTTCACCGCACACGCCCCGGAGCCGCCGACGCGGTTCCGGGGCCTGCCTATTGTACTTCTAAAGTCCGATAGGTTTATTTCAATCGGTAATCCACCCGGATTGACGGACAACTGCGAGGCGCTAACAGTAGGAGAGATAGAGCGCTCCTGTTTTTACCAAATCTCAGAAAGGAGAATGTGATGAGACAAAGCAAAGCGCTCGTTGGGATTTCGTTGTTGGCGGGTGTGATCGCGCTGGCCGGCTGTTCGACAAGCTCCGATTCCGGAAGACGGGGCGGGGCAGCGACGGGAAGCATTCAAAACGGCGACGCGCCCAGCGCGCCGAGCCGCAGATCGGGTGGCTCCGGCGGTGGTGAAGGATCGTCCTCGTCTGGGACCGGCTCGGGTAGCGACAGCGGCTCGGCTGGCGGCTCCGGCGCCGGCGGAGGCTCCGGTTCGGGCGGTGCCGGCGGTGGTGATTCCGGCGGTGGCTCTGGCGGCGGAGGAGGCGGCGGAGGAGGCGGTGGCGGCGGTGGCGGCGGCAGCTGATTCCGCGCGCGAAAGGAGAGTGTGATGAAACGAAGCAAGACGCTAATGGGGCTTTCTCTGTTGGCGGGAGTGATCGTCCTAGCCGGCTGTTCGACGCGATCCGATTCCAGCCGCTCGGGTGGCGCGACGACCGGCAGCGTGCAGAGCGATGACTCGTCCAACACGCCGAGCGGAAAATCCGGCGGTGAGGCCGGCAGAAGTGGATACGGCTCAGGAGGCTCTGGGTACTGATTCCGCACTCAGGCCGGCCGAGTTTAAAAAACGGGCGGAAGCATCGGCTTCCGCCCGTTTTTTCTCTACGCCGTGGAATTTCGTTAGCGGCGCAGCGAGTCCAACTTTTCGCGCGGTAATAGTTGTCGCCCTTCAATGAAATCCCTGTACCAATTCGGGTTTTTGCCCCATTGGCCTGGTCATGCCGCCAGATTACCCTGTGGGCTGGGACATTTCCCAATGGAGGCCGCGTGTCAATTCGTACCACACCGGCAATAACGCCGCGCAAGCGGCGGCATACTTCTCGCCGAGAGCCGCAGATTGTCACACTGGGTGATCTCGTCGTGGCCCTGACGGAAGAGACGCGCCGGTACGTGAGCGACGAGGAAGAGGTTTACCGCCTGGTCGCCTATATGGTCACGGACATTCTAGCCAGATCGGAAAAGCGCAAAGCAGCGAAACATTGGCACTGACGCTTTAACGGAGGAGGACGAGCGGATGAGGCGAAAAACGATCGGAGCCGCCGGCGTGCTCTGCGCCGGGCTTTTGCTCTTGCAGGACGCCGTCTGGGCCGGGCCGCCGACCCAGCAGGTCCGCTCGACCGTCGAAAGCGTTCAGACGACTCTCCTCAAGTCGCACTCGCGCCAGGATTCCGACTCGAAGAAGAAAAAGAAAGCCGCCGCGATCAAACAGATTATCGGGCGGCGCTTTGATTTCTCCGAAATGGCGAAGCGCGCGCTCGGGCCGTATTGGGAGCGCCGCAGCGCGCACGAGCGGAGCGAGTATGTCAAGCTCTTCACCGACGTCGCCGGCGACGCCTACGTGGATCAGATCGAGCCGTTCGCTTCGGAGAGAATCATCTACCTGCGCGAGAATCGCGACGGAGATTTCGCCGAAGTCGCGACCAAGGCTCTCGGCATCAAAGGCGACGAGCTCGAGATGAACTACAAGCTCATGCGCTCGCGCGGCGGCGAATGGAAGGTCTACGACCTCGTGGTCGACAACGTCAGCGTGGTCAACAATTACCGCGCGCAGTTTGCGCGTATCATGACCGGAGGATCCTTCGGCGATCTGCTCACAAAGCTGCGCACCGCGCACGACAATCAGATGCTTGCGCGAAAATCGCGGCCGGACCCTTCCTTGCTGTCCGCTTGGCTTTTGGCGCAGGCGGCGCCCAACCGCCCGAGATAAAATCTCAACTGCGCCCTCCGTTCCAAGGCAAGTCGAAGGCGTAAGAGGAAAAAGGGAGATGCTCCTCTACTTTTTCCTCCGCATCGCTGTAGCCGTTAAAGAAGCGGCCGGAATAACTTTCCCCAAGCAATCCGCCTGAGCCCTCTACTTTCTGAGGGATTTCCCTCAAGAAATTATGTGTCACCCCGTTCTCTTTAGGAGCACGATCAGGCTCAATCCTGAGTTGTTCCTAAGGAGTTCCGTTGTTCTCCCGGGCACGTTCCATCACACGGCGCGCACGTAGTATCATTTTTTTTCTGGCGCTTCTCGCGATCCTCGCGCTTTCTTACCGGCCACCGTTCGCTCAATTGGTTCCGCCGCTGGCGACGCCGCCGCTCGCGCTGCCGGAGGTCAGCCGTCCATCGGCCCAGGGCCGGACCGTTTTCGTTTCGTCCGACGGCGATCTCCAGGCCGCGCTCGACGACGCGCGTTCGGGGGATACCATCACGCTGGAACCCGGCGCAGCGTTCGTCGGCAACTTTACGCTTCCACGCAACAGCGGCGCCGACTGGATCGTGATTCGGTCGGCGGCCCAGCAAAACCTGCCGCCCGCGGGATCGCGCATCGAGCCGTCGAACGCGCGGCCGCTGCCTAAGATCGTCACGCCGAACTCGGCGCCGGCGCTAACCGCCGCCGCGGGCGCGCACCATTTTCATCTGGTCGGCCTCGAGATCGAGGCCGCGCACGCCGCGCGCCCGCTCGAAGCGCTGGTCCGCATTGGGGACGGAGCGGACGAAAAGCCGACCGACATCATCTTCGATCGCTGTTACATTCACGGCGACGCGGCCGGCGGCGTCACGCGCGGCCTCGCGCTCGAGGGCGAACGCATCACGGTCGTTGACTCGTATCTATCGGACTTCCGCGGCGGTCCGGCGTCGCGGGCGGTCACAGCCGACGGCCGCGGCCCGTTCAAGATCGTGAACAATTATCTCGCCGCGACCGGGGAGAACGTCGTCTTCGGAGGGGCGGCCGACGCGGTCCCCGCGGATATCGAGATCCGCGGCAACTATTTTCACAAGCGGCTCGCCTGGAAGCGCGATGCAAACACGGTGAAGAACTTCCTGGCCCTCAACAGCGCCGAGCGCGCATTGATCGAAAACAACGTCTTTGAAAACAACTGGAGCGAAGACGCGGCCGGCTTCGCCGTCGTTTTGGCGGCCGGCGAAGCCGGCAGCGGATCGACGCTCCAGGACATCACTTTCCGCAAGAACGTGGTGCGCCGGAGCGGCGCGGGCATCGCGGTCCTGGGGCAGACACCGGAGTTCCCCGGCCGGCAAACGCGCCGCGTGTTGATTCAGGACAATCTGTTCGAAGAAATCGGCGGCGCGACGTGGGGCGGGAGCGGCGTGCTTTTCCAAGTCGTCGGCGTAACGGCCGACGTCGTCATCGATCACAACACCGGCCTACAGAACGGCAAGGCGATCATAACCGACGGCGCGACGCACTCGGGCTTCGTCTATCAAAACAACATCAGTCTGGATAATCAGACAGCCGCCGCGCTCGGCTATGGGGATGCGTGGAGTGCGCGCTTTCCCGGCTACGTCTTCGCGCGCAATGTCCTCACCGGCGGGAGTCCGTCGGGCTATCCGAGGGAAAATTTCTTCCCCGCTTCGGCCGATACGGTCGGCTTCGTCGACCCCGCCAACGGCGACTATCGCCTTTCCGCAACGAGCCCGTACTACAACGCCGGCACCGACGGCGCGAACATCGGCGCGGACTACGACGCTCTCAAGACAGCCGCGTTCGCGGCGGTCCGCGGCGAACGCAGCTCCTGAAGATGCTCAGCCTCTTCGCCGCCTCCGCGCGCTCCGGGCCTGTCGCGACAGCGCCTTCGACGACGCCGCGCGGCGCCCTTCGCGCTTGAGCGCGCGCGTTACGGCGCGCGACCGCTTCCGCGAGACGCGGCGCTTCCTGCTTTGCGCTCTTCGATAATCGCGTTGCGCGCGCTGCCGCGTCCGCGCGGACGTCTGTCCGCGCCGCGGCGGCTTGAGTTTGACGCCGGCGCGGCGCGCCTTCGAAAGCCCGATCGCGATCGCCTGCTTGGTCGAGCGTGCGCCGTGCTTGCCGCGGCGCACATGCTCGATCTCTTCGCGCACGAACTCGCCGGCCTGTGTCGACGGCGCCCTGCCTTGCCGTTTATCCCGCCGCGCGCGCTTCAATGTCGTTTTCTCAGGCATACATGAGCCCTCCGATTTCAAAGTCGCACGCGACAGATACTTTTCAATACCCGCCGCGTTCCTAGCGGCCGGACGGGCCGGGTTTCCGGCGGCGCGACTTGACGATCAGCACCGGACAAGGCGCGTGGCGGACGACTTTTTCCGCCACGTTGCCGATCAGCAGGCGTTTGATGCCGGTCCGGCCGTGTGTCGCAAGAACGATTAAGTCGACGCGGCGCTCCGCGGCCGCGTCTAGGATCGCCTCCAAAGGGTCTCCGCTCTTGACGATGTATCTCACCTTCGACAGTGCCGTCACCCAATCGTGCGCGAATTGTTTGAGCAGCACCGTCGAATGTTCCTGAGTCGCGGCGACGATTTTGGCGCGTTTCCTCGGCTGGCTTTGATACAGACCCAACAGCGCGGGATCGGCCTGTCCGATCGAGCTCATGTAGAGCTCGTCGAACGGATTGTCGATCGCGTGCAAGACGTAGAGCGCGGCGTTGCTCGCAGCGGCAACTTTTACCGCAAGCTTTAGGCCGTCGAGAGAGAACCTCGAAAGATCAACGGGACAAAGAATTCGCTTGAAGTCCAGGGTCATGACCGGCCTCCTCAAGAAAGTAAGTAGGCCCCAAATTTATACTGCAATACTAGATTTGCAAAGGAGGTCGACGGCTGTAACGCCTGTCGGGGTTAATCCTGATTTGACGGCTCGGACATCATTCGCGATCATGATTTGGAGGGCCGCATGAAGCCGATCGTCGGAATTTTCATCCATCGCCGGGAGGCGGAAGCCGCCGTAAGCGATCTTCGCACCCAGGGTATCGCCGAGCGCGACATTCACCTGCTTTTTCCCGGCACGCCGGAAGACGCTTTACGGCGCTTGCCGACCGACGAGGGCGAGCAGCCGGGAATGGGCGAAGCCGTCGGAGCGGTCGTCGGCACGGGTCTCGGCGCGTCGGGCGGCGCATTCCTCGGAGCAGCCGCGAGCGCGTTGATTCCCGGCATCGGTCCGGTCGTCGCGATCGGCGTCGCGGGCGCGGCCCTGCTCGGCATCGTCGGGGCCGTCGGAGGAGCCGTCGCTGGAGGCGCTCTCGAAGACGCGCTCTCCGACGGCATCCCAAAAGACGAATGGTTCGTTTACGAAGACGCACTGCGCCAAGGACACGCGATCGTCATAGTAGCGGCAGATGACGACGAGCAAGCGGATGCGGTGCGACAGACGCTGACGCGTCACGACGCCGAGAGCGTCGACGCTGCGCGCGAGCGCTGGTGGATCGGCCTCAGAAGCGCGGAAGTGGAACATTATCACAACGGCGATTTCAAATCGATCGAGCCGCGATTTCGGCGCGGCTTCGAAGCGGCGCTCCACCCCGAGACACGCGGGCGCCCATACGAGACAGTCACCGCGCTGCTGCGCCGGCACTGCCCGAACGAATATCAGGATCCCGCGTTTCGCGACGGATATCGCCGCGGCCAGGAACACTGCAACCAGGTACGCTAACCTTCATGCATCCGGGGAACCCTCGATTGACAAGCCGCACAGCCGGTGTA
The DNA here is from genome assembly GCA_036407055.1 of Binatia bacterium. Taxonomy (GTDB): domain Bacteria; phylum Desulfobacterota; class Binatia; order UBA9968; family UBA9968; genus JAJPJQ01. Next base: position 5,678 of record DASWZY010000037.1, read on the forward strand.
CTTTGAAAACGCCGGGGAGGTGCGCCGATGAGCGACTTGGACAAAAGAGTTGTCGAAGACGAAGGCATCGTCGTCGAGATCATCGGCACGGGGCCGCGCTTCGAGTTCGAACAGATTTTGAAGTTGCTCAAGAAGGCGAACGATCTCGGTCTCGAAGGCCGGCGCCTGATCAAAGTCGAGAGCATCGGCAAGCCGCGCGACGTGACGCTCGGCACGTTTATCTACCGCTTCATCACAGAAAAATCCTGACGCTGTCTTGAAATTCTTCCGGCGAGCGTTAGGCAACAAATGACGATAGGAGGAAAACATGAACAATCAACAACAACAACCGTTTCTGACCGACATCAAGACCCTACGCGAGCGCGCGCGTCAACACATCCAAAACGGCGCTGTGACGGAGGGCTACAGCGCCGACCGCGCCACCGTGGTGAAATTGCTCAACGAGGCTCTAGCAACCGAGATTGTGTGTACGCTCCGCTACCGGCGCCATTACTTCATGGCGTCCGGCATCGACTCCGGTGCCGCGGCCGATGAATTCCTACAGCACGCGAACGAAGAGCAGGGTCACGCCGATCAGATCGCAGAGCGGATCGTGCAGCTTGGCGGTGATCCGGATTTCAATCCTCAGGGGCTTCTGACCCGCAGCCATGCCGAGTATGTGGAAGGCAAGTCCCTGATAGACATGATCAAGGAAGATCTCGTCGCCGAGAGAATTGCGATCGATAGTTATCGCGAGATGGTGCGCTATCTCGGCAACGACGATCCCACGTCGCGCCGCATGATGGAAGGCATCCTCGCCGTGGAAGAAGAGCACGCTGACGATCTCGTCAACCTGCTCGAGAAAATGCACTGAGGCGACGGTCCGGGCCGAAGCTTCAAGAAATCTTTTTTTCAAAAACGACCTCCGAGGAGGGCGGAGTCCGCCCCCTCGGAAGATCAAAAAACTACTTTGACGACTTATCGCGCGAGCTCGGCGCGTTGCGGCCGCTCGACTGGTCGCTGAAGGAGCCACTCGTGTCCGTGCCTGTATTCGCTGTCGTGCCGCTCGGGCCCGAGCCACGCTTGGCGTCGCGCGCGCTCGGCGCGTTGCGCCCGCTCGACCGATCACTGAAGGACGAAGAGCTCGGCGCCTTCACACCGAGCGACTTAGCGGTCTCGGCATCGACCATGCCGGTCGCCTTCAGGTTGTTGGCGCTCTGATACGCTTTAAGGGCCGATTTAGTTTGCCCGCCCATAACGCCATCGATCGGGCCGGGGTCCTGCCCCTTGTCTTTCAAAGCTTGCTGAATCTGCTTGACGCTCGCGCTGCCGCTCGAGCTCGTGCCCGTGCCGCGCCCGGTGTCGCGCGAGCTCGGCGCGTTCCGGCCGCTGGACTGGTCGCCAAAGGACGAAGATCCGCCACTGGAGCCCGCGTCGGAGGCCGCCCGCGCGTAGCTGCCGAGCGCGAGCGCGCCGGCGAACACGACCGCCAAAGTCAGTAATAACTCTTTCCTCATGTTCCCCCTCCTCTTCTGATAAAATGATAAAATCAAACTACTTCGTCTTGTCGCGCGAGCTCGGCGCGTTGCGCCCGCTCGACTGGTCGGGGAAGGAAGAGCCGCTCGTGTCCGTGCTCGTATTCGTGGAGCCCGTGCCCGATGCGCCGCGCCCGGTGTCGCGCGAGCTCGGCGCGTTGCGGCCGCTCGACTGGCTGCCGAAGGACGATCCGCTAGTGTCGGTGCTCGTATTCGTGGTGCCCGTGCCGCCCTTGCCGCGCCCGGTGTCGCGCGAGCTCGGCGCATTGCGGCCGCTTGACTGGTCGCTGAAAGACGAAGATCCGCTCGTGTCCGAGCTCGTTTTAGACGAACTCGATTTCGCACTGCTTGTGCCCGACGAGGCCGGCGTTGAGCCGCTCTTGTCCGAACCCGCAGGCGAGGAGGTCGATTTCGCCGAGCTGCTCTTGTCCGAACTCGATTTCGCGCTCTTCGAAGCGGACGAGCTCGCCGATTCCACACCGAGCGACTTCATGGTCGCGGAATCCATGCTGCCGGTCGGCTTCATGTTGTTGGCGCCCTGATACGCCTTGATCGCGGCTTTCGTCTTCGGCCCCATGATGCCGTCGATCGGGCCCGGGTCCTGGCCCTTGTCTTTCAAGGCCTGCTGGATCTTTTTTACGTTCTCCTTGTTCGTCTGCGCCCACCCGTAGTCGGCGAATAGCAGCATGCCGCTAAGGATCAGCGCTAAACCGATTAAGAATTTTTCCCTCATGTCTCTTCCCCTCCTCTACTTAAATTCGGACCGGTTAGAATATACTGCACGACATTGGCGGCGACAATAGACCCAATCGGCTGACGTCGTCAATGGGATACGAAAAGACAGCCGGCCTTGAAGATAATTCGGTAGCTTTACTTACGCCGGGACGCCTTCGTGAGGAATGACCCGGAAGTCGTATTGCTTGCAGCCGGCAGTCGTATGACTGAAGATCGTGCCGAGGAAGGAGAAAACGTAAACGGAGCCGAAGACGCGATACCCCATGCGGAACGCCGACTTAAGCGAATCGAAATTATCCGCCTCGATATAAGACACGATGCCTTTAAGGCCCTTGGACCTGTAGTGGTCGAGAGCCAGCGTCATGCCGATCGCATGCAGCCGTTGGCCGCGAAAGTCCGGATGGGTATAGCCCTTGTACATGTAGGTGTGCGCATTATCGAATTCAAGCATCAGCTCGGGCGGGTCGATGCGCGTCGGACGGGTCGAATACCATCCATACGAGACCAAAGCATCGCCGCTCAGAATGCCGTAGCACTGGTCTCCCTTAGCGAGCGCCTCCTCGACGAACATAGGCGACATGCCGCTCTCGGGATCCGCGGCGAAACGCCGGATCATACGGTCGGTCAAGAACGTAGCCGTCAGCCGCTCCGGATAGCGCAAAAACGCCGGATCGACATTTTCGACGCAGACGGCGCGCAGTATTTTCACCAACGCAACCGTATTGACGGCCCTAAGCGCCGCCCGGTAGACGGTCCGCCGCGCGCCATATCTCCGCACGGCGGCGACAACGGCCGCGCCCAGGATAATTCTAGGGTCGATCAACTTGTCTAAATGCTCGCGGTGGGACAGCGCGCCCATATCAACGACCTGCTTCGTCCGGGATCTTTCCCCGGGACGGTCATGGTAAGGATCAACCGGTCGCCCTCGATCTTGAAATTCCGGTCATAGGCGATGCCCACTTCCGCAGGCCGCAGGCTGCCGTGCAGATGATGTGTGATCAGTCGTTTTTCAGCGTTCACCTCGTAAGTGCCGAAATACGCGAAATAGCCCTCATAGGCTTTTCGGACTTCCTCCGGTGTCGCCCGGCTGTAAGGCGTCGTGAAAACCGGGCGAGGGTCGCGCATGAATTGGACCGACATGTAGCCGCTGGCGTCGTAGATGATCAAACCGTTGGGCTTGCGTCCCATCCAGTAGATGATTTCGCCGTCAGCCTTTCGATCTTCGATCGACAAAAGTTTCCACGCGCCGAGGATCCCGTTCGTGGATTCTGCCGCAACATTCTGCGGCGGCGGTTCCGTTATTCTGCGCCTGGAAACGTTAGGATCGAGCGCTTCGGCGCCGGCTATATCCGACATCTTTGCCTCCTCCTCGAGATTGCGGAGTTAGCGTCGATCATACAGTCCCGGGTTGTTACTATGTATCGGGTAAAAACCGGGGATTGAAGAAATTAAATTCGGATAAAAATCAGGTTCTTTGCCCGGCTTGCTTTTTATCGATGTCCTGAACGCGCAGGCACTGATCGTTGGCGCAAACCCACATCCTGCCGGTCAAGCGATCGATGCGGTAAATCGCCGAATAATCGTCGTCGGTCAGCGCGATGACGTCGTATCTCGCGGCCAGAGCGTGAAAGATGATGGCCAGCGCCACAAATAGCAGACCCGCGAGGATTTTATTTTCCATGAATCCGTCCCCTATACGTGATGAAGGTCGACTTCAAGTTAGCCTTAGAGGACGTGCGGATGCAACTGCCGGAGATAATGCCTGAACTGCGGAGGGAGCCGCGGCGGGCGAATAAGCGTCAGTGCGTTGTTCTGGAATCGTGCCGTTGTTTGTTCAGTAGATCCGCCACCATATAGGCGACGACGCGATAAACTTCCTTCTCGTCGTGCACAAAATGAGAGGTTTCGTCGGTGAGCGCGGCAATCAGCTCGCCGAGCGTGCTGTTTTCAGGAATCGCGTGAGTGTCAGCGGGATTCTTCATGACGGTTTCTCCCGGATTTTTCCGCTACTGTACGCAGCAATACCCGCAGCAGCCAATCCGGGAAAACCCCGACTTTTTGGGTGAAAATACCCTAACGACGTGAACGGGCGGGCTAAATGCGGCTATTTTACGACTTTGTCGGCCTTCTGGAGCAAGGATGAGGGTAGTGTCAGCCCGATTTGTTCTGAAGCTCTCACATTAACGACGAACTGCGAGCGCACCGGCTCGATGAGCGGCAGCTGCGAGGGCTTGCTGCCCTTGATAATCTGGTCGACGTACCAGACCGATTGACGCGAAAGATCCGCGAGGCTCACGCCGTAGCTCATCAGCCCGCCTGCTTCGACGAAATCGGTCCGGTCGTAAATCGCCGGCAGCTTCTTCCGCGCGGCGAGTTCGGCGAAGCGCGCCGGATAGCTGTGAAAAAGCGCATCGGGAAACACGAGCAGCCCGTCGCCGCGCTTTTTAGCGCCGTCGAAGGCCGCTTCGAACTCCGCCGGCTTGCGCGCAGTGACGGCTTGAAGTGACAGGCCGGAAGCGCGCGCGCTCAAGTCCATATCCCTCACGCGGCCGTCGTAACCCGGCGTATCGGGATTACCGAGCGTCGCAACGCGCGCCATCTTGGGCATCGCTTCTCTAAGCAGGTTGAGCCGCTTGCCCACTAAGTCGGGCGAAACGAGCGAGACGCCGGTGACATTGCCGCCGGGATTGGTGAGCGAGCGCACCACCCCGGCCTCGGCGAGCCCTCCGGCCCCGGAGGCTACGATCGGAATCGTGCTCGTCGCTTCTTTCGCGGCGACCGTCGCACGCGTGCCGCTGCTGACGATGATGTCGACGCCGGCACGCACGAGCTCGGCCGCAAGCGCCGGCAGCCGGTCCACCTGCCCCTCTGCATAGCGGTACTCGATCGCGATATTCTTGCCTTCTTGATACCCGAGATCGCTGAGTCCGCGACGGAGCGCCTCCTCACGCACGGTATTGAGCTCGCGCGAATTCGAGACGAGAATACCGATCTTCCAGACCTTCGCGGGCTGCTGCGCGGCGACAGACGCCGCCGTAGCGAGGATGAATACGGCGGGGAGGAGGACGCGGAGATTCGTCATCTACCGTTTCTCAACCGGCGGCGTGGGCGGCGAAAGTCGCCGAATCCTCGTTGGTGATCTGCAGGCGAAATCCGCTCGGGTCCTTGAAATAGGTCGCGAGCTGCTCGTCGCGCCGCCCTTCCCGCTCGCCGTGCTCGTCGCGCTGCTCGATGCCGGCTTCCTGCAGCCGGCCGACGATCGGATGGAAGTTGTCGTCGCTCACATTGAAGGCGAAATGCCGCCCGCGGTAGGTCGTGCGCGTCGCCTGCGAAAGCTCGGCGACTTTTTCGAGCACGATGCACTGACCTCCGGGGACGGTCATGATCGCAACGTTAGTATCGCGTTCGCTTAATGGGAATTTGAGAAAATGGGTGTAGAAGCGAACGCTCGCGTCGAGATCGACGGTATCGAAATGGAGATGATCGAGCTTGATCGGTCCGGCGCCCTCGCCGCGGAACAGCTCGAAGGTGTTATTCTCGGTGTCGGCGAAGGCGATGCCTTCGCGCGCACCGCAGCCGCGGCGGCTTCCCTTTTCGATCGGCCGCGTGCGCGCGCCGACGGCGCCCAGGCGCGCGACGAGCTTGTCATAATCGCCTAGCGACGCCACAAAGCCATGCCGCGGAAAGCCCTTGAGGTCTCCGGGATCCGGCATGGTCGCGCTTTTCTGCGAAAAGAGGCCGATATGATTTTGTCCGAACTTGACAAAGGCGCGCGTAACGCTCGCGTCGGTGATGCGCTTGAGCAGTCGCGCGCCGAGTATTTCGAGGTAGAAATTTTGCGCGCGATCGGGATCGATGACGGGCACGACGAAATGATCGAGATGGTGGACAACGCCTGCGACTTGGCTGGACATACTCCGCCCTCCTTTGTGCTACGCCTGCATTACGGCCGTATTACGGCGCGTCTTCGCGAAACAGCGCCATCCGGGCGGACGACAAGTGGACGAAGACGCTCCCTTTCAGCGCTTCCCTATCCGACATCGCTCGTGCAAGCAAGAGCTTGCCGTTGACTTCGACCTCATAGAGAAACTCGCCGCCGGTGAAGACGGCCGAGCGGACCTCGCCGGCGAGCAAGTTCTCCGCTTCGGCGCGCGCGGCGGAAAGCTTCACGTCCTCAGGCCTGATGCCGACGACGACGCGGCCAGCGGCAACGCCGTCGGCGGCGAGCCGCAGCGCGCCGATCTCGGTTTCGACCACGCCGTCGCCGCGCGCTTCGCCGCGGAGCCAGTTGATCGCGCCGAAAAATTCCGCAACGCGCGGGCTCGCCGGCCGGCGGTAGAGCTCGTCCGGCGCGCCGGCTTGCAGGATGCGTCCGTCCGCCATGACCGCGATGCGGTCGGCGAGCGTCATCGCCTCGATCTGGTCGTGCGTCACGTAGAGCACAGTGACGCGCAATTCGCGCGCGACCGCCTTGATCTTGACCCGCACCTCTTCCCGGAGCCGCGCGTCGAGGTTGCTGAGCGGCTCGTCCATCAAGAGCACCTCGGGATCGACCGCGAGCGCGCGCGCCAGCGCGACGCGCTGCTGTTGTCCGCCGGAGAGGAGCGGCGCGGGACGCGCCGCGTACTCTTCCATGCCGACGAGCTTCAGCGCTTCGGCGACGCGCTGGCGGACGCGCTCGCGCGCGAGGCGCTTCTTTCCCTGCGTCAACGGGAGCGCGACGTTTTCGAAGACCGTCAGATGCGGCCAGATCGCGTAGGACTGAAAGACCATGCCGATGCCGCGCTCTTCGGCCGGCACGAAAAGCTTGCGCTCCGAAGAAAACGCCGCGCGGCCGCCGAGCTCGATCTCACCGCCGTCGGGCCGCTCGAGGCCGGCGACTGAGCGCAGCAGCGTCGTCTTGCCCGAGCCGCTGGGTCCGAGCAGGACGAAAAATTCTCCGCGCGCGACCTCGAGGTCGACCTCGCGCAGCGCATGCACCGCGCCCGACGCGCCGCGGTACGTCTTCGAAAGCTTCGCGACGCGGATCACGCCTTCAACCCTTCCGGCGCAAGGCGCCGGCCGAAATACCAGTAGGCGGCGACGAACGGCAGCATGAAAACCAGTCCCATCGCCGCGCCGGCCGCCGCGCGCGTAAACGATCCCGATTGCCAAAGGCCCCAGATCACCATCGGCAGCGTGACATTGTCGGGCGTCACCAGCAGCGACGCGATCGTGAGCTCGCGGTAGGTGAGCAGCGCAATCCAGAGCCATCCGTTCAAGAAAGCGGGAGCGAGCAGCGGCACGAGAATCCGCGCCATACGGCGAAACAGCGCGATGCCCATCACCTGGCCGGCCTCTTCCAGCTCGGGATGAATCTGCGCGAGCGCGTTGTTGAGCATGCGCGTGCCGAAGCTCGTGCGCTCCAGCACGTAAACGGCCAGCAGCAGAAAAACCGTGCCGTAGATCGGCACGAAATCGCGCAGAATAAACAGCGCGACGTATGCCGCGCTCAGCGCGAAGATGATCCCCGGCACCGCGTGCGGCAGAAACGCGACCGCGTCGAGCGCGAATCGGCCGCGCGCCTTCGAGCGCACGACGATCCAGGAGATCACGAGGCTGAGCGCGAGCACGAGCGTCGAAACCGCGGCCATTAAAAACGCCGTGTTCTTGAGTCCGTCGATCAGGTGCGGCCACGGCAGGCCGCGGTAGTTGACGAGCGAGAGATTGGCGAAGGCGGCGGCCGAGGGAAGCTGGAAATAGCGCAGCAGCGAGCTCCAGACGAGCGTCAGCAGCGGCAATATCTGTCCGACGAACAGATATAGCGACAAAAACGTCCAGGCGAAGTAGACGCCGGAGCGGCTGAGCTCCGTCTGCCGCGGCCGATAGGAGCGGCCGGTCACCACGGCGAAGCGGTGGCCGTGGCTGAGCACGCGGAAATAAAGCCACGAGAGCGAGCCGGCGAGCGCCATCACGAAGACGCCGAACGCGGCGGCAAGATCGTAGCGCGGCGCGCCCTCGTTCGGATGGACCTGCGTATAAATGTACGTGCTGAACGTAAAGACGCGGTTTGAGAGGCCGATCACCGCCGGCACCTCGAAAGCCGCAATCCCGATCGTGATGATGTAGATCGCCGCGGCGAGAATGCCTGGCCAGGCGAGCGGCAGCGTCACGCGCAAAAGCGCCCGGACGCTGCCGATGCCGTGGACGGCGGCCGCCTCCTCCAACTCGGGATTCGCCGAGCGGAACGTCGCCGCCGTCATGATGAACGCAAGCGGCGCAAGGCCGAGCCCCTGCACGAAGCCCATACCGACAGGCGACGCGATGTTGATGCGCCATTCCGGCAAAACCATGCCGATCGCGGCGTTGACGAGACCGATGCGCGGATGAAGCAGGAACACCCAGCCCATCGCGCTCAAAAATCCGGGAATCAAAAGCCCTACGGTCATGAAGGTGAAAACGAGCCCCTTGCGCGGCAGCGTCGTGCGCTCGACGATCCACGCCGCCGGCACGCCGAATGAAAGCGCGGTCAGCGTCGCGACGGAAGAGAAGATCGCGGTGTTGAAAAGCGTGCGGTAGGAAAACGGATCGGAGAAAAGCGCGCGGTAGGCGCTCAGGCTGAAGACCGCGCCGGTGTCAGTGAGGGCGCGAATGCTGATCCACAACGGGATGACAAGCAGGCCGACGATCGCGGCGGCCGGAATCAAGGCGATCGCGATGAGGATCGAGCGCTGGGAGGGCCTACAGACTCTCATATTTCAAATCTCAAATTTCAAATTCTAATTCTGAGATATGAGATTTGTCATTTGAGATTCGCGCGAAACTCGGCTGAAGTCATGTGTCATTCTGAGCTAGCCCGGACCACTTATTCCTCGCCAGCCGACTTTAATTTCAAACTCCGAAGTCTGAGATTTGAGATCTGTCATTTGAGATTCCGCGCACATCGCGGACTACCGCTGCTGCAAGATCTTTTGAAACTCGTCGCGCCGCTCTCCCAGCATCTTGCCGTTCTTGATCACGAATTCGGCGGTGAACTCCTTCAGCTCGATGCCCTGCGCCTTGAGCTCCTTGTATTGTTTGTTCGCCGGCGTGCCTTCAATGAGGTGGGCCGTCGCGCCGATAGAATCGTAGCGGACTTTCTGTCCCTCGGGCGTGAGCAAATAGCCGGCGAACAGCGTGGCCATGTTGGGATGCGCCGAATGCTTCGGCACGGAGACATACCAGTATCCGACGATCGGCACGTCCGTTAGAATGCGTGCGTTCACCGGCATGCCCTGCCGCTGCGCTCGCTCGGCCTCGTACGTGCCGCAGTTCAGCGCGAGCATCACGAACTCCCCGCTCGCAATCCGCTCCTCCTCGCCGCAGCGGATGAGCCCGGCGACATTTTGCGTAAAACGCTTGAGGAAATCGCGCGTCTTCTCCAGGCCGATGACGGACGCCAAGCGGTCGAAGCTCGCGGCGTACGGCGTCGAGGCGATCCGCCCCTTCCACTTGGGGTCGAGAAGATCGTTCAGCTGCCGCGGCAGCTCTTTCTCCTGTACGGACTGCCGGTTGTACGAAACACCGATGTAGCGCGTCGCCTCGCGCAAAAGCCTGCCGTCCATCTCGACCATCGGCGCGGGAATATTCGGAAAGGCCTCGCGCCAGTTGAAGCTCCTGAGCGCGTCGGAGCGCGTGAGCTCGACGAAATGCGATTCGGAGCCCAGGTACATGTCGGTTGCCGATTTTTGGCCGGCCTTGTATTCGTCGGCGATGCGCCGCGCGAGATCCGGCATTGCCGGGCCGGGAATGAACTTTATGTGGACGTTGAGGCCGAAATGCTTATTGAAGCCGTTCTCGATCTTTTTCTGGGCTTCGGCGTCGCCCCACACGCCGCCGCCGCCCAAAAGCGTGAACTCTTTCTCGGCCTTGGCGGCCGCGATGAGCTTGGTCAGTGCCGCGGGCTCCGCCGCGCGCGCCGTCGCCGGCCATAGAAGCAGAACTGCCGCGAAAATGACAAATGTTTTTTTGCCCATACCCGTGTTCCTCAATGAATCTTGATCGCGCGAATCGGCCGCTTGCCCAGGCGGCGCGGCCCATTCGCCGTGCATACGACGCAGTCGCCCCAGTAGAGGCGCTTGTTGCCGTCGGCCGTCTCGACGGTCGGCTTAAGAATAAAGACTGTATTTTCTTCGAGCCGCCAGCGCGCGTGCTCGTCCCGCGTCGAGCGCACGGAGACGGGCGCATCGTCGCCGAGACCGCGGCCGTGAAACAGCGGGCGCGTGACGAACGTCGAGTGCTTTTTGCCCCAATCGATGCAGAATTCGTTCAGCTCGCCGATCGTGATCCCGGGCCGGAAGACATTATAAGTCTCATGGACAATTTCCTCACAGGTTTTAAAAATGTCCTGCCAGACCTTATCCACTTTGCCGATGAACATCGGCTGCACGCCCTGGCCAACGTAGCCGAGCCAGCGCGCCTCGATCTCGTTCATCACGATGTCGCCGTTTTGCAGCGGCCGCAGCGTCGGCAGGATGTTGTTGCCGTGCGGCTCGGGCCCCGCGGTCCATTGCAGCATCGTCGGCAGCTCGCCGCCCTCCTTCGCCATGGCGTAGAGCATCGCCGCGTACACCTCGCACTCGGGTATACCCGGGCGCGCGGTCGCCGCCATCGCGTCGATCGCCTTCTCCACCAGCTCGACCGCTTTCGCGAGCGCGTCGACCTCCTCGACGCTCTTCACGTAGCGCGCGCGCTCCATCAGATCCGTCGCGTCGACGAACGTCGCCTGCGGAAACGCCTCTTCAATAGTACGCATCGTCCCGTAAGGCATAACGCCTTCCGGCGCGCGGCTGATGTTATAAAGGCCGGCGATGCCGATGCGCGCGCGCTCCATTTTTAATTCTTTCAGCCGCTCGACGATGCCGCGCCCGAAGTAGCGGTTGCAGTTGCGAACGTCGGTCACCCAATCCTGAAAGCCGAGCCAGTAGTGGATCGGCGGAATCCCCATCGCGATCGCGGTGACTTCGCCTTCCAGCGGAAACACCGTCGAGGCCTCGCCGCAGTTGCCGCCGATGCCGGTGAGATAGCGCGTATTCGCCTGAAAATGGTCCCAGTGGCCGGTGTTGACGGCGGTCACGATCGCGTCGAGACCCGCCTCCGCCATGAGGCGGCGCACGAGCGCCCAGCGCCGGTCCCGCTCTTCGAGCGAGAAGCGCGGGACGACGAGCCTTTCGACCGCTTCCACTTTTATGCGGCGACTAAGATTTCGACCTTGCGCTCGCCGTGATCGCGATAGCCGTCTTTGGTGACGACGAGCGAGGTCCCGCCCAAAAGCGAGTCGGGCCCGTCGCGGTTCACGACGGTCGGCGAGATGCTGTAGATCATCCCCGAGCGCAACACATAGTTTCCCACGCTGCCGAGACCGCCGGCTTCGGGCGTCGGATCGGCGATGCGGAACGATTGCCCTGGGAATTCCGGCACGTCGATGCCGTACTGGTGGATCTGCGAGTGCGGCGAGGATTTGAAGCCGCTTTCTTTGCAGGCTTTCTGATAAGCCGTGATGAGGTCGCGCTGCGTCACGCCGTCCTTTACCTGCGCAAGCACGGCTTTGCGGATCGCGATGACCGCGGAAAACATTTCACGATACACCGGCTTCGGCTCGCCGAAAGATATCTCCTGATCGCTGTGGCCGGCGTAGCCGGCGTATTCCGCGTGCGCGGTGAACGTGCCGATGTCGCCGGGCTGAATCTTTTTGTCGAGGCACAGGTCGGCAAGGATCGGGTTCTGCGCCGGGACCGGCGCGAAGTTGAACGACAGCGTCGATTCGAGGTCGCCGCCCGCGTCCCACATCGCGCGGATCGCCTCCTGAACAACCTGTTTTCCGGTCATGCCGGGACGCGCGACTTTCTGGATGCGCTCCATCGCCGCGTCGAAAATGCGATTCGCGCGGTCGATGAGCGCGTTCTCCTCGTCGCTCTTGATCGTGCGGGCTTCCGAGAAAATCTCCGCGACGTCGGCTATCTTCGCGTTCGGCAGCGTTTTCTGCAGCCGATTGTAGAATTTATAATCGATGCCGCCGGCGAGGCCGACGGTGGCGTTCTCGTAGCCCAGCTCTTTGATCCGGTCGATCACGGCCGAGGCGTCGAAGCCGGGCTTCAAATCGGTCACCCAGTCCTGCGCGTCGAGGAGAATGCGCGGCGAGATGTCGATGAGATGCCGCCGGTTGACGATGACCGCGAGCGGGCGGTCGTCCGCGGGAAGGATCCCAAACAGCTCGCCCTTGACGCCGTTGCTGAGATAAAAAAGATTCGTGCCGCGCACGACCGCGCAGTCGATCTTCTTCTCCCGCAGCGCTTTGCGGATCGCGGCGTACCTGCGGTCGCGCTCCTTGACGGAAAGTTTCGGAGCCTGCATAGAACCTCCTGATTTTTACAGCGACATCTCGCGCCCGAGCTTTCGCCGCACGGCCTCATCGTAAATCCACTGCGCGAACGCCATGTCGCCGAAGCCGCCCTGCGATTCTTTGAAGATGGTGATTTCCTTCGGGCTCTTCCGGCCCGAAGCGCGGCCGACGATGAGATCGCCCAGCTCGGGGACTTTGTCCCACGAAGTCTTGCCTTCGGCGACGAGTTCGACGATCGGCATCGGCCCGGAGCGATCGTAATAGTTCTTCTCGTGCTCGCGACTGCCGACGATGCAGCGGTCGGCGCGGAGATAAAGCTCCTTCCCGAGCTCGCCGGGCTTGCCGATACTCGTGAGATGCGTTCCCGGCGCGACCCAGTCGGCCGGAAAGACCTCGGTCTGCGAGCTCGTGGATGTAATAATGAGGTCCGTATTTTTCACCGCCGGCTCCGGCCCGTCGGCCGGAACGAAATCGACTTGCAGCTCCTGCGCGCCGCGCTCACAAAAAGCTTTGCGCCGCTCGACATCGCGGCTCGAAACGACGACGCGGGTGATCTTCCGCACGGCGGCGAGACCGCGAACGAGTCCGAGCGCGTTTCGGCCGACGCCGAAAAGTCCCACCGTATGCGCGTCCTCGCGCGCGAGGCGCCGCGCGGCCGCGGCGATCGTTGCCGCGGTGCGCATCGTGCCGAACGGATAGCCCATGAAAGACAGCAGATTACCGCTCTCGGAGTCGAACAGCAGCGCGTACATGCGGTCGCCGCCGGCAAGCTGGACGTTGGGGCCGAGACGAACGCCGACGCGACGTGATTTGATCAGCGCGCCGGAGACGACGCGCAGCGCCTGGGCTCCGTGCACCTTGATGTGATAGGGCGCGTGCGCCGTCACCTGACCTTCCGCCTGGTCGCGATATGCGGCCTCGGTGAGTTCGATAGCTTTCGATAAATCCAGGAGCGGCTGCGTTTCCTCGCGCGAGAGCAGAAGCGGCATGCCGACCTCCTATCACCCTACTTTGTCACGAGCAACTTTAGCTCGCGGCTGCCGAGCCGGCGCGCGCCGCGCTCGGTCACGACGACCGTGTCGCCGATGCTCGCGCGCCCTTTGCCGCTCGTCGCGCGCACCTGCGGCTTCAGGATAAAGACCATGCCGGCCTGCAATTCGATTTTCCGGAAGCGCTCCAGGTCCTTGTCACCGAGCAGCGCCGGCCCGTCGTCGCCGAGCCCGCGCGCGTGCATCATCGGGTGACTCCAGGAATATTTTCCGCCGCCTGCACGCTCGATCGTCCCGGTGTAGACGTCGAAGAGCGCGCCGAAGGTCGCGCCCGGCCGCATCGCAGCGAGAATCGCTTCAAAGCATTCGGCCGACATTTCGACCATGCTGCGATATTCCGCCGCAGGCTCGCCCAGCGACAAGGGCGCGACCGCCTGCGCGGCGTAGCCGGCGATTTTCCCCTCAATCTCATTGACGATGCGGTCGCCGGCTTGGAGCGTGCGGCTCGTCGGGACGAACGAGCTCTGCGCGATTTCCGGTCCGCTGCCGATGAAGAACAGCGTCGGCAGCTCGCCGCCGCCGGAGAGCATCGTCTGCGTCATCGCCGCGTAAAGATCGCGGTCGGTGATGCCCGGCCGCGCGGTCTGTTGCATCGTCGCGATCATTTTTTCGATCAGCGCCGCCGAGCGCTCGAGCAGCGCGATCTCCTCCGCGCTCTTGACCGCGCGGACTTGCTGCATCATCTCGGTCGCGTTGACGACCTTGGCGCGTGGAAAATGCTCCTGAAGCTTCGCGACCGACGTATAGGGAATAATTCCCTCGGGCGCGCGGAACAGTCCGGAAAGTCCGGAGATGCCGATCGTGCCGCTCTCGAAGCCGAGCTCTTTTAATCTCTCGATCGCGTTCTCCGCCCACTGGTTGCGGCCGTCGCGCACGTCGGCGATCCAGCGCTGGACGCGCTTCCACCACGCGGCGCGGTTGAAGACATACGCCGTCGGCTCGGCTTCGCTCGGAAAGACGGTGAAGATTTCGGTTGCGAAGCCGCCGATCGAGCTCAAATAGCGCGAATCGGCCTGGAGCTGTTCCCAGCGCCCGCTGTTCGCCGGCAGCAAAAGAACGTCGATGCCGCGCTTCGCCATCTCTCGACGCACATTGCGGTAGCGGCGGTCTCGCTCTTCGAGAGAGAGCTGAGGAATTAAATCCGTGTCCATCTTTGGTGGCTTTCTACAAATTATCCAGCGAGGAGATGCGCCGGAGCGAGCGAAGGCATCGACCGCGCAGACGCGACTCAAGGAACAGTCCCATTGCCTTCGATCGCATAGGTGCGTCCCCGAGCGTCCTACTGAACGTCGAAGCTCGTCTTTTTTCCCGCCGAGCTGTTGAACGCCTTGGGATGGATCATGTGGCGCGTGTAAAACACCATGCGGAGAAATCCCTTGCCGCCGTTGATCCGGTGCGCGATGCCGCGCGGCACGTAAGACATTTCGCCTGGATCGAGCTCGACGATGCCCCACTCGGTGTCGTTCGCCGCGTGGCCGCGGAACTGAAACCAGACTTCGTCTTCGTCGAGGCCGCGGTGAAAACCGCGCTGCTGCCCTTCGAGGTTGTAGACGTCGATACGGAACTCGTTGCCGGTGTAGAGCACCGGCGCACGCGCGCCGCCTTTGCCGGTCATGCCGGTGAAATAATCGAAGGCGCGGAGCTTTTTGAGTCCGCGGCCGCCTTCTTTCACGCAGCCGACGAGCTCGGCCGGCCGGCGCTCGATCCAGAGATCCGACGTCGGGTCCCAAAAAGTAATATGCTCCAAAAGCCGGCCGTTCTCCTCGCCGCCCGCGCCGTTGTGCGTCGACAGCGGCTCGGAGTGCGAGACTTTGAAACGCGTCTCCGTGAGCGGCTTCTCGGCGTCGACCCCTAGATTCACCGCTTCCTTCGACATCGCGCGCAGCCTAAGGCATTCGCCTTTGCCGGTCGTGCGGTGCGCGATACCGGCGGGGATCAATGCGACCTCGCCGGGCTTGAGCTCGATCGAGCCATATTCAGTCTCGATCGCCGACGCGCCGGAGAATTGAAAGAAGACTAGATCGTAATCCGCCGCGCGAGTGAGTCCGGGCTCGCGCCCTTTCACCTGCTCGGCGGCGATGCGCAGCGTCTCGCCGTCCCACACGAGCGCCTGCGAGCCGCTGGGATGGCTCTCAAGCAGGTCGAAGACGCGGATGCGCGGCATCGGCCGCTGCCCTGCGCGCACAGTGCCGATAAGACCGTCCTCGTCGCGCTCGACCCAGATGTGCTCGTCGGGGTCCCTGTGAGTCATGAACTCGCGCACTTTGTTGCCCATAAATCCTCCCTAGGATTGAAACAATTTTTTAATCCAGCCCGAGGCGTCGAGCTTTTTCAGCACGCTGCTCTCGATCATCTTCGACGCCTCTAATTTTTTGATCTCCGGCTGGTCCTCGGCGAGCATTTGAATCTGCTCCTGGAGCTTCGCCGGCGACACATACGGAGGCACTTCCGTCTTGAAGGTCAGACTGCGCCAAGCGTCTTCGAGCTGCTCGGGGTCGGCGTTCCGCGTGTATTTGCCGATGATCGTCATCGCTTCTTTTTTGTGGGTTTGAATGTAGCGCACGGAATCGAGCCATGCGCGCGCCATGTTCTCCGCGACGACGGGCCTAGCGGCGATAATTTTTCGCGTCGTGATGAGACAGCGGACGAGCGCGGGGATTTTCAGCTGTTCGATATCGACGAGCCGGCGGTAGCCCTCTTTTTCGAGTGCGAGATTGTTCGGCGTATTGAGAATCGTGGCGGGCACGACGCCGCGCCTCAGCGCCTCCATGCGCTCGGGCTGCTGGCCGGTCTGAACGAAACGCACGTCCTTTACCGGAACACCGCTGCGCTTGAGCACCTCGCGCATGTAATAGTACGGCTGATCGCCGGGGCGGCTGATGCCGACGGTCTTGCCGCGGAGTTCCTGGACGCTCTTGATCGACGGCTGCGAGAGCACGACATAGTCGAGCACGATATTCGACAGGCAGCCGAGCAGCACGACGTCGCCGCCATTGGCGGCGTATGGAATATAGGTCGACGCGCCGGCATGGATGAAATCGATCTCGCCCGTGACCAGCGCGGCGGAAGTCGTCACCGTGCCGCGCATGTAGACGACGCCGGCGTCGAGATTGTACTTCTCGAACAGCTTCGCTTCTTTCGCGACCCAGAGCGGCGCGTAGCCGCCGGAGATGCTCGTGTAGACCGCCGTCGTCTTGTCCGCGGCAACCCCCAGGCGCGGAGCGGCGATCAATATAAGCGCGAGGATAATAAGTTTGCGGCGCATCAGCGCGTTCCCTTCACCGCTTCATCGAGAACCGAGGCGTCGATCATCGATTCCGGCTTGAGGTTTTTCACCGCCGGCACCGTCGGCACGAGCGAATCGATCGCGTAGCGCAGCCCCTCGATCGGCAGCGCCGGGACGCTTTCGAGCAGCTGCCCTGAGTTGAAGCGATAGTTCTCGTCCAGAATGTCCCGGTCCTTCAACCGTAAATATTTCGCGAGCACCTTCTTGCTGAACTCCGGATCGGTCTGAATCTTCTTTACACCCGCCATGAGGGCGCGGAAATACTGGACCAGCGCGGGCCGGCGCTCCTTAAGCGTCGCGCGGCGAACCGCCATCGCGTTGCCGATGACGGGAAAGCCGAGCCCTTCGAGGTCGAGGACGGTCTTGAAGCCGGATTTTTCCAGAATCAGCGCGTTCGCGGGGTTTACGATGGTCGCGGCGACGCGCCCGCTCTTGAGCGCGAGCACGCGGTCGTTCTGTCCGCCGACGGCGACGACGCGGATGTCCTGGTCGGGGTTCATGCCGAAGCGCTGGAGCGCCAGTCGCATATAGAAGTGCGACACATCGTGGATGCGCGCGACGCCGACGATCTTGCCCTTCAAGTCGGCCGGTTTTTCAATTCCCGGCGCGGCGACAATCCGGTACTGCATGCGGTTGTAGATGCTGCCGACGAACATGAGGTCGGCGCCGCCCGCGACGGCGCTGATGACCGCGTGCGGGATGCAATAGAGCAGGTCGACATCGCCGGTGATGAGCGCGGCAACGGCCGGCTGCCCTTGTATCGTAATCAACTCGACGTCGAGCCCTTCGCGCTGGAACAAGCCGGACTCCTGCGTCACCCAGAGCGGCAGGATGGCGCCGCCGATGTAGCAGTTGCTTATACGGAGCTTTTCCGCGGCGGCGGCCGTGTCGGGTACGGCGCTTACGGTCGATATAATGAAAATGAATAGAAAAAACTTCGAGAGAAACGCAATGGGAGGACGCTGGGCGAGAAAATGCATCGATTCCTTCCACGAGCCGGAAGGAATCTAACAAACGAAACAGAAAGGCGTCAAGCTAAGCCGCGGTTGATTCGGACCCGGAGGATTTGCTTTTCGATTCTTTCTTTTCGGCGGGCTTTTCCTTCGTCTCCGATTTGGCTTCGGAGGACGACTTGCTCTCGGACTTCGAACTCTCGGACTTCGAAGAGGAGCCATTGTCCGACTTCCCCTTGCGGCCGTAGTCGGTAATGTACCAGCCGGTCCCCTTCAGCTGAAATGAGGTGTTGGAGATGAGCTTCTTGACCTTGCCCTTACAGGTCGGGCAGCGGCTCAGGGGCTTCTCCGTGATCCGCTGGGTGGTCTCGAAATCGCCGCATTTATCGCAGTGGTACTCGTAGATAGGCATAAAAAACGCACCCGATTTCCGGTGCTTACAAGAATAAGATAATCATAGCCCGGCGGGTTGTCAATCGCCGTGGCGGGCAAAGACGCAATCGGCCGGAACGCCTAGACTATTTAATGCCTAATTCGTCGAGCACGCCTTGGAGCATGACGCCGTTAAGATCGCAGGGCGTAACCGCGCAATATTCTAAGCCGTAGCCGATTCGCTCGTCGACGTAGCCCTTCTCCAGCATATATTCGAGGACGCCGCGGACGATCGACGCGTGCGAGGCGGTTCCTTCGTGCTCTTTGAGGTCGGCCTCGTAATGCGTGGTGTAGTAAACGACCTGCTTCAGATCGAGATCGTAGTTCTTCATTAAGGCGTCGCGCCAGTCCTGGGAAAAATAGCCCATGGCCTCTTCCCAGACGACCGACCCCCAGTAGTCCGCGAGCGCGCCGTCCCACACGACGACCTTGTGGAAATCCCCGAGCGCCCGCGCGGCGGGAAGCTGATGCGTGTCCAGCACCTCGCGCTCGGTGAGGCCAAGAGCCTGGCCGGTCCTGACGAGGATGAGAATATGTCCCGGCGGCTCGGGCTTGCCGAACTCGTCGACCAGTTTCGAGGCGAACATGCGCATGAGCTTCAAATCTTTTTTGAGAAAATCGACTTGCTTGTAGTAGACGGCGAGGCCGAGCGTGTTGATCGTCAGCACGAAGCTCGCCCAGTTGCGGTAATAGAGCCTCAGCGCCTCCATCGGCAGGCTGCCGTCCTTCAATTTGCGCATGAAAAGGCTGTCGGTGACCTTCTCCTTCCAGCGCGCGTGCATTTTTTCATAGAGGTCGTCGACGATCTTCTTCGCCCCTTCATGCGACATCGGTTTGCCTTCGAGCATTTCGACTCCCGATTTATTTCGCCGGCGCGCGTTTTTTGAGGGCCTTCTCGCCGGTCTTATAATGCTCGCCTTTAAGCGCGAGCTCCGCTTCTTCCTCGTCTTCTTCGGTCCACGCGCCGAGGTTGTAGCCGTACCACGGGTCCTGCGGCTTGAGCTTCGGCAATTCGAGGCGCTCCCACAGCGTGCGCGCGCGCTCCATAAATTCCTTTTTCGGCAGCGACACCGGCGGATAATCCCATTTCCGCGTCGCGTCGATCAGGATCGCCGAGCAGCCGTACATCTCGTCCATGCCCATCTCGAGCTTCCCCGGCGGCGACGCGGAGGGATCCATCGACGGCGTGCGGTTGCGGATAATCAGCGAGTCGCGATGCGGCTGCATGCGGAACGCGAGGCACCAGAAAAGCGAATCGAGGTTGCGCGGGTCGATGTCTTCGTCGACGGCGATCACGATCTTGCCCGTTCCGGGATGGTAACCGACCATGCTGTGGAGCGCCTGCCAGACGTGCGCCTGGTTCATCTTCTTCATGCGAATGACGCAGATCTGGCGCACGGCGATGGAGTGGAAAACGACTTCCACGATGCCGGGAATGTTGCACTGGTCGCGGAGAAAGCGGAGATAGTTCCCTTCGGCGGCGACCTGGCGCATCACGCTCGATTCGCTCGGCGGAAGCTGGCTCACGATGGAGGCGAACACCGGATTCTTCCGGTGCGTGATGCACTTCACCTCGAAGTAAGGATTCAGCATCTTCTCGCCGATGTAGCCGGTCGATTCGCCGAAGGCGGCCTCCGGCTCGAGCCATTCGGTCGAGATCTCCCCTTCGATGACGATCTCGGCGCGCGCGGGAACGAGAATGTCGACGGTCTTGCAACGCACGACATCGATTGGCGCGCCGGCGAGCCCGCCGGCGATATCCAGTTCGCTGACGTTAAGCGGCACGCGCGCCGGCGCGGTGTAGGCGACCGGCGGCGGCGCGCCGATGACAAGCGCCGCCTGGAGCGGCACGCCGCGCTCGCGGCATTTGCGCCAGTGATAGCCGCCGTGATTGCTGGAGTTGAGAAATACGCCGGTGCGCGTCGGGCTTTTGATCTGCCCGCGGTAGTTGCCGATGTTGATCTTGCCGTTGTCCGGATCTTTCGTGAACCAATGCGACGCGGTCGTGTACGGCGCGCAGTCGAAGCCCGGCGTCGAGATCGGAATCGGAAACTCGCCGAGGCCGCCCTTTTCTTCGAGAGCCGCGCCGATGTGCACCTCTTCGTGCACCGGCGCATTCTCGACGATGTTCGGCGCGATCGGCGAAGCTTCGGCCTTCGTCCAGCGGTCGACGATCTCTTCGGGCTTGCACTGAAGTCCGAAGCCGTAAATTTGTCGCGATGCCGCGAGCGCGCCGACGAGCACGGGGATATCGTACTTTCGGCCCTTCACGTCGGTGACGTGCGTGAAGAGAAACGCGCGGCGCTCCTCCTCGGGCAAGCCGCGAAACTGCCAGCGCACGAGCGGCATCAGCTCGGTATCTTTGTTGATCGCCTCGTCGATCTTGACGAGCAGCCCCGCCTTTTCGAGCGCGGCGAGATGTTCTCTCACGTCTTTAAAGTAAGCCATGCGAGATTTCCGTGCGCCTACTGCATAGCAATAAGGTCTCGGAAAGTAAATCGCGATTGACGCATGCGGGAAAAGACTTTACGTTCAGCGCGTGAATTTCTACGCCGCTTTTTTGATCGGTGTCGGCTTAGCCTCGATTCCGGGACCGACCGGCATTCTGATCGCGACGCAAACGCTGCGGCACAGCGCGAAAGCGGGCTTTCTCACGATGCTCGCGCCGCTTTTGCTCGATATGTTCGTGATGCTGCCGCTCGGCCTGTTTTTGCAGGCGTCGCTCAGCGGTATCGGCGCCGTCGCGCTCGGCATGATCGGCGCGGCGTTTCTGTTCTGGCTCGGCGTGCAGTCGATTCGCGCCGGCGTCGAGCACGTTCAGATGATTCGCACCACCGGCGCTCCGCGCGCGAGAGTCCAGGAGCCGCCGCCGTTCATGAAAGGCTTCATTACCCACGCCGCGAGTCCGTATCCGTACGTCTGGTGGGCGACGGCCGGCGGCGCGTTCGTCCTGCAAGGCTACGCGCGCGGCGGCATCGCCGGCGCGGCGCTCTTTCCTGCCGGTTTTTGGACCGGCACGACTTCATTCACGTTTTTGCTGATCTACGTCGTCAGCCACGGAAAGCGCCTGATGCCGCCGCGCTGGGAGCCTTACCTGCATCACGTCTCCGGCGTGCTGTTGATGGGCAGCGCCATTTACTTGGCCGTGCGCGTGTGGCACGGTTTATTCTAGTCGACGTGGAACCGCGAGCGCAGGTCAAAATGCTCGAAGCGAGCAGCGCTGGCGCGCCGGATCGCTGGCGGACGGCCTGGAGCATTGAGAATACCGGGGATTCGCCGATGGAGATCTTCAGCGCACGGCTCCCGCACGGGAAGTTTCACTCCGAGGAGAAAGTCTTCGCGCCGCCGGTAGCGATCGCGCCGCGCGGAAACGGACGGATTGAAATCGAGGCGCGCTGCGGCGAGGCGACCGGCGCGGAGGTCGAGAACGGCTTCCTCATCCTGCGCGTCGCATACGCCGGCGAGCAATGGCTGATTTTGTCTCGGTTAAGAGTACGAATAGATTCCCGCGGCACGCCGGCAGCGGCGACGGAGCT
>DASWZY010000038.1:0-1881 GCA_036407055.1 Binatia bacterium
CGCCGGCGCCGACAGTCGTAATCTCGGGCAATGTCGCCGCGAAGGTGGCCGATGAGCCGAGGAGCGCGGCGAGCTGCGTTGCCCGGAGAATCCGACCGATACGCATCTACCGCTCCGCGGCGACCTCGAGTTCCATCGAGCCGATTTTGTCGATCGTGCCTTTCAGGTGATCGCCGTCGGCTAATTTTTTCACGCCGGCCGGCGTGCCCGTCGTGATCAAGTCGCCGGGCCGGAGCGTCAGACAGCTCGTCAGAAAGCGGATGTGCTCGCGGATGCCGCATATCATGTCGCTCGTGTGCGCTGTCATTGCCGGCTTGCCGTTCTGCTCGACGTTGATCGAGAGATCTTGCGGCTCCTCGATCTCGTCCTTGGTAACGATCCACGGCCCGAGCGCGCTGAACGTATCGAAGCCTTTGCGGATGTTGCGGGTATTGTGCCGGCCGCGGCCCCAGGGGTCGCGCTGGCTCAAGTCCCAGCAGATCGTATAGCCGAAAACATAATCAAGGGCGCGGTCTTCGCTGACCTTCCGCGCTTTTTTGCCGATGACGGCACAGAGCTCGCATTCGAAGTCAACGTCTTTGGAAATCTTCGGCAGGATCACCGTGTCGCCGGGTCCGATGATCGACGAAGTCGGCTTCAAGAAAAATTCCGCCATGAGCTCGTCTTTGCTCAGCTCGGCGCGGTCCGCGCTCCCCATCTTGATCTTCATCTCGGCCTGATGTGCGCGGTAATTCGCCGCCGCCGCCCAGAGCGACGGCGGGTTTAAGATGGGCGCGAGGAGCTTGACCGAGGCAAGCGCGAGCGGCTTCGCCGATTTTACCGCCGCGCGTGCGACGTCCATCGCGCCGGACTCGTTCGCGAGCGCGGTGATCACGCCGAGCATCGTATAGCGGTCGCGCACATAGCCCGCCTTCACCAGCGCGTCGCCGATCGGATAAACCTTGTCACCCTCGACGACGCCGGCTTCGTTCTGGTTGTAATGGCAGATTTTCATTTTTCCTCCTGATTCAATGGCCCGTTTACGGCAGCCGTCCTTCGCGGCGGAGCTCTTGCTGCGCGAGCTTCAATATCCGTGTGTCCACCGCCTTGTCGACGGTCATCGACTTGTCCACGATGCCGTTCCGCACGTCCTCGTCGAGGATCTGTTGCAGTCCGTCAGTGCCGACGGAGAGATCGGACGTGAGCGCGGGCGCGAAGAGGTCGTAGGCCTTATTGATAATATCCGGCTCGCTCTTCAGGCCGGACTCGTACCCCATTTTGATCGCCTCGGCTTTGTTCGTCTTCGCGAAGCGAATGCCCAGAATGAGCGCTTTCAAAAAGCGCTTGGCGGTCTCGGGATATTTCGCCAGGACCTCGCTGCGCGCGACGAGGATCGTCTCGGGAATCGGCAGCGCCTCACCGAGATTGACAATCAGCGGATATCCCTTAGCCATGAGCCGCACCGCGTCGTCAGGCGAGAACGGCGCCGCCGCGATGAGCCCGTTTTCCAGCGCGACGGCGCGCATCGTCGTATTGCCGACCGCGCGCAGCGTCACGTCCTTTCCCGGCTCCATGTTGTTGCGCTTGAAATAGCTCTGCATCGCGAATTCCGAGAAGGCTCCCGCGCCGGTAACGCCGACGATCTTGCCTTTCAGGTCGGCGAGGCTTTTGACTCCTTTGGCGCCGATGACGACGTAATTGACGGCGTTCGAGATCGAGCCAATGATCACGACGTCAAGGCCGCGGGCGCGCGAGCGCATAATCGCCTGCGCGCCGCCGATGCTGCCGAAATCGGCGTCGCCCGAGACCAACGCCGCGATCGCGGCCGGACCGCCGCGGATAAAGATCGATTCGACCGCGATCCCCTGCTCTTTGTAGTAGCCCTTACGCTCGGCGACGCGG
>DASWZY010000039.1:0-5937 GCA_036407055.1 Binatia bacterium
CGAGCCGATCGCGACCGACACGTACTCCGGCCCTTCTTTGGCGAGGTTCATCAACTCGACGAAGCCGGCCTTTCTGGCGCGGCTGTTGGTCGGCGGCGAGACGGTGCCGGCGTCGATCTGCCCGGCGGCGAGCGCGGTGAAAATATTCGGCACTTCGAGCAGCGGCAGCACCTGATAATCGCCCGGCTTCAAGCCCGCGGAGCCGAGCGCGTAGAGCGCCGCGGTGTGCGTGGACGAGCCCGCGCGCGTGATGCCGATCTTCTTGCCGCGGAGGTCCGCGATGTGCTTGAACTCCGGCTTCGCCATGAGCGAGAAGACCATGCGGTTCGTCGCGCCGACGACGAGCGCGATGTTGCCGCCCTTCAGATTCGCCTGCACCATGTTGAGCCCGTCCATGAACGAGAAGCCGATCTCGCCCGCGAGGATCGCCTGGATGCCGCGCGAGCTCGACGCGATGTGGATGAGCTCGACGTTGTCGAGGCCGTATTTCTCGAAGAGCTTCTCCTGCTTCGCCATGTGCAGGCCGCTCTGCGCGCCGGTGACGGCGGTCCAGTTGATGCGTACTTTGGGCTGCTGCGCCTGCGCGGCCGGCGCGAGCGCGAGGATGAGGAAGAGGATGGCGGTGAGAAAGGTTTTCGGTTTCATGCTTGTCCCGTATAACAGCGGGGTAATGCTGTCAATCCGGGCGTATACCGTACGTGCGTCGCGTGTCTTGACAAGACGCGCGCTGCGCCTGTAGACCGGCTTCATTGCTAAGGAGGCCGCCATGCCGCACGCACGCATTAAACTGAGACTGCTTCTCGCAGCGCTTTTCTTACTCGCGCTCGCCGCGCCGCGCGCATCCGCCGCGCAGCAGCTCAAGAAAGTGACCGTCGTCTATACGATCGTCTCGGGCGACTCGGTCGCGTTCTGGGTCGCCGAAGAGAAAGGCTTCTTTCGGAAATATGGCCTCGACGCCGACCTCAAGTTCATCACCGGCAGCAACCAGACGATCGCGGCGATGATGGCCGGGCAGGTCGACTTCACCAATGCCGGCGGCGGCGCCGTGGTCGAGGCCGACCTCCAGGGCGGCGACGCGGTGATGATCGGCTCGCTCGTGCCCTACTTTCTCATGTCGATGTACAGCCAGCCGGAGATCCAGAGCGTGAAAGACTTGAAGGGCAAGCGCATCGCCGTCACGACGCTCGGCACCGCGACCGATTTCGCGCGCCGCATCATTGTGCAGAAGGCCGGGCTCAACCCCGAGCGCGACACGCTGCCGCTCTCGACCAAGGGGGCTTCGGAGATTCTCCAGGCGCTGCTCACGAAAAACGCCGAGGCCGGCATGGTCCTGCCGCCGCTGACGTTGACGGCGAAGCAGAAAGGCTTGAAGGAACTGGTCGATCTGACCGGCCAGAAAGTCCCCTACGTGCAGACCTCGGTCGCGACCACGCGCCGGATGCTGCAAAAAGACCCCGCCGCGGCCGAGGGCTTCATGAAGGCGATCATCGAAGCGGTCGCGTTCCAGAAGCAGGAACCCAAGGCGACGAAGGAGATTCTCAACAAGTATCTCAAGAACATCCCCGACGACCTGCTCGACGAGACCTACCAGCGCTACGTCGTCGACATGTACCAGAAATACCCGCGCGTCTCGCACGACGGCATCCGGACGCTGCTCGACTTCGTCAAGCTCACCAACGAGAAGGCGAAGGCGGCCAAGCCCGAGCAGTTCACCGACACGAGCATCTTGGAGAAATTGGAGAAGGCGAAGTTCGCGGATCAGTTTTACAAGTGAGCGGACGCGACCGATGCGTCCGCTCGTCCGCTTGCCGGATAAGTCCAACCAAAGCATAACGATTGAGTCTTGACAGCCCCCCGATCGAAGCGCATAGAACCCGGGTGGAAAAAGTCGCGATCATCGTCGTCTGCCGGGATAAATTCTCGACCACGGATCGCTGCCTCGACGCGATACTCGTCCATACACCCGAGCCCTTCGATTTGCTCGTCGTCATGGGCGGCGCGCCCGGAAGCTGCCGCGAAGAATGGGGCCGTCGTTTCGGCAACCGCGCGCGCTTCATCTTCCGCGACGAGTTTCTCAACCAAAGCGAGGCGCGCAACATCGGTCTCGCCGGGACCAAGACGCGCCTCGCCGTGCTGATGGACAACGATGTCTACGTTTATCCGGGCTGGCTGGAAGCCCTGACGCGCTGCGAGCGCGAGACCGGGGCCGCGATGGTCGTTCCGCTCATCCTCGAGACGGAAAACCGCATCCACACGGCGGGAAACGATTTTTACATTTCCTACCGCGACGGAAAGGCTTTCGGCCACAAGCATCTCCGCCTTTGCGGCAAGCCTTTTTACGAAAACTCGAACCTCAAGCGGCAGCCGACGGACTATGGCGAGCTTCACTGCCAGCTCGTACAGGTGGAGCCTGCGGTCGCGCTTCATGCGTTCGACGAAAAGCTGCGCGAGGTCGGCGAGGTCGACTCGGGCCTCGTCTTGGCCAAGGCCGGGCACGGCCTTTGGCTCGAGCCGGCTTCCGTGGTGCTTTATCATAAAACAGCCGAAATCCGGCGCGAGGATATCGACGTCTTCGCGTGGCGCTGGGACATGGCCGGGATCCTCGAAGGATACCGGCATTTCGAAAAAAAATGGGGCATCGACGCCACGGAATCCGGCCTCTTCCAAAATTTTCTCGTGAGCATCAACCGCTGCCTCGGGCCGGCCGCGCGGACCCTTTCATCGGATTTCGGCCTGGCGTGCGATCGCTGGCTCGGACGCCTTTATCAATGCGTCACCTTGCCGCACCGGCAGCTCGACTGGTGGATCACCAAATATTTGCGGCGCCGCTTCGGCTATTACGACTGGCCGAATTCCGATCGCCGGCCGTAAGGGGAGACCGCGCCAGTCCCTTTGGCAATCTCTTTTCCCCCGTGCTAGACCCATTTCATGGCTAAAAAAGTCCACCTCACGCTCGCGTGCGGCGACTACGAGAGCGTGCGCGCGCTGATCGACGGAACCGTCGAGCCGGAGGGCGTCGAGCTCACGGTCCTGACCGACATGGAGTCGAGCATCCGCCACTGGCGCATGATCCGCAACCGCGAGTTCGACGTAGCGGAGCTGTCGATGTCGAACTACATCGCCGCCAAGGTGCGCGGGCAGCCGTTCGTCGCGATCCCTGTGTTTCTCCACCGGCGCTTCCGCCACAGCTTCATCTTCACGAACGTGAAGAAGGGCATCCAGAAGCCAGCCGACTTGATCGGCCGCAAAGTGGGCTTGAGAAATTTCTCGGCGACGGCGAATCTCTGGATGCGCGGCATCCTCGAGCACGAGCACGGCGTGCCGCACAAAAAAATCCAATGGTTCAAGCAGGACGACGAGGAGGTCGAGGTCGATCTGCCGAAGGACCTCTCGCTCACGAAGATCCCCGAGGGCGCCGAGATCGAGGACATGCTGGCCGAGGGCGAGATCGACGCGTTGCTTCATCCCGAGCTCATCCAGCCGATCCTCGACCGCGACCCGCGCGTCGGGCGCCTCTTCCCCGACTACAAGGAGCGCGAGATCGAGTACTTCAAGCGCACGGGAATTTTTCCCATCATGCACACGACCGCGATCCGGGCCGAGTTGGTCGAGCGCTACCCGTGGCTGCCGGTGAGCCTCTACAAGGCGTTCGAGCGATCCAAGGCGATCGCCTACGAGAAGATGGAGAACCCGCGGCGCGTGCCGCTCGCGTGGTTCCGCCACGCGCTCGAAGAACAGGAGGATATTCTCGGGAAAGACCCGTGGGTCTACGGCCTCGGCGCGGCGAACCGCAAGAACCTCGAGACGCTGATGCAGTATTCCGAGGAGCAGGGCTTCATCGCGCGCAAGGTGCCGGTCGAGGAGCTATTCGTTGAATTGAAATTGTGACCCCCATACGGGGGCCGGTTTCGAGATCGAAAGGGCACGGCGTGCCGTGCCCTTTCTTCGTTGGCCCGCCTTTACGCCTCCGCTCTTTTTCGTTACTCTGAGAAAATCATGGAAACCGCCATCGTCGCCGGCGTAGGTCCCGGCCTCGGCGCCGCGCTCGCGCGCGCCTTCGCGCGTGAAGGCTTCGCCGTCGGCCTGCTCGCGCGCAAGCCCGACACGGGCCGCGAGGTCGCCTGGGAGATTCGCTCCGCGGGCGGCAAGGCTGCCTCGCTCGAGGTCGACGTGACCGACCGCGACGCGGTGCGCGCGGCCGTGGAGAAGCTCCGCGGCGAGCTGGGCGCGGTCACCGCGCTCGCCTACAACGCGAGCGGCTTCGGCCGCGGCAAGTTTTTGGAGCTCGACCCCCAATCGGTCCGCGCCGCCTTCGAGGTGAGCGTGATGGGCGCGGTGCACGTGGCGCAGGCGGTGATCCCCGGCATGCTGCAGGCCGGCCGCGGCTTCATCTCGCTCACCGGCGCGACGGCATCGCTCCGCGGCCGCGCGGGCTTCGCCGGCTTTGCGATCGCGAAGTCGGGCCTGCGCATGCTTGGGCAGTCGCTCGCGCGCGAGTTCCATCCGCAGGGCATCCACGTCGTGCACGTGATCGTCGACGGCCAGATCGACAACCCGCGCAGCCGCGCCCGCGACCCCAAGCGGGACGCCACAACGATGATCCCGCCGCGCGCGATCGCCGACGCGGTGATCGCGGCGCTGAAGCAGCCGAAGAACGCCTGGACCCACGAGTTCGACATCCGGCCCGCGGCGGAGAGCTTCTAGCCGTTTAACGCCGCGCGAAAATTCCTTGCTTCCCGCGCGGCATACGGCGAGGCATCCATGCCCGACCCGAATAATCATCCGCCGGCGAAGCCGCCGCTCTCGGCCTATGCGATCCTGTTCCTGCCGCCGGTTTTCTGGAGCAGCAACTTCATCGTCGGCAAGGCGCTGGTCGGCAAGGTCCCGCCGTGGACGCTCAACACCGGGCGCTTTACCGTCTCGGCGCTGATCCTGCTGCCATGGCTCCTTTACCGGCGCGAGCGGCCGCCGCCGCGCGAGACCTGGCTGCCGCTCGTGCTCATGAGCATCACCGGCGTCTTCGCCTTCAACGCGGTGCTCTACATCGGGCTCCGCTACACGAGCGCGATCAACGCGACGCTCGTGAACGCAACCACGCCTGTCACGACGACGCTGATCGCGCATTTTTTGATCCGCGAGGAGATCACGCGCAAGCGCGTGCTCGGGATCGCGCTGTCGTTCATCGGCATCGGCTGGATCGTCGGGCGCGGCTCGCCCGCCGCCTTGCTCGCGCTCAATCTCAACCTGGGCGACGTGATCGTCTTGTTCGCGACCTCGCTATGGGGCTTCTACATGGTGATGGCGAAGCCGATGATGCGCCACATGTCGCCGCCGGCGCTGACGGCGGTAACGACGATCATCGGCGCGCTGTTCTTATTACCGGCCGCGGCGGTCGAGCTGAGCGTCGTGCCCGCGGATCTCGCGCGGCCGGAGGTGATCGCTGCGATATTGTACCTGGGAATTTTCCCGTCGTTCCTGTCGTTCACGCTGTGGAACCGCTCAATCCGCACGTTCGGGCCGAGCCGGGCAAGCCTCGCGTACAACACGCTGCCGCTCTTCGCGGTGATTCTGGCGGGAATTTTTTTGGGGGAGAGCCTGAGACTGTATCAGATCGGCGGTGGCGCGATCATCATCGCCGGCGTCGTCATCGGCACACGCGACTAGAGCCGCATCGGCATGATGACGTAGAGATAGCCTTCGTCGTCTTTTTTCCTGAGGATGCTCGGGCTCACGTCGTCCTTCAGCGCCACCTGGATATCGCCGCCCTCGCCGAGGACGGTGAGCACGTCGATGAGATAGCGCGCGTTGAAACCGACGGTGAGCGGCTTGCCGTTGTATTCGATTTCGATTTCCTCGACCGCCTCGCCGAGCTCGGGGTTGCTCGCGGTGATCGCGACCTTGCCGGACTTGAGCTCCATCTTGATGCCTTTGTAGCGC
>DASWZY010000040.1:0-4182 GCA_036407055.1 Binatia bacterium
CGGCCCCATGATCACGCCTGCCACGCTGAGCGCGATCACCTGACCGGCGAAGCCGCCTCGGGTATGCGCCACCATCCACAGCGCCATGCGGTAAAGCACGCCCGAGGCACCGATCGCCGCGCCGACGGCGAGAACGCTCACGACGAGTATCCAGCTCGCCGATGAAAAGCCCGCGAACGCGACCTCCGGCCGGGCTATGCCGCCCAGCACCCAGGCAACGCACACCAGCAGCGCTAAAATGCCGTCGGGAATCGCTTCGACGGCGAGAATGGGCACCGCCGCCGCAAGCAAAACGAGCGCGTGCCAGCCGGCCACCGACAGTCCTGCCGGCGGCGCGAGCAGCCAGCCGAAAAGACAAATCACGATCGCGAGGCCGCCGCCGATCGCGGTGCGGCCGGGCCGCCGCCGGCGCGTTGCGCTTTGGGACGGAAGCGAACGCGGCGCTGCGGCCGATTCAGCGACGGCGTCGATATTATCCTCGGCCGCCGCTCCAGCGTTTGATGCCAGCGCCGCCTGTAAGCGCCGGCTGAGCGTCGCGGCGATCGCCAGCAGCACATCCGGCTCCTCGCGGACGAGCTTGAGAAAGTGCGCCCGATCGAGGCGCAGCAGCCGGCCTTCGCCTTCGGCGCGAACGGTCGCCGATCGCGGGCTGCTCGTGAGCAGCGCCATCTCGCCGACAGGATCTCCCGCGCGAAGAACGGCGACGCATTTCTCGCCGTCTTCTGCGCCGGAGACATAAACCCCTATCTCTCCGCCGCTCACCAAGTAGAAGGCGTCGCCGGGCTCGCCCTGGCGAAACAGCTCCTCGCCGGCAGCCAATTCGACGGGAACCAGATGGGCGGCGAGCTTCGCCAGCGTAAGTCGGTGGAGTCCGGCGAAAAGGTCGACGCGTGCGAGCAGTGCCGCATGCTCGGCGATGGAGGAGTCCTGCGCCATTCAAGCGCGAGTTATAAATGCAACGCCGCGGTTTTTGCAAATACGCGCACAAGAAAAAGGACCGTCCGCGACTTCGCCGCAGAGGTGAATCCTCCATGTTACATGGATAAAGCTTATGCCCGTCTTGAGCGTCTTCGTCGCCGCGGGCAAAATTTATCCATGGCCAACATCAAATTCGGCTGGAAAGCCGGCACGGAGCAATACGCGCCGCAGGAGCTGTTGGAATACGCCGTCGGCGCGGAGCAGGCGGGATTCGATTCCGTCGAGGCGAGCGACCATTTTCATCCGTGGGCCGAGAAAGGCCAGGCGTGCTTCGTCTGGACCTGGCTCGGCGCCGTGGCCGCGCGCACGCAGCGCATCCAGCTGGGCACGGGCATCACCTGCCCCATTTTGAGATATCATCCGGCCATCGTCGCTCAGGCGGCGGCCACGCTCGATTGCCTTGCGCCGGGCCGCACCTTTCTCGGCGTCGGCACGGGCGAGGCGCTGAACGAATATCCCGTCACCGCAGAATGGCCCGAGTACAAAATCCGGCGCGAGCGCTTGGCCGAAGCGATCGAGCTGATGCGCAAATTATGGAGCGGCGAGAAGGTCACGCACCGCGGCAATTATTATCAAACGCGGCAGGCGAAGCTGTATACACGGCCGACGGAGGCGATCCCGATTTACATTTCCGCTTTAGTCCCGAACAGCGCCCGCTTCGCCGGAAAGCACGGCGACGCGCTGATCACGGTCGGCGGCGAAGAGCCGGAAACCTACCGGCAGATATTCGAGAGCTTCGCCTACGGCGCGGCCGAGGCTGCGAAAGACGCGCCGCGGATGCCGCGCATGATCGAGCTAGCCGTCTCGTTCACCGACGACGAGGAGGCCGCGATCCGCGCGCGCAAAGAATACTGGGCGGGGACTTTCGTCCCGGCGCTGTTTACCGAGCGCATTTATACGCCGCAGATGTCCGAGCAGAACGGCAGCGTCGTGGGCAGCGACACGATTCGCAAAGCCGTCTGCATATCGGTCGATCCGGAGAAGCATGTGCAATTCGCGCAGCACTACATCGACATCGGATTCGATCACCTCATCTTTCACTCCGCCGGCCCCGACCAGCGGGCGTTTTTGGAAGGCTACGGCCGGGAAGTCCTGCCGCGGCTGCGCCGCGCCCAACCGCCGGCGGCGCGCTCTTCCGCCGCTTAACTATCGATTGCCGACCGTGATCTCAGCGCGTGGTCTGCAGCTCGGCGGGGACGTGGTTCCGCGTGACGAGATCGTCCACCGTTCCGCCGATTAGGATCAGCAGCCAGAAAATGCCCGCGGCGGCGATCACCCACGTAAAACGGTCGCTGTACCGGACGTGCATGAAGTAGAGAACGACGAGCAGCGCTTTGACGATTGCGATCGTGACCGCCGCAACTGCGTTTACCGGTCCGCCGAAGTCGATGAAGGCGACGCCGGTCGTGAGCGCCGTAAATCCGAGAAGAATCAGAAACACCACGGCATAGGTTTTTACAGTAATGTGCGCGCCGTTGCTCATAGGTGCCGTCCCACAAGATACAGCAGCGGAAAAAGAAAGATCCAGATGAGATCGACGAAGTGCCAGTACAGCCCGCCGAGCTCGACCGGCGTATAATAGGCCGGCGAGAAGCGCTCATGCCGCGCTTTTAGCGCCAACCATGTCAGGAGCCCGATGCCGATGATCATGTGGACCGCGTGCAGACCCGTCATCGCGAAATAAAGCGACAAGAAGATTTCCGCGGGGCGCGCGTGCGGCCCCTCGAAGCGGAACGACGGGCCCGGAATGAGGTACTCGACGTATTTTTGGTAGTACTCGTAAAACTTGATACAGAGAAACACGGCGCCGAGAAGCATCGTCGCGACTAGAAATCTCAAGGTCGCCTTGTTTCTTCCGTTCTCCGCGCTGCGCACGGCGAGCGCCATCGTGAAGCTGCTGGAAATCAGCACCGCCGTGTTGATCGCGCCGAGCGTGACGTCGAGACGATTGCTCGCCGCGGCGAAGGCCTCCGGGAAGCCTACGCGATAAAACGTGTAGGCTGTGAACATGCCGCCGAAAAACATCACCTCGGTCGCGAGGAAAACCCACATTCCCAGCCAGGAGGCATGGTGCTGCTGCTCGAGGTCCTCGAATTGCTCCGCGCGCGGGTGTAGCGCTTCAGGCGCGGCTGGGGCTGCCGAATTCATAAATCTCCTCGGGTTCTTTGTCGTAGGCGTAGGCTTCGGCAACGACGCGCGGCGTCACGTCGAAGTTGTGTGTCGGCGGCGGCGACGGCGTCTGCCACTCCAGACCCAACGCTCCCCATGGATTGCGCCCCGCGACGCGGCCGTAGCGCAGCGACCAAATGAGGTAAATCAGCGGCAGGACGTAACCCACCGCGAGAATCGTCGCGCCGGCCGACGACATCACGTTCAACGCCTGGAATTCGGGGGGATACGCGTGGTAGCGGCGCGGCATGCCGAGATAGCCGAGCACGAATTGCGGGAAGAAGGTGAGGTTGAAGCCCAAAAAGACGATGAGCGCCGCGACGCGCGCGAGCGGCTCGGGATAAGTCCGGCCGGTCATTTTGGGCCACCAGAAATGAATCCCGCCGAGATAGGCCATCACCGAGCCGCCGACCATGATGTAATGGAAATGCGCGATGACGAAATAGGTGTCGTGGACGTGGACGTCGACGCCGACCGACGCCACGAAGAGGCCGGTCAGTCCGCCGATCGTGAAAAGGCCGATAAATCCGAGCGCGTAGAGCATCGGCGCCTCGTACGAGATCGAGCCGCGGTGCAGCGTAGCGGTCCAGTTGAAAACTTTGATCGCGGACGGGATCGCCACGAAGAAGCTGAGCAGCGAGAAGATGAGTCCGGCGTGCACCGACTGGCCGGCGACGAACAGGTGATGCCCCCAGACGAGAAAGCCGATCACCGCGATGGCCACGCTGGAGAACGCGACGAACGAGTAGCCGAAGACGCGCCTGCGCGCGAACGCCGTGACGAGCTCGCTCTCGACGCCCATCGCCGGCAGGACCATGATGTAGACCGCCGGATGCGAGTAAAACCAGAAGAGATGCTGGAAGAGCACCGGATCGCCGCCGCGCGCAGGATCGAAGAAGCCGAGATTTAAGAGACGCTCGAGCGCGACGAGAACCAGCGTGATCGCGATCACCGGCGTGCCGAGAATGAAGATGATGCTGGTGGCGTAGATCGCCCAGATGAACAGCGGCAGGCGAAACCAGGTGAGGCCGGGCG
>DASWZY010000041.1:0-2155 GCA_036407055.1 Binatia bacterium
TTCGCTCATGCGTACAAGGCACGCGTCAGCCAGGCTCATCGGTACGTTGGCATATTTCTGCAGGAGCTTGAGCACAGGATCCAGATCATTGTCCAGGTCGAAAGCCGCCAATAAAGCCCGGCGGCGGAGCATCGCGCCGAGCGCCGGCAGTCCGCGCGCGCCGAGCAGATGAAGCGCCTCGGACAAGACGGCTTCGCAGGTTCTCCAAGGTAGAGCATGGTTCGATGCCTGGGCGACGGCCCATGAATGGTGCAAGTCGCGATGGCTAAGTAAAGCCACCAAGAAACCGGCGTCAACGAGCACGTTTCTTGCCATACGCTGTGGCTTTTAGATATCGCTTCCGGTTCGCGCTCAGATCGGCCGGTAGGCCCTCGACGGATCCGATCAGATCCGCGATCGCGTCGAGCCCGGCAGACTGACCCCGTTGACCGGCGCGCTGCAGACGCTCGCGGACGATATCGGATTTTGAACACTTCCGCCCGCGCGATTCCGCCTCGATCTCGGAGACGAGCGGTTCCGGCAGCCTTACGGTCAACGTTTTCATACGTCCAACTGTATTACACTCCTGCCGTAGTCGCAAGACGCGCGAGCGACAACGCTGGACACGCGGACGCTGACGGGGTCCTACCAAAATCTCGTCGATTTCCATGCGATTCTGGAGAATGCCAACGGACAACGTCCGCCGCAATTTCCTATTTGCCTGAAATCGATTCGTTCGTGCGGTCGGGCATCGAGAGCCGACTCATGGCGATGGCGCGGACTTTTTGGGGCGTCGGCACGCTCAAGTATCTGGCCGCCGAGCACACCGAGCAAACTCGCCGAGATCCTCAGGCAAGGCGTGCGCGATACTCTCAAAGACCGCCAATTTCACGATCAATACAAAACAAGTCATTGCGGTCTATCCGACGCCGCTGCTGAACTTTCACAAGGATCGTCGTCGACACGGGGCGTAAACCAAAACATTTAAAGAGACGAGCTTGGAGTCCGCACGTTCTTGACTCGGCAACGGTGCGCTCGTATGGTGCCGGACCATGAAGAAATCCGTTTTACTCATCGCATTGATGCTCTGCCTGGCGGCGACTTCATCGTGGGCGCAGAGTCGCACGAAACTCAACGTGATCTATCCTGCCATCAGCGGCATCAATGCGCCGCTTTGGTACACCACCGAGGAAAAGATTTTTCCGAAGTACGGCCTCGATGTCGAATTGATCTATATTCCCACCGCGCTGCAGGTTACTCGCGTGGTTCTGACCGGTGACTCGCAGATCGCTTTTTCCGGCGGCGCGCCGGTGGTCAGCGCTGTTCTCAGCGGCGCCGACTTGGTCTTCGTCGGCGGCGTGGCGAACGTGCCCGCGTTTTACATGATGGCTCTTCCTGAGATTAAAACCGTCGGCGATTTGAAAGGCAAAACCGTGGGTGTCACTCGATTCGGTTCGTCGACTGATTTCGCACTGCGTTATCTCGTGCAAAAAAACGGCTTCAACCCCGACAAGGATCTCAACATACTCCAGCTCGGCGGCATGCCGGAGCTCGCCGCGGCGCTCTCGAAGCGGCTGATCGTCGCCGCGCCTTTGTCGGCGCCGACCCACATCCGGGCGCGTGCCGCCGGCGCCGTGCCGCTTCTCGATATGGCCAAAGCGGGGGTTTATTTTCCGCACACGGCCGTGATCACCCGGCGGGCTTACCTGAAAACTAACCGCGACACGGCGCTGAATTTTTTCCGCGGCTATTCCGAAGGTCTGCAGCGTTTCCTTCTCGATAAGAACACTGCAAAGAAAGTCATCCAGAAATACACGCGCGACACCGCGGAGGATATCATCGAAGCGACCTATCAATACGCCGTCGATTACGTCGTCCGGCCGCCCTATCCCAATCGCGAGGGCATCGTCGAGACGCTCAAGCTAAGCCCAAATCCCGAAGCGAAAAAAGCCAACCCGGATCAATTCCTCGATAGCAGCATCGTAAAAACACTCGAAGACGAGGGGTTTCTGCGCCAGATCGGCATGCAGAAATGAACGGCACCCATGGTTCGATTTTCGATTGCCGATTGTGGATTTTGATTCGCCGGGTATCGAACCCTTGTGGTCGGGCTATTCCGAGATGTCGTTAGTTTAAGACTATAAGAAGTTTCACCACGAAGTGATTGATGAGCTTA
>DASWZY010000042.1:0-4450 GCA_036407055.1 Binatia bacterium
TCGAGATAGTCCTTGACCGATAGGTGGTCTTTCGCCGGCAGCACGCCGACTTCGTTCAGCCACTTGGTGTCGACGTCGAGGCGGCGCGTCGCCTGTCCCATCGCCTTGGTGGTGACTTCCTGGCCTTCCTTCGTCAAAAGCCAGTTGACGAAAACTTTGGCCGCGTTCGGATGCGGCATGTTCTTCACCAAGCACAGATTGCCGCTGCCGCCGGTGCCGAACGTGCCCTCTTTAAGGTGCTGAATCGGTTTCACCGGCAGGCCCGCATTGATGAAGGGGAGCAGCGAGTAATAGGTGAGGCCGAGCACGATCGCGATCTTTCCCTTGGCGAGGCTTTCGCCCAAAACTCTTTGATCGAGGCCAAGCACAAGGTTTTGCGCCGCGAGCTTCCTGAGATAATCCTCGCCTTTGACCTGCCAGAGGAATGCCCAGCTCGAGTCGCCTGCGCCCGGCGTCCGCGGGTCGAGGATGCCGATCTTGTTTTTCCACTTAGGATTCAGCAGGTCGTCAAGCGTCTTGAATTCATCCGCCTTCGCGAGCGTCTCGTTCCGCCATGTGCTCTCGGTCAGGTAGGCCTGAAAGTTGTAGACATATTTTTTCGCGCGGTCGACCCACAGATGGCCGCCCCACCAGTTCTTCGGATCTTTCACTTCGGGAAGAATAAAATTAGGCTCGACCGGCTCCAGCACGCCTTGGTCGAGGAGACCGTTGACGATGGAGTTCGTCCCGCCGATATGAATGTCGAAATTGCGCACGCCGGCCTTCGATTCTTCGACGATGCGCCGGGTGATCGAAGTGCCGCGCGCGGGAATGAGCTCGAGATCGATGCCGCTGTAGCGTTTCTTGAATCCTTCTTCGATCAGCTTCCTGAGCTCGGCGCTGGCGGGAATCGAGACGACGACCTTGCCGTCTTTTTTCGCCGCTTCGACAACCTTTTCCCAGGATTGGGCCGAGACCGATGGGGCCGATGAAACGATCAGGCATGCGGCAAGCAAAACGGTGAGGTGTGAAATTTTCATTTCTTACAACTTTGAAGTTTTATATATGAACGATCTTCGTGTCAACACGAATGGACGTAAAATGGCCGAGCTATTTTCGCCGGCTCTCATGTGATAATTTTGAAAAACTTCCATGACGCTATCCATATCGGAAACGGCGGCCGCGACATCGACGGTGGAGCGGAGCGCGCGCAGCGGCATAGCCGCCGCCGTGCTCGCGGGCGCGCTGATTGCCGCGCCGTTTCTTCAGCCGGCTCTCTTCCCGCTCGCGTGGATCGCCTTCGTCCCGCTCTATTGGGCGGTTTCGAAAGCGCGGCGTCCGCGCGAGGCTTTTCTGCTCGCGTGGCTCGCCGGCGCGATCGCGCATTTGATCGGATTTTTCTGGGTCGATCACACCGTGCACGTCTTCGGCGGCATTCCCCTCGGTTTGAGCGAGATCGTGCTGCTCGGCTTCGCGGCGCTCAACTCTCTGTACATTGCTTTCTTCGGCCTGCTGCTTTTTTTCTGCGGCATCGGGCCGCTGGCGCTTTTTCCGCCGATTCTTTGGACCGCGATCGAATTTTTCGCGCCGCAGCTTTTCCCGTGGCATCTCGCCAACAGCCAGTCCGGCTTTCCCATTTTTTTGCAGTCCGCGGACCTCGTCGGACCGTACGGTGCGAGCTTTCTGCTCGCGTGGGTGAGCGCCGTGATCTACGCGCTGCTGTTTTCGCGCGGCCGTAAGGCGTTCGCCGCCGCGGCGGTCTGCGCCGTCGTGCTGGCAGGCAATCTTTTTTACGGCGGCGTGCGGCTCAAGCAGGTCGCCGCGGAGATGAGCGCCGCGCCGAAGCTGGATGTCGCCGCCGTCCAGGGCAGCATCGACATCACGACCAAGTGGAACCCCGAGCTCATGCAAGAGAACATGAAGCCTTATTTCGATCTCACGCGCGAAAACCCCGGTGCGACGCTTTATCTATGGCCCGAGAGCGCGATCGAGGTTTGGATTCCGGACGACGCGCAGAAGCTGCCGCCGGAGCTGGTGCCGTCGCTGCCGCCTGGAAGCACGCTGATTTTCGGCGTCCAGAGCTTCAGCGGCGAGCCGCGAACGCCGGACATGAAAGGCTACAACAGCGCCTTTCACATCGATTCCACCGGCCGGGTGCTCGGCCGTTATCACAAGCAGGCGCTGCTCGCGTTCGGCGAGTACCTGCCGTTCGCGCCGATCGTAAGCCGAATCCCGTTTGCGCCGCCGATCGGCGCCGGCTTCACGCGCGGCGAGGGGCCGGTGACGCTCGACGCGGGCGGGGTCAAGGCGGCGCCGCTCATCTGCTACGAGGACATCATGCCGGAATTCGCGCGCCGGGCCGTCTCCGAGAAAGGCGCCAACCTGCTCGTCAATCTGACGAACGACGCCTGGTTCGGGCGCACGGTCGCGCCGTACCAGCACGCGCATCTGTCGCAGCTGCGCTCGATCGAGACGCGCCGCACGCTCGTGCGCGTGACCAACACGGGACTCACGACCGTGATCAACGCGCGCGGCGAGATCGTCGAGGAGCTGCCGATCTTCAAGCCCGGCGTGCTGCGGGTGAAAGTGGAGATTCTCGACGGAAAGACGCTGTACGTGAAATACGGCGACTGGTTCGGGTGGATGATGACGGTGATCGCGTTGGGATTGCTCGCGTGGAAGTGGAAAACGCGAGTATAAGTAACCTACTTCTTGTCCTCCTTACCCCGCACATAAAACGGCTTCACCACCTGTGCGACGGCCGCCGAAGCCGCCGGCGTGTTGTCGGTCATGATATCGATCGATTCGTCATCGGCGAGAAAGGCTTTGCTGGCATTGCCCAAATCGTTGCGGATCAGGTCTTTGACGAAATCCGGCGCGTCATCGATCTTCAGGAAAAGCAGGAAATGCGGTACCTCTCCCTCGCGCTTCACATAGATCATCGCGAGTGAGGCTTCCGCGACATCGGGACTCTTAGCCAGCCGCGCCTTTAGCGCTGTGATCAGGCCGTCAGGAATTTTTTTCGGTGGCCCGATGAAGACTTCGGCGCCGGCGGGAACGGTCGACGGCGTTTGAGGCAGCGCGAGCGATGCAACGAGGAGAACGATGCTTATAAGCGCCGCCTGAACGCCATGTCTCACATTGCGCTCCGCGATTCAGCCCGCCGTTTTAGCCTTTCGCCACCGCTAAGTCGTGCGGCCGTTTGCCAAGCCGCCGCGCGCCCTTCGTCGTGACGACAACGGTGTCGCCCCAGGTGCAGATCGATTTGCCGTCGGCCGTCACAGCCGAGGGCTTGCAGATTAAGACCATATTTTCCTTGAACGCGACCGCGAGCTGCTTCGGGCTGCGCGCATGGTTCGTGATGATCGGCCCGTCGTCGCCCGCGCCGCGGCCGTGCATCGTGAGGTCCGCCTTGGCGTTCGCCGCCGGGCCGGATTTCGGCGCCCCTTCGGTGCCCGCCTTGCGCGTCAATTCTGCCAGCTCGGCGACCGTCACGCCGGGCTTCAGCGCCTCGGCGACGCGGTTGAATACTTCGCGCTGCACTTTGATCAATTCCATGTGCGTCGGGTCGGCGACCTCGACGAAGACCGGCTGCACGCCCTGCGAGCGGTAGCCCATCCACGACGCCTCGATCTCGTTGATGATCAAATCGCCGCGCTCGAGAAGCCGCATGCTCGGTCGCGTCAGCGTGCGCACGGGGTTTTTCCCCGAGACCCAGTTGCAATGGACCGGCATCTCCGAGCCGTTCATCATGAGCGCGCACTGCGCCGCCGCCCATACGTCCCAGTCGCGCGCGCCGGGGCGAGCGGCCTTGATCTTCGCCTCGATGCCTTTTTCGACGATCTCCATCGACTTCGTCAGCGCGTCGATCTCCTCCTGGCTTTTTGTGTAGCGGACCTCCGCCAGAATATCGGTCGCGTCGACGAGCGTGGCATTGGGAAAACCTTCGCGGATATTTTTCCACGTGCCGTAGAAAATCGTTCCCTCGGGCGTGCGCGTGCCTTCGGTCTCGCCCAGGCCGGTGATGCCGATGCGCCCGCGCTCGACGCCGAGCTCTTTCAGGCGCTGGACGATGACCGGGCCGTAGTTCCGGCGCGCCTCGCGCACGTCCTTGGTCCAGTCCTGGACCGTCGGCCAGCGCGGCGCCGCCGAGGTGGCGATCGCCGTGACTTCGCCTTCGAGCGGGAAGACGGCCGCAATGTCCGAATCACCGCCGCCGCCGACATGTGTCAAGTAGCGCGTGTTCGCCTGATAATCCATCGAGTGGCCGGTGTTCTGCGGCGTGACGATGACGTCGAGCCGCTCGCGGCGCATCAATTCGCGGACCGCGCGCCAGCGCCGGTCGCGTTCGGCGATCGAGAAGCGTGGATAAGGATAAAGTTCCGCCATGTTCGACTCCCAAAAACGCTAAGGGCGGGTTTCAAACCCGCCCTCGCGCGTGATCGTTAGAAGCGGCTCAGCTGTTTTTCCA
>DASWZY010000043.1:0-6340 GCA_036407055.1 Binatia bacterium
ATCTCCGCCGTCATCGACGAGCCCGCGCGCGCGATGATCATGATCGCCGTCATGACGGGGCCGAGCTCGCGGATGAGGCCGAGACCCACGGCCGAGCCGAGCATCCCCTCGGCGCCGAGCTGGGCGAGCGCATAGTACACCTGGAGCGCTACCACCATGCCGGTGAAAAGGCCGATGAGCGATACGATCCCCATCGTGCGCGCGCCGATATGCGCGAGCTGCTCGAGAATCGCGGGCAGCCGCTTGGGGCGGAAGATCAGCCAGAACGCCTTGGCGAAAAAGATCGCCGCGGCGCCAATGTCGTTCACGGTCGCGATCGTGCGGCCGCCGAGCGGCGCGAAAATTCGATCCTGTGTCGCGTTCATCGAGTTCGCCCAAAAAACAGGCGCGATGTTATCAGCGTCATCGCCCGGGCGCAACGGGCGGAATTGTAATTGACGCACGAAACGCGTTATGTTGACGATCCGCTAAGGGGACCAGATCGTGAAATGCCCAGTATGTGACGCCGATCTCGCCGGGACACCGAATTATTGCGGCGCGTGCGGCCACAGCTTGAATGCCGCCGCGGCGGCTCCGCAGAATGACGCGGAGGAGCCCAAGCTGCCTTCGGGCTTCAGCCGCACGCTCTCGACCGATCTCGTCGCGAAGCAGATCGAGCTGCGCACGCAGACGAAGCTCGCCGCGCTGGTCGAGAATCGAAGTTACAAGCCCGGCGAGGTGATGATTCGCCAGGGCGACCTGTCGCGCGACCGCTTTATTCTCAATGAAGGCGTGGTGGAGATCTCGCGCAAGGGCGGCGAAGGCGAAGTCGTGCTGAACGAGGTCGAGCCGCCGTATCTTCTCGGCGACGTCGCGTTTCTCGTCGGTATGCCGCGGACGGCGTCGGCGCGCGCAAAAACGGAAGTGAATGCCTTCGTCGTGCGCTACGACGCGCTCAAGGAGATGATCAAGGAGATGCCGCCCTGGCTGCGTCCTTTATTGACCGCGCTGGAGAGCGACATCAAATCGCTGCACAACAAGAACCGCATGCTGGAGCAGCGCGCCGCCGAGATCGAAGGTCAGTCGAAGGCCAAACCTTAGAATGGCTGTAAAATTATTGGCGCCTCCTTGTAAAGTTATTGGTAATCGATGGCCACGCCGCTGATTGAATTCAGAAACGTCACCAAGCGTTTCGGCAGCCGGACGATCCTCGACGGCGTCAGTCTCGAGATCCACGACGGCCAGACGACGACGATCATCGGCAAGAGCGGCACGGGGAAAAGCGTGCTGCTGAAGCACATGATCGGCCTGCTCGACCCGACCGACGGGGAGATTCTGTTTCGCGGCAAGCCCCTCAGCCGCATGAGCCGCCGCGAGGTCGAGGAGTTCCGCGGCCAGTTCAGCTACTGTTTTCAGAACAACGCGCTGTTCGACTCGCTAACGGTCTTTCAAAACGTCGCGCTGCCGCTCCAGCAGACGACCAAGATGAGCAAGCAGGAGATCGAGGACAAGGTCATGCAGCGGATCGACCAGCTCGAGCTATCCGAGGTGCCGCACAAATTTCCCTCCGAGCTCTCCGGCGGCATGCAGAAGCGCGTCGCGCTCGCGCGCGCGCTTATCACCGATCCGAAGATCGTTCTCTTCGACGAGCCGACGACCGGACAGGATCCGATCCGCAAGAATGCGATCTTCAGCATGATCGTCCACAACCAGAAGAAGTTCGGCTTCACGACGATCATGATCAGCCACGATATCCCGGACGTCTTCTTCATCTCCGACCGCATCGTCGTCCTGTACGAGCGGCAGATCATCTTCCAGGGGCCGTACGAGCAGATCGACGCGCTCAAGCACCCGATGGTGGACGAGTTCGTAAAAAGCCTCGAGCATTTTCAAGACGAGCTCACCGGCCTCTATTCGAAGAAGACCTTCAACAAGGTCTACCAGCAGGCGGCGACGGAAAAGCCCGCGGACACCGTCGCCGTCGCGGTTTTCACCGTCGACGACATGGACGGTCTGGCGGCGAATCTCGGCCACGCCGCCGCGCAGGAGATCATCCAGTCGCTCGCGCTGCA
Source organism: Binatia bacterium (assembly GCA_036407055.1). Taxonomy (GTDB): domain Bacteria; phylum Desulfobacterota; class Binatia; order UBA9968; family UBA9968; genus JAJPJQ01. Next base: position 2,052 of record DASWZY010000043.1, read on the forward strand.
TATCGACCGCCACCTCGGCGAGATCGGCATCTCCAACCGCTTCGGCCGGAGCCAGATCGTCTCGATCCTCTTCGGCACCGCGCGCGCCGCGGCGGAAACCGTCCTGGCGACGCTCGCCCGCGATCTCCAGGAGCGCGGGCTGGCCGGCGCCGCCCGCGCCGCCAACGGCCAGCGCTCGTATCCTCTCTCGATACTGGCCGGGGTTGCCGAGGGCAAGATCGGCGAAGAAATCGACGCGATCTCGGAGCGCGCCAAGGCGGCGCAAAAACAGATCGCCGGCTTTCAGTGCGGCTTGGTCGAACCTTGAGAATGGAGAAAAACCCCGACGATTGTTAAAACCTTTTGACATTTCATGCCGCCGTTCATCGACCCTTAACTATTTGTCCGCTGACCACTTTTAGCCGTTCCGGCCGGAAAATTACCCGATCGCGACACCGGCCGAACACCCGTTAGAAAAAATCCGCTGGAAAATTACGGCTTTTTTCGCTATTATTCCATTGGTATGTTTTCTGCTCCTTATCGTGGCCTTTATGAAGAAAGGCCGCGATAAAGCTCCCCCCGGGCTCGCGAACTGAGATAATGCTGCCTTCAGAACTTCGTTCCTCCGCCGTTATCGCCTATTTTTCCATGGAGGTCGGGCTGGACAGCGCCATGCCGACCTACAGCGGCGGCCTCGGCGTGCTTGCCGGCGATACCCTGCGGGCAGCGGCGGACCTCGGTCTCCCCATGGTCGGGGTCACACTGCTCCACCGTAAAGGCTATTTTCGCCAAAAACTCGATGCCGCCGGCAACCAGCTCGAGAGCCCCGCGGCGTGGGCTTTCGAAGAGGTCTTGGAGCCGCTGCCCGCGCGCGCCACGGTCACGATCGAAGGGCGCGCGGTCCAGGTGCGCGCCTGGCGCTTCGTCGTGCGCGGCGTCTTCGGACACACCGTGCCGGTTTACCTCCTCGACACCGACCTGGAAGAGAACAGTGCCTGGGAGCGCAGGCTCACCGACAACCTTTATGAAGGCGACCTGCGTCACCGCCTCTGCCAGGAGGTGATCCTGGGTATGGGTGGAGTCGCGATGCTGGCCGCGCTCGGGTACGAGCAGGTGAGCACCTACCATATGAACGAGGGCCATGCGGCGCTGCTCTCGCTCGCGCTGCTCGAACGCCGGGTGAACGGCAACGGCATGAGCGGCGTCACCGACAACGATCGCGAGGCGGTGCGCCAGCGCTGCGTCTTCACGACGCATACGCCGGTGCCCGCCGGGCACGACCAGTTTCCCGACGATCTCGTGCGCATCGTGCTCGGCGAAGAGCGAGTCGCCGCGCTCAAAGCGGTCGGCTGCATGCCCGGCGACCGGCTCAACATGACTTATCTCGCGATGTGCTTCTCGCGTTTCATCAACGGCGTCGCAATGCGCCACGGCGAAGTCTCGCGCGACATGTTCCCGCTCTACCCGATCGACTCGATCACCAACGGGGTGCACGCGCTCACCTGGACCTCGCCGCCCTTCCGCGCGATTTATGACAGCTACATCCCGCAGTGGCGCCGCGACAACTTTTATCTGCGCTACGCGATCAAGATTCCACTCGGCGAAATTAGCCACGCGCACCTGCTCGCGAAGCAGGAGATGGTGGCGCGCATCGGGGCCCGCACCGGCATCGCGCTCGACGAGAACGTCATGACGCTCTGCTTCGCGCGCCGCGCGACCGCCTACAAACGCGCCGATCTTTTATTCACGGATTTGGAGCGGCTGAAGAAAATCGCCCACAACGCCGGACCGTTCCAGGTGATCTACTCCGGCAAGGCGCATCCGCACGACGACACCGGCAAGGCGATCATCCGGCGCATTTTCGAGTTCGCCGCGCGCCTGGAGAAAGACGTGCGCATCGTTTATCTGGAAAATTACGACATGGATCTCGCGCGCTCGCTTTGCGCGGGCGTCGATCTCTGGCTCAACACGCCGCAGCGGCCGCTCGAAGCCTCCGGCACGAGCGGCATGAAGGCGGCGCTCAACGGCGTGCCGAGTCTCAGCGTGCTGGATGGCTGGTGGATCGAGGGTCACGTCGAGGGCGTTACCGGCTGGTCGATCGGCGACAGCGATAACGGCGCGCCCGATCCCGCGGGCGAGGCGGCCTCGCTCTACGACAAGCTCGAAAAAACCATCCTGCCGATGTTCTACAAGAATCCCGACGCCTACGCGCAGGTGCGCCGCTCGGCGGTCGCCCTCAACGGCTCGTTCTTTAACGCGCAGCGCATGGTGCTGCAGTATCTGAGGAACGCGTATCTCGGCGTGGAGCCGTAGGCGATCGATTATTCGCTGTCAGGCTGTTTCATCGAAGTGAATCGAAATATGAGCGCACTCTATGAGGGCGTCACGGCCAACTAAATCTTCGTTAGTTTTCGAAGCAACAATTCTCACGAGAAAGTACTTATACTCGCGCCGCCCCAACAAATCGAAATCAAAATAGTCGATGAAACGTAAATCCACGTCATCGGGCTTAACAACGTTTGTCGGATGATCCCAGTAGGGAGATCTCTTTTTATCTCGATTTATATGTATAGGCGTTTGATCACTGAGCAAAGGCACAATTCTAAAAATTTTAAGAGGCTCGCGAGAGGACAAATAAGCGGGTGATTTTGAGTATTTGGTATTGTTGACGACTTGGTCAAGAACCAAAACGTCAAAAAGCGTCGTACATATATCCTCATATTTGTCGCGAGGATCCCAATCCGGTTGAAGATTCCAAAAATAGACGTTCCATAGATTGCGAACACATTCGCGGTAATTGTTAAATATCAGGGTAACGTCTTTCATCGCATCACTAATAAACCGGCTTCTGTCCCACCAGCGCCTTGATCGACGGGCGCGCTTTCGTGCGCTGGATCCACGCGCCCAGGCGCGGCAGCTCGGGCGCAGGCAGCGCGCCGTAGTCTTCGAGCCGGCCGAAGCGCGGCCAGAGGTCGACGTCGGTCAGGCTGAAAGCGCCTAAGAAATATTCCTTGTCGCCGAGCGCTTCTTCGAGGTAGCCGAGCATGCTTCTCAGCTCGCGCTGCTTCTCCGCTATCAGCTTCTGGTCGCGCTCCCCTTCTTTCTTGAAGAAGAACTCGTCCCGTAGCGCGAAGTAGGTCGTGTGCAGATGATTCATGCCGTAGTCCACAAGGATGCGCCCGCGCGCGCGCAGATACGGGTCTTTCGGCATCAGCGGCGGATTCGGATACTTCTCGTCGAGATATTCGTTGATGATGCACGACTCGAAAAGTATTTTCCCGCCGTCGTCGATCACCGGCACCTTGCCGTAGGGGTTGAGCTTCAGGAACTCGGGCTTTTTCTGATCGCGCCGCGCGAGGTTGAGCGACATGCGCTCGTACGCGAGGCCTTTTTCGTTGAGCGCGATTTTCACGCGGTCGCTGTTGGACGAGGGCACCGCGTCGTAAAGCTTGATGGCCATTGCTTTCCTCCGTGAGAAAAAATCCGGACCTCACCGGCGTATCAACTCGATGCGCGAGCGTCAATCGCGCCGCCGGGACGACGCACCTTGCTGTTTGCCCGTACGGCTGCGACAAGAGAATTATGAGCGCGGAAGATCTCCAACGGTTCGTCAGCCAACGAACCGTTCTTCTCACGACGTTCCGGCGCGACGGCCGGGGCGTCGGCACGCCCGTCAATATCGCCGTCGAGGACGGCCGCGGCTACGTCCGCACCTACGGGAGCGCATGAAAACTGAAGCGCATCCGCAATAATCCCGCCGTCGAGCTCGCGCCGTCGACGGCGCGCGGCAAGCCGACCGGGCCCGCGCTGCGGGCCCGTGCAAGGATTCTAACCGGCGAAGAAGCCGAGCGCGCCGGCCGCGCGATCGACCGCAAGCACCCGCTGCTCCACGGCGTCGTCGTGCCGATGTTCCACCGGCTCCGCCGCGAGAAGACCGTTTATCTCGAAATCGAGCCTGCCTGAGGGGGTCACAAACAACCCCGAAAATCGGGACTTCACCTATCTTGACGGTTCTGAGCACCGGCGATAGTTGGGACAGTCATGACACCACCACTGCCGCCGCTGATTTGGATCAGCCTCACGGGGCTCAACTTGTTGTTTCAGGTCTTCGATGGCGTCCTGACGTACGAGGTGATGCACTATGGCGTCGGAGAGGCTAATCCGCTGGTCGCCGCCGCCATCGGCGCCTGGGGCGCCGTCTGGGGACTGGTCTTCTGGAAGCTCCTGGCCTGCACGCTGTTGTGCATGATTTTCGCCATGCGCCACCGCCTGCAAATGATGGGCATCAAGGCGCTGGCGCTGACCGCGGC
>DASWZY010000044.1:0-9638 GCA_036407055.1 Binatia bacterium
GACCGCCTCATCGAAGCTCGCCAGCGTTCCTCTGTAATTCCACAGGAGACGAAAGCCCTGAAAAATCGGCTGAAAGAAGCCGCCGGCAACCGACCAGAGCGCCGCGCGCTTGTCGAAGATATTGCCGTTTTTGCCGAGCGCGCCGACGGCGGCGTTGATGGAGACATCGGGAAAAAACAGCGCCTTCGCCGCGCCGATATTCGCGTTGGCGGCGACCAGCAGCTGCTCGGCGGTTTGGACGTCGGGGCGGCGCTCCAGCAAAGCCGCCGGCAAGCCCGTGGGGATGGACGGCGGAGAGTATTGATCGGTGAGCGCCGTGCCGCGCTCGATCGGCCCGGGATTGTGCCCGATGAGATAACTGATGAGGTTTTCCTGCTGGACGATTCGGCGCTCGAGCTCCGGAATCGTCGAAGCGGTGCGCGCGCGGTTGGCGACCGCCTGATCCAGTTCGAGCTGATTGGATACGCCGCCGTCGACGCGTGTGTTATAGAATTGCACGGTCTCGTCGTTGAGCGTGACGGTGCGGCGCGCTATCTCCAGCTCCAAATCCAATTCGCGCAAGTTAAAATAGTTCTGCGCTACGTCGGCGACGAGGGTGATGTACACGCCGCGGCGATCCATCTCGGTCGCAACAAACGTCGCGGTCGCCGCCTCGGTCTGCCGCCTGATCTTGCCGAAGATGTCGAGCTCCCAGGCGACGCTCAAGCCGGCGAACAAATTGTTAAAGCTTCGATCGAATGTAGGGGTTTGCGGCGGCTCGCTTTTGCGCGAGACCTGCTGCGCCGTGCCGTTGACCGTTGCGCCGACCTGCGGATAGAAAAACGACTTCGTGACGCCGATCTGCGCCCGCGCCAGTTCCACGCGCGCCGCCGCGGCGCGCAGGTCGTAGTTGTTTTTAAGCGCCTCGCGGATCAGCCCCTGGAGCACGGGATCCTTGAACAGCTCCCACCAGGGAAGATCGGCGATCGATTCCGCACCGGCAGCCGTTTGCGCGCCGCGGTGATTCTCCGGAGTGACGATGTTCGGCCGGGAATAATTCGGACCGAGCGTGCAGCCGCTGAAAAACACCAGAACGATGACGCTGCGAATTGCTCGTTTCACGCTAGTGCGCTCCTTCGTGCGACGCCACCGGCGGCGAAAGCGGGCTCGGAGCGGCTTTCTTCTTCCTCCCGAGCCCTTCGACGAAGGCGAAGTTGCCGGGAATCAAAAAGACGCCGAGAGCGGTCGCGACAAGCATGCCCCAGAAAACCGCTGTGCCCATCACGTTCTGCGCGCCGGCGCCGGCGCCGCTCGCGATCATGAGCGGCACGACGCCCAGGATGAACGCGAATGCGGTCATGAGGATCGGGCGGAAGCGCAGGCGCGCCGACTCGAGCGCGGCTTCCTCGACCGACATGCCCTCTTCGTGCTTCGCCTTGGCGAATTCGACGATCAGAATCGCGTTCTTCGCGGCGAGGCCGATGAGCATGATGTTGCCGATCTGCACGTAGACGTTGTTGTCGTACCCCATGAGCCAGACGCCGAAGAACGAGCCCAAGGCGACGAGCGGCGATCCGAGCAAAACCGCCCAGGGCAGCCGCCAGCTTTCGTACATCGCGGCGAGCAGCAGGAAGACGAACACGATCGCGAGGACAAACGTCGGTCCCGCCGGCGGCGCGACTTTCTCCTGATACGAGAGGCTCGAATACGCGAAACCCATCTCTTTCGGCATCGTCTGCTTGAAGACATCTTCGAGCGTGGCCAAAGCCTGGCCCGAAGTGAAGCCGCGGCCCGGGACGCCGCTGATCTCCACCGAGCGGAAGAGATTGAAGCGGTTGGTGACTTCGGTGCCGTTCACCGACGTGATCGTCATAAGGGTGGAAAGCGGAATCATGGTGTTGGTCGTGCGGCTGCGGACGTAGATGTTGCCGATGTCCTGCGGCTTGCGGCGATAGTCGGCGTCGGCCTGGATGTAGACGCGGAACAGCCGGCCAAAGCGGTTGAAGTCGTTGACGTAGCTGCTGCCCATGACCGCCGAGAGCGCCTGAAACACCTCGTTCACAGGAACGCCGAGCTTTCGCGCCTTCTCGCGGTCGAGATCCACCTTCACTTGCGGGTAGCGCGGGTCGAACGACGTAAAAAGATTCGCCAGCTCGGGGCGCTTGCGCGCCGCGTCGAGAAACTGGCGCGAGACATCGCCCAGTTGCTGCACGGTGAGCGAGCCGCTGCGGTCCTGCAAGAGAAAGTTGAATCCCGCCGAGGCGCCGAAGCCGGAGATCGTCGGTATGTTGAAAGGAAAGATGATCGCTTCCGGAATTTTACGGAGCTGCGCCTGCAGACCCGCCATTACTCCTTTGACGTGGAGCGCCTCGGAATGGCGCTCGTCCCATGGTTTCAAGCGGACGAAAATCGTGCCGAAATTCGTTTGATACGTGCTGGTCACGACGCCGTAGCCGCCGATCGTCGTGAAGGAATCGACGCCCGCGGTCTTGGTGAGTATCTGTTCGACCTGCGCCAAAACCCCGCTCGTCCGCTCGAGCGAAGCGGCGGGCGGCAGCGTGACGTTGACGCCGAAGATGCCCTGGTCCTCGTCGGGGATGAAACCCGCGGGCAGCGCGCCGCCGAAAACCCCGGCGCCCACGGCGACCGCGACGACGATGAGGATCGTGAGAATCGAGCGGCGCACGAGCAGCCGTGATGTGCCGACGTAACCTTTGGTAGTGCGATCGAATATCCAGTTGAAGCCGCCGAAGAATTTTCCCAGCGGACCGCGCGCCGGCTTGGGCGCGCGCAGAAACAGGGCGCAGAGCGCCGGCGACAGAGAGAGCGCGTTGAACGCCGAAAGCAGGACGGAGATCGCGATCGTGAGCGCGAATTGCTGGTACATGCGTCCCGTGAGGCCGCCGAGAAACGCGACGGGAATGAAGACGGCCGACAGGATGAGCGCGATGCCGATGACCGGCGCCGAGACTTCCTTCATCGCCTGGATCGTCGCCTCTTTGGGATTCATCCCGTGCTCGAGATGGTGCATGACCGCCTCGACCACGACGATCGCGTCGTCGACGACGATGCCGATGGCGAGGACGAGGCCGAACATCGAGAGCGTATTGACGGAGAAGCCGAGCAGCGGAAAAAAGATGAACGTCCCGATGAGCGACACGGGCACCGTAAGCAGCGGGATGATGGTCGCGCGCATATTTTGGAGGAAGATGAACACGACCAGTGTGACCAGAACCACGGCTTCGAGGAACGTGTGCACGATGCCCTCGATGGAGGCTTTAACCGCGGGCGTCGTGTCGTAAACGATCTTGTAGTCCATGTCGGGCAGAAAGAGCCCCTTGGCGCGGCGCATCGTATCGTAGATCGCTTCCGCAGCCTGGAGCTGATTCGCGCCCGGCAGCAGATACACCGCCATCGTGCCGGCGGCCTTGCCGTCGAGGCGTCCGAACGAGTTGTAGTCCTGCGAGCCGAGCTCGGCGCGGCCGACGTCTTTGACGCGAACCTGCGCGCCGGTTGCGCTCTCGCGGATAATGATATTTTCGAATTCCTCCGGGGTGACGAGTCTTCCCGGAGCGCTCACCGTGTAGGTGAACTCCTGACCCTTGGGCGCAGGCGCCATGCCGACGCGGCCCGCGGGTGCCTGAAGGTTTTGCTCCTTGATCGCCGAGATGACGTCGGACGGTGTGAGACCGAGATTCGCCATCCGGTCGGGCCTGAGCCAGATGCGCATGCCGTAATCGGCGCCGCCGAAGAGATCGACCTGCGCGATGCCGGGAATGCGCAGAATCTGATCGCGCAGGTTGATGCCGCAGTAGTTGATCAGAAAATTGGCGTCGTAGCTTTGCTTCGGAGAAAAGACGGAGATGAGCATCAGAATGCTCGGGCTCTGCTTTTTGACCGTGACGCCCTGCTGCACGACCTCCTGCGGGAGGCGCGCCTGCGCGGACGAGACCCGGTTCTGCGTCAGGACGTTCGCGGTGTCCTGGTCCACGCCGACCTCGAAGTTGACGTCGAGCTGCATGCGGCCGTCGCTCGTGTTCGACGACTTCATGTAGATCATTTTGTCGACGCCGTTGACTTCCTGCTCGATCGGCGTCGCCACCGACTGCTCGACCGCGACCGCGGAGGCGCCGGGATAGGTCGCGGTCACGCGGATCGTCGGCGGCGCGAGAAACGGGTATTGCTCGATGCTGAGGCTTTTCAGCGTGAAGAGCCCCATGATCACGACGATGATCGATATGACCATCGCGACGATCGGTCTGCGGATGAAAAAATTCGCCATATCTACTTCCCTTTGGCGTTCTTGGCTTCGGCTTTCGCGGGCACCGCAGCGGCTTCGGTCACGGGCGGCGCTTCATTCGAGGCGGCGCTCTCCGCGCCCGCCGGTTTTTCGACCGACGCGATGACCTTGGCGCCGGGCGTTACTTTTTGGACTCCTTCGACGATCACGCTTTCACCGGGCTTGATACCCGATTCGATGACCCACTGATCGTCGACGCGGTCGGTCGCCTTCACCATGCGCTGCTCCACGGTGGAGTCCGGCTTGACGACCATGACGCTATAGAGCCCTTGAATCTCCTGCACGGCGCGCTGCGGAATCAGGACAGCGTCGTCCTTGAGGTCGACGACAAAGCGCGCGCGACCGTACTGGTTCGGGCGCAGGATGCGTTTTGGGTTGGGGAAGCTGAACTGTCCGGTCAAAGTTCCGGTCGACGCATCCACCGCGCGCTCAACCGTGTCGAGCTTGCCTTTATACGGATGCTTGGTGCCGTCGGCTAGGATCAGCTCGACGCCGTATTGCTTCTCGTACCCTCGCGGGCTCGAGTCGCGCCGGGAGATTTTCAGATATTCCGCCTCCGCGATGGCGCAGCGGAAGAAAATGGGATCGACCTTCGACACGGTGTTGAGCACCGCGGTGTCCGGACCGCGGCCGACCAGGCTCCCGACCTTCAACTTCGTCGTGCCGATGATGCCGTCGGTCGGCGAGGTGATCGTGGTGTAGGCGAGGTCGAGTTTGGACTGAGCGACTTTCGCTTCATACGCGGCCACCTGACTCCGCGCAGCGTCCCTCAGCGAGAGCGCGTTATCGACTTCCTGCTTGCTGACGGCTCTTTCCTTCAGCAATGGCGTCAACCGGTCGACGTCGTTTTTGCTCTTTTCGAGCTGCGCTTGAGCCGTCGCAAGATTCGCTCTCGATTCGGCGAGCGACGCCTCAAAAGGCAGGGGGTCGACCTTATAGAGCAAATCGCCCTTCCGGACGAATGAGCCTTCGGTGAAGTTTATGGAGACGAGGTATCCCTCGACGCGCGGCCGGATTTCGACGTCCTCCGATCCGAGCGTCGAGCCGACCAGCTCGACGAAAATCGGCACATCCTTTTTCACGGCCGTGACGACTCTCACTTCCGCCGGAGCCGGCGGCGGCGGCTCCGGCTTCGTGCAGCCGACAAGAGTCAGCGCGAGCGCGCCGGCAATGAACTTTAGTTTTGTATTCACATAAAGCATCTTCGGTTCTCCAAGCGGCTTGCGTGTCGAAGCGGCATCAAGCCTTTTTTGCGACCGACGATTTCAGCCATTGCCGCGCCTTGTACGGCTCGGAAGGGAGAAAGAACTCGACCGCGGCGCTGCGAAACCCTTTCGCCAGAAAGGCGCAGACGTCATCCTTCCACTGCGGCTCTCCTATGACCGCAATCTTTGCGATGTTCTTATCGTGCTCATTCATGAAGGTCAGATCGCCCCAGCCGCCCTCGCGCTTCCAGCCTTGAAAATTCTCGAGAAACAACAGCGCGCTGATCCGGCCGTGGCGTTCGATTGCCCCGAGAGAGGCGTTCTGCAGCTGGCTCACTTCATTGATGCTGAGCTCCCCGCTGATTTTTGCGGTCACGATGGGTCCGGTTCCGTCGATGATCGTAAACGGCATTCGGCTCCTCACATCCTCTTGTTTGCAAAACTACTCTTCGCCTTCACTTTCCGACCGTCAGCAATGCCACGATGACGGGCCCCCACGCCGTAAGAATAATGTTGCCGACCGCGTACGGGACCGTGTAGCCCAAAGCCGGCAGCTTGCTCTGCGCTTCGTCCTGAATCGCGCGCAGCGCCGCGGTCATGGTGCCGGCGCCGGAGCACGCGCCGAGAAGAATCACCGGATTCATTCCGAGCACGAAGCGGCCGAACAATATTCCCACGAGATGCGGCACAACCGCGGCGATCAAGCCGACAAAGACGAGGCTCAAACCGGACCTTTGCAAGCCGGCGACGAAGCTCGGTCCCGCGGTGAGACCGACGACGCCGATAAAGACGGACAAGCCGACGGTGTCGAAAATCCACATGGCGGCCTCGGGAATGCGCCCGAACACCGGGAACATGGAGCGCAGCCAGCCGAAGACGAGCCCCATGATCAGCGCGCCGCCACTGGCGGTGAGCGTGATCGGCAGACCGGCGACGGTGACCGTGAGAAGACCGACGAGGCCGCCGATAACGATGCCGCTGCCGACGAAAATCATGTCTGTCGCGCTGCTCGGCCAGTCGGCATAGCCGAGCGCCGCCACGGCGCGGTCGACGTCGACTTTCGTACCGACCAGCGTCAATAAGTCGCCGCGATCCACGACGGTCGCCGGCAGAACGGGGATTTCGGTGCCGGCGCGCGTAATCTGACGGAGAAACACGCCGCGAAATTGCGCGCGCCAGGGTTCCGTTCGGGCAATGTCGAGCAGCGTCTTGCCGGCGACCGCCCTGTTCGTCAGCACGACGTCCACGACTTCGACGGGAAAATCGAGCAGCGCCTTATCGTGGATTTCCGGTCCTATCGCCGCGCCGCGCTCGACCAGAATCTCCCCGCGCGCCATGACGGCAAGGACGTCGCCCTCGCGAATGACGGCGTGGGGCGCGGGCGTCATGAGAACGTCGCCGCGGCGAATGCGCTGAATGAAGAAGCGAAACTCTTCGGGCAGGCGCTCGAGCTCGGCGACGCTCTTGCCGAATATTTTCGCGTTGGCCGCGCGGTACGCGCGCACGTCGAAGGAGCGCGACGCGGAGATTACGCCGGGCTGCGCCTCCGTACTCCCGGAAATTTGCGCATGCATCTTCGCGGCCTCGGCTTTGAGATCGACCCCCATGAGCTTGGGCCCGACCTTGGGCAGGAACCAGACGACCGCCGTGGTTCCGACGAGATACGTGACCGCGTAGGCGACGGGAATATTATTCAGCAGGACCGCCTTCTCTTCGGCGGAAATCGCGAGCCGGTTGATCGCGTCGCCCGCCGTGCCGATGACCGTTGATTCGGTGAACGCGCCCGCGAGCAGGCCGGCGGCCGTTCCGACGTCGTAGGCAAAAACTTTCGCCGCGATGAAAGCCGCGGCAAGACACGTCACGCACAGCACCGCCGTGAGCGCCATTTGCGACAGCGCGTCGCGCTTCAGGCCGCGAAAAAACTGCGGCCCGACTTTGTAGCCGGTGGTGAATAGAAAAAGATCGAAGAAGACGGTCTTCACCAACGCCGGAACTTTGATGTCGAGCTGCCCGATGACGACGCCGGCGAGCAGCGTGCCGACGACCGTCCCGAGACTGAAGCCGCCGATTTTAACGCGGCCGACCGCAAAGCCGAGCGCGAGCGCGAGAAAGATTGCGAGCTCCGGATTTTGCCGCAAGGCGTTAAAGAAATAGTCCATCCTGATTTTTCCGGAGTGATGGCTTTACAATGTTTTGTTCAACCTAAGCGGCGTAATGGGATAGCCGGGCGTCGGCCGCACCTCTCGCTGGGATTTTTTATAGGCCGACAGCGGCAACGCTGTATATTGGACCTTGGTCCAATGGTACGAAGCGCAGAATCCCGAGCGTTGACGCGCGGTTATTTCACACCGAGGTGCTCGCGCAGGATGCGGCGCACCTCTTGGATGGTTTGCGGCTCCCCCTGCGTGGAATGGCCGGAGCGGATGATTTTTTCCGACTCGACGCCGTCGATGTGCGCGCTCTCGTAGGCGACGACGCCGTCGGTCTTTCCGGTGACCGGCCCGTCGCCCAATACGGCGATAATCGAATGCGCCGGAATCGAGGGATCGATCGGCAGATCGATCAGCGCCCTGAGAAACGGATGGCCCGGGCTCATATTTTCCACCGAGGTCGGGACCTGGCTCGTTTTCAGCGCGCCCATCTCGCCGGCCGTCGCCAGCACCTGGAATTGAGACACGATCGTGCCGGGCAGGGTCATAATCCTCCTGAGCACGGGAAGGACCCAGCCTCGCGCTTGATAGCTGCCACGATGCGGAGTCGAGATGAATACGATGCGTTTGACCGTCGGCACGGGATCGAAAAACATCGCTTCACGCACCAGCTCGCGCGTTTCGGCGGGCAGCTCCACCTTGTCGAACGGATCGTCGCTCACGTTATTCCAAAAGTGGTCTCCGCTGTGGACCGCCATGAGCTTCGTCAACAGCCCGCCCTGGCTATGGCCGATTACCACCATGCGCTTGAGCGCCTCGTCCTGCCCCGCGGGATCGATCTCCGTGACAATGTCGCGCAGCGCGCGGCGGAGCAGCATCGCGGAATAAAGAATCGGCTGCCCCGTGTTGTACTGAAAGAGCCAGAACTGATAGCGGCCGCGCAGCACCGGATCGTTCGCGAGCTCATTGTACATCTCGGCCCAGCGCGCCGGGCTGGAAGCCGTCCCGTGCACCAACACCACGGGAATGCGCCCGGGCCGGTACGGATGGATCATGAGCAGGCCGTCGCCGAGAATGGCGTGCGGGTCGGCGACCCGGAAGCCCGCCAGCTCGAAGCTCCACACCGGCGCGCCTTCCAACCCATAAGCAAGTGCGGCCGTGGGCTCGAGCTCGAGCGGCACATCGCGGCCCTCGATGTTAAGCGTGTAGGTTTGATCGGCCGCATAAAGCTCGAGCCGCCCGGCGAGCTTCCCTTCCACAACGCCGCGAACCGGCTCGCCGATGCGCACGAACGCGGTCACCGGCACTTTGACACGCGGCGGGATGCGCTTGCGCGCGATCTCGGCGTTTAGATTGTTCTCCAGCGGCTCGACTTCTGCGGCGAGAGGCGCGCCCACGCCGGCCTGACGGTAGCGGTTGCGCAGTCCGCGCACTTCGTATTCGCCGACGGGAATGAAGCGCTTCAGACGATAGCCGCCCCAGAGAAAGCCGGAAGTCTCCGCCGTGAGCGTGATCTGGCCGAACGGCAGCTTGTAGGTCCCGGACTTCAGCTCGACCTCGCCGCCATCGGCCGAAGCCAGGCCGCGGGCCAAGCCGCGATTGTAGAGATCGGCGGCGATCCGGAAGCGCGGGTCGAGCGCACGCGGCGGCGCGCCGTTTTCCGGAAGCATGAACGCGTAGGCGTAGACGACCGCGGCGAGATAATACTCGCGCGCGCCGGAACGCTCGGCGTGGAGGAAAGAAAGCTCCGATAGCGCGAACAGGCGGTCTTGAAACCGTTCTTCACCGACGCCGACTTGCGGAAGCTCTTCATGCAGCTCGGCGAGAGTCGCGACGGGATCTTTCTCGAAGCGGTCGAAAAGTCCGTTTCGTTGCAGCACCTGCGACGACCAGCTGCTCGGCGTTCCGGCTGAGAGCGCATTCGCGGTGAGAATATGCTGGGCCTGCTGCGTGTCGAGGCGCGCGACGCCGATCGGCGTCGCGCATGCGGAAAGCAAAAACAAG
>DASWZY010000045.1:0-6086 GCA_036407055.1 Binatia bacterium
ATCAGGCAGTCGACGATGCGGAGCAGCGTCGTCTTGCCGCAGCCCGAAGGTCCGAGGATGCAGATGCTCTCGAACGGCTCGATGTCGAGGCAGATGTCGCTCAGCGCCACGACGCGGCCGCCGCTGTAGGTCTTCGTCAGATTGCGGATGCAGATTTTCGCCATCGGTCAGAGATCAACGCGTTCGAGGCGCCGCTTCACCTCGGCGACAAAGCGCGCGGCGAGCGCGCCGTCGACGACGCGGTGGTCGGCGGAGAGATTCATCGTCATCGTCGGGCGCGCGGCGAGCGTGCCGTCGACGCTTACGACTCGCGGCGCGACGCGTCCGACGGCGAGGATCGCCGATTGCGGCGGGTTGATGATCGCGGTGAAGCTGTCGACGCCAAGCATGCCGAGGTTGGAGACCGTGAACGTGCCGCCATCGTAGTCGAGCGGAAAGAGTTTTTTCTTCTGCGCCTTTTCGGCGAGAGCGCGGCTCTGTCGCGCCAGCTCTTCGAGCGAGAGCTTGTCGGCGTTGCGGATCACCGGGACGACAAGCCCCTCTTCGAGCGCCACCGCCACGCCGAGATTGATATCGGAGTAAATCTTGACGCCGTCCTCGGCGAACGACGCGTTCAGCGAAGGAAAATCGCGCAGCGTTTTCGCGACGGCGGCCAGGATAAAATCGTTGATCGAGGGGATGATCGGATTCCCCCGGCGCTTCATGTCGCCACGGCGGTTGTCGACGCCCGTCATGTCGACGTCGATGCCGACGTAAAAATGCGGCGCGCCCTGCTTGCTCGCCGTCATGCGCTGCGCGACGATGCGCCGCATCGCCGTAAGCGGCACGATTTCTTTGACTCGCGGCGGCCCGGCGGCCGCGGCTTCTTTAGCCTCCCCGCCCGCGCGCAGCACGTCCTCGGCGACGACGCTGCCGTCGGGTCCGCTGCCTTTGAGCGCGGCGAGGTCGATATTGTTCTCTTCGGCGATGCGACGCGCGGCGGGTGAGGCGGCGATGCGGCCGCCGCCCTCATCCCTTCCCTCTCCCAGGGGGGGAGGGCGAGCAGGCGTTGCGGATGGCGCCGTCGATTTTGCTGCCTCAGCTTTCTTTTTTGTTCCCTCTCCCTGTGGGAGAGGGCCAGGGTGAGGGGCCTTGCTTTCCTTTGCCGTTGTCTCGCCAGGCGCGGCGATGATCGCGATCGTCTGTCCGACGGGTATCTCGTCGCCTTCTTTCGCCGTTACGTTCTGCAACACGCCGGACGCCGGCGCCTCGACCTCGACCGTCGCTTTGTCGGTCTCGACTTCCATCAAAGGCTCGCCCTTCTTGACCGCGTCGCCGGCTTTTTTGAGCCAGGCGAGGAGCGTTCCTTTTTCCTGCGCCATGCCGAGCGCGGGCATGATGACGTCGGTGGCCATAAGCTAGGCGTGGGGCATGAGCCGGTTGAAAAGGCGCGAGGCGCGAGCCATGAGGCGTGAGTAAAACAAAAGAACTTGGGCCATTCAAGGCTCGCTTGTTTTTATCTCGCGCCTCGCGCCTCAAGCCTTCTTGATTCTGTCCAGCGATCCGGGATTGTTGAGATTCGACTGCGTCTCGCGCGTCTCCGGCAGCGCGCCGCCGGCGGTGAAATAATGCGTGCCGGCGACCAGCAGTTTCTCCGAGGGAAAGCGCGTAATCACTTCGCAGCCGTCCTTCGTCACGACGACTTCTTCTTCCAGGCGCGCGGCGGACCAGCCGTCCTTCGCCGGCCAGTAGGTCTCGAGCGCGAAGACCATGCCCTCCTCGATCGTCTCCGGATTGTCGAGCGACACGAGCCGGCTGAAAATCGGCTTCTCCCAGATCGAAAGTCCGACGCCGTGGCCGTATTGCAGCGCGAACGCCGCTTCCTCATTGGCGAAGCCGAACTCTTCCGCCTTGGGCCAGAGCTTCACTACGTCGGCGGTCGTGACGCCGGGCTTGACGATCGAGATCGCGGCGTCCATGTAATCGCGGCAGCGCTTGTAGGCGTCGGCCATCGCCGGCGACGCGCTGCCGACGGCGAAGGTGCGGTAATAGCAGGTTCGGTAGCCGTTGTAACTGTGCAGGATGTCGAAGAACGCCGGGTCGCCGGGTCGCAGCACGCGGTCGGTGTAGACGTGCGGGTGCGGGCTGCAGCGCTCGCCGGAGATCGCGTTGACGCCCTCCACATGCTCCGAGCCGAGATCGTAGAGCACTTTGCTCACGACGCCGACGCATTCGTTCTCCTTTACGCCCGGGCGCATGAAGCGGTAAAGCTCTTCGTACGCCGCGTCGACCATCATGCACGCGGTGTTGAGCAGCGTGATCTCGTCCTGCGTCTTGATCTTTCTGACCTGATGCATGAGCTGCTGGCCGTCGACGACCTTGATGCCCTGCGCCTGCAAAGCGAACAGCACGGGCAATTCGATCACGTCGACGCCGACCGGCTCTTTGTCGAGCTTGAGCTTTTGTAATTCGATTTTGATTTTCTTTGCGACGTCGTCGGCGAGACCGGAGCCGGGATGCGTCGCGCCGCGCAGTGTCGAGATGCCGGCGCGGCTGCGCTCGCCGAGCCACGGGCAGTAAATCTGATGATGGCGCGCGGCCGAGCCGAAGTCCCACAGGATCGGCTCGTCGTCCTGCGGCAGCAGCGAGAAGCGCACGAGCTTGTCCATCGCCCAGGTGCCGATGTGCGTCGCCGTGATATAGCGGATGTTGTTCATGTCGAAGCAGAGAAGCGAGCCCATCTCGGACTTTTTCAGCGCCGCCTTCACGCGCGCGAGACGCTCAGTGCGCAGGCGCTCGATGTTGACGCGCTCCTCCCAATCGACGCCCATCAAGCCGAAGGTCTTCAGGCCCATATGAACCTCACGCTTTTAGGAATTCTTTCCGCAGAGCTTCTTCGCGGTCTCCGCTACGCTCTCCGGCGTCGGCACGGTCTGATCTTCCAGCACCGGCGAGAACGGCACCGGGACGTCCATCGCTCCCATTCGCTTGACCGGCGCGTCGAGATAATAGAACGCGCCGTCGGCGATGACCGACGCGATCTCCGCCGTTACGCCGTAGCGCTCGTAGCCCTCGTCGATGACGATTGCGCGCGTGGTCTTCTTCGCCGAGGCGATCAGCGTTTGTTTGTCGAGCGGCGCCGTCGTACGCACGTCCACGACCTCCGCCGAGATGCCCGAAGCCTGCAAAATATCCGCGGCCTTGAGCGATACTTCGACCATGCTGCTCGTCGCGACGAGCGTGATGTCCCTGCCCGCGCGCTTCACGTCGGCGACGCCGAACGGAATCGTGTAGTCTCCCGACGGCACGATGCCCTTCTGCTGGTACATCATCTTGTCTTCGAAGAAGACGACCGGGTTGTCGTCGCGGATCGCCGTCTTGAGCAGGCCTTTCGCGTCGTACGGCGTCGACGGCAGCACGACTTTGAGTCCCGGGATATGGCTGAACCACGCGTGCAGGCTCTGGCTGTGCTGCGCGGCCGAGCGGCGCGTCGCGCCGAGCGTCGTGCGCATCACCATCGGCACGGTGAGCTTGCCGCCGGACATATAGTGCGTCTTCGCCGCTTGGTTCACCATCTGGTCCATGACCAGCGTGGCGAAGTCGCCGAACATGATATCGACGACGGGCCGCATGCCGGTCATCGCCGCGCCGACGCAAATGCCGGCGATGCCGGCCTCCGAGATCGGCGAGTCGATCACGCGCTCCTTGCCGAATTCTTTCACGAGACCCGAGAGCACCTTGAACGGCGTTCCCGCCTCGGCGACGTCCTCGCCCAGGATGAAGACCTTCGGATCGCGGCGCATCTCCTCGGCCAATGCTTCGTTGATCGCCTGTGCGAAGGTGATTTCTCTACTGGCGGTAGTTTGTGCCTGCTTCGCCATAAAGTTTTGAGTTTTGAGTGTTGAGTTTTGAATTGGAATTCCGAAAACTCAAAACTCAAAATTCATAACTCAACACTACGCGTAAACATCCTGCTCGACTTCCTCCGGATCGGGATACGGCGCGCTCAGCGCGAAGTCGGCGCCGGATTTGATCTCACCTTCTATCTCGGATTCCGTCTGCGCGAGAAATTTTCTGTCGACGATCTCGTTGCGCACGAGTTTGTCGCCCAGGAGCTTTACCGGGTCGCGCCGCTCCTTCCATTCCTCTTCTTCTTTCTTGGGCCGGTAATAGGCGCGGTCGATATCGCCGACGTGGTGGCCGTGAAAGCGGTAGGTGTTGCATAGGAGAAACGACGGTCCGTCGCCTTTGCGCGCGTTCTCGATCAGCTTCGATACGGTGCTATAAACGAGCTCGACGTCCTGGCCTTCGATCGTCTCCGTGGGGATGCCGAAGCCCCGCGCGCGCCCTTCGATCGTCCCGGCGGTCGTCTCGCTGTAGTGCGTGTACTCGTTATAGAGATTATTCTCGCAGAGATAGATCACGGGCAGCTTCCACAGCGAGGCCATGTTCATGCACTCGTAGAGCAGCCCCTGACCGAGCGCCCCCTCGCCGAAGAAGCAGACCGCGACCTGATCGGTGCCGCGCATCTTCGCCGAGAGCGCCGCACCGGTCGCGATGCCGGCGCTACCGCCGACGATCGCGTTCGCGCCGAGATTGCCGCGCTCTTGGTCGGCGATGTGCATCGAGCCGCCCTTGCCGCGGCAGTAGCCGTCGGCTTTGCCGAGCAGCTCGGCGAACATCTTGTCGATCTCGGCGCCCTTGGCGAGGCAGTGGCCGTGGCCGCGGTGCGTGCTCGTGATGTAATCGTCGGCGCGCAGCGCCTCGCAGACGCCGACCGCGACCGCTTCCTGTCCTATATATAGATGCGCGAGACCCGGCATCTTCGCTCCGAGATAGAGCTGGTTCACCTGCTCTTCGAAGAGCCGGATCTTCAGCATCTGGCGGTAGAAGCGCAGCAATCGTTCGTCGGCGATTTTACCCGACGCGATCTGCTCGGTCTTTTTTACCTTTTGTGCGTTAGCCATCTTGCTGCTATTTTTTTACTCCGGCCATCTCCGCCAGCGCGTCGAAGAGCGCGGCGAAATCTTTTTTCGCGAGTCCCATTCCCCGCGCGGTCGTGAGCATCTCGTTCGTCACCGCGGTGGTCGGCAGCGGCACGTCCTTTTGCCGCCCCAATTCCAGCGCGAGCAGAAGATCCTTCTGCATCATGTTGACGTCGAACCAAGCCTCGTCGGGCTGCTTCAGAACGAACGGCCCGCGGTATTTGATCATCGGCGAGGCGATCACGCTGTTGAGCAGAACTTCCACCGCGGTTTCGCGCGCGATGCCGCTCTTTTCGGCGAGCAGCACGCCTTCGCTGAAGGCGAGCATCTGCACGGCGAGGCTCAGGTTCGTCGCGATCTTCATGGAGACAGCGAGGCCGTTCGGGCCGACATGCGTAACCTTGGGACCGATCGCCTGAAGAATCGGCCGTGCGCGCTCGACCGCCTCGCGCTCGCCGCCGACCATGATCGAGAGCTTACCCTCTTCCAGCGTCGCGACGCTGCCGGAGACCGGCGCGTCGAGCATCGCCGCGCCTTCCGCCTTCACCTCTGCCGCCAGCGCGCGGCTCGCCGCCGGGCTCACCGTGCTCATGTCGATGTAAATTTTTCCCGCGCCGAGGCCGGCGATGATGCCGTCCCGCCCGCGCGCGACCGCTTCCAGCGCCTCGGTATTAGTCACCATCGAGAGAGTGATCTCCGACGCCGCCGCGGCGGCGCGCGGCGTATCGGCCCACTTCATGCCGGCGTCGATGAGCCACTGCGCTTTGGATTTTGTTCGGTTGTAGCCGGTGACGGTGTGGCCGGCGTCGAGAAGGCGCTTCGCCATGCGGCTGCCCATCACGCCGAGTCCGATGAAGCCGAGATTCGCCATAGATTCAATGAAGTTAGGCCCCGGCTTGCAGCTTTGTCAAGCTGGTTTGCGCGACGCAAAACTTGCAAGTCTTAGAGCACGGGTGATACATGACAGGAGATTACGGAGGAACGATGGAGAAACGGAAGTATTACCGCGATGTGCGCGAGCATCTGAAGGCGCTGGAGGAGCGCGGCAAGCTCGTGCGCATCAAGCGCGAGATCAACAAAGACACCGAGCTGATGCCGCTCGTGCGCTGGCAGTTCCGCGGC
>DASWZY010000046.1:0-11620 GCA_036407055.1 Binatia bacterium
ATCGGCCCGCGTAATATTCAGGAGGTCATCGGCCTCTCGAAGGCCTACACGACGCGCGTCGGCAGCGGACCGTTCCCCACGGAATTAAAAGACGCGATCGGCGAGCGCCTGATGCAGGACGGCGGCGAATACGGCGCCACCACCGGACGGCCGCGGCGCTGCGGCTGGTTCGATGCAGTCGGCGTGAGGCACGCGGTAAGAATCAACGGCTTGACCGGCATCGCGCTTACGAAGCTCGACGTCCTCACCGGTTTTAAAAAGCTAAAAATTTGCACCGCCTACAAGAGCGGCGGCGAGATCTATCATGACTTTCCCGCGAGCGTGCGGGTGCTCAAAAATGCCGAGCCGGTCTGGGAGGAGATGGAAGGATGGGACGAGCCGCTCACGTCCGCGCGCAAGCTATCCGAGCTGCCGGCCAATGCCCGGCGCTACGTCGACCGGCTGGAGAAAATCGTCGGCGCGGAAATCATCCTCGTCTCTGTCGGCCCCGGCCGGGAAGAGACGATCGTCTTGAGAAATCCTTTCGCCTAGCCGAAAGGAAATGTTGAATTTTAGTTTTGAGTTTTGAATTTCAATTCAAAACTCAACATTCAAAATCTTCCTGCCTACCGTAATTTGAAGATGCTGTTGTAGAGGCTCACCGTCTCGTCGAAATTCTTATACCCCTCCGGGCTCTCGATCACGCGCTTGAAGCCGCGAAATAGCCGCGGCGGATCCGGCTCGACGTCATTGCGCACCGGGATGCGCTGGAAACTGCGCAGCAGTTCGCCGCCGTCTTTCGAGATGAGGAAGTCCATGAACAGCCGGCCGGCATTCGGATGCGGCGACTTCGCCGCGAGCATCGCCGGATTCACCTGAATCACGACGGGCTCGAGCGGGACCCAGTCGATCGGCGCTTTGCGCTGCGTCATGCGCTCCATCGTCTGGTTGTAAGCGAGGATCAGCGGATATTCGCCGGCGACCGCGAGCTGGACGCGCTCGGTGTTGCCGCGCTTGGGCACGGGATCCAACGCCGCGAGCCGCTTGAACCAGTTGACGGCCTTCTCTTTGCCCCACGCGCCGATCAATCCCTGAAGCATGCCGAAGGCTTCGGTATCGACGGAGATCTGGCCGCCTTTCCATTTGGGATTGAGCAGCGCTTCATAGGTTTTCGGAACATCGTCTTTCTTGACGAGCTTGGTATTGAAGCCGAGAACGTAGCCATTGACATACCACGCGGTCCAGTATCCCCTCTTATCCATCAGGTCGGGATAGACACCGCTGCGCTCGGGCGAGATATAGGTCGCGAGGAGCTTTTTCTCGATTAGCGGGAGAACCATTTCTCCTCGTCCGACCGCGACGTCCCATCCGTTCAAGCCGCCGCGGCTTTCGGTCAAGATTTTGTTCAGCAACGGTCCGCCGCCGGTTCGGAAAAGGGTGACTTTGACGAACGGATATTTCTTTTCGAAGGCTTGGACCACCTGCTGGCTTTGGTCCAACGTTGTCGTCGTGTACCAAACCGCCTGCCCCTCTTTCTTCGCGCCTTCGATCAGCTTCGCCGTAGAGTCGGCGGATTGTGCGGCTTGAGATAATTGCGCCCCCGCCAACACTGCGACTACGAAAGCCAGGCCGGCGAATATTTGTCTACAACGCGTCATCTTCTTCTCTCCTCTTCAAAAATACGCTGGGATATTCATGAATATTCACGAGTAATGAGGTCTGCGGGAACCGCGGTGAAGTGTTCTATATGGAAACAGGCAGCCGAAGTCAACTCTTGCCCAGGCGCGGGAAGCTTGAATGTGCCCACGGCTAACACTATCATAGGGCAGGCAAAAGGGGGTGGCGCGCATGGAAACGGATAAGCTCGTCTCGGACTTGCGGGCGCTTATAGGCGACGCGGAAGAACTGCTCAAAGCGACCGCGAATCAGGCTGGCGAGCAGGTCGCGTCGTTGCGCAAGCGAATCGAGGAAAGCCTTAAAGAAGGAAAAGAAACGCTTGCCGACGCGGAAGAAATCTTCTTCGACACCACCAAGGACGCAGCCGAGGCGGCTTCGACTTACATTCAAAAAAATCCCTGGAGCGCGATCGGCATCGCAGCCGGCCTCGGCCTAATTCTCGGACTTTTGATCCGCCGCGATTAAACTCGATCCATGGCCGGTGAAATCAGCGGTCCCGGCCCGGCCAGCGAGCCGGGCTTTTTCGAGTCGCTCGGAAACGTCCTGTCCGACTTCGCGGCTCTGCTGCAGACGCGGCTCGAACTGGCAACGACGGAATTCGAGGAGGAAGCGGAGCGCCTCAAGCAGACGCTTCTCTTGGGCGCCATCTCGCTCTTCTTTCTCGCCGTCGGGGTTATTTTACTTACGCTCTTTATCGTGGTCCTGTTTTGGGATACGCACCGGCTCGCGGCACTAGGCGGCGTGACGGTTCTCTACATTGTGATTGGGATCGCCGTCGGCCTGGCGGCAAAAAGCAAAATGGCCGGAATGCCCAAGTTTCTCTCCGCCACGATGGCGGAATTCGACAAGGATCGCGAGAGGATGTCGCAGCCATGAGCAAGCTCGAGCAGTTGGCGCGAAGACGCGAGACGCTGATCATCCGCTCCGGCGGCCAGCGCGAGCGTCTTGCCGAGAGTTACGCGCAGCTTGGGCATTCGCTTCGGTGGGCGAGCCTCGCGAAGGGATTTCTGCAGCAGATCAAGGAGCACCCCGCCGCGCTGATCGGCCCGGCGGCGTCGATTATCGCCGGTCCGGGAAAATTCCGCCGGATCGGCAATGCGCTATCGCTGGGCTGGTCGATTTTCCGTGCCGTTCGCACGCGCCGGCGTCGCTGAGTGCTCGCCTCGCTCGCCCACCGCCGCCGGCTCTTCCCTTCTCGGATCCGGCTGCGCGACAGCCTTTCCTCCTTTGACGGCGACGGCTTCCGCCAGGCCTAGCGAATTTTTCTCCTGAACCTTATGACCCAGCTTCTCGAGCGCTTTTCGCGTCAACGGCGGAATTGCGCTCTCGACGGCGAGCTCGTCGGGCATCCATTGGTGATGGATGCGCGGCGCGGCGAGCGCTTTTTTGAGCGGCATGCGGAAATCGAGGACGTTGAGAATCGTCTGCAGTGTCGCACTGATGATGCGCGGACCGCCGGCCCCTCCGACAACGAGCACGGGCCGATCGTTTTCCAGGATGATCGTGGGCGCCATGCTGCTGAGCGGCCGTTTTTTCGGCTGTAGCGAATTGGCGTCGTTGCCGACGAGCCCGAAGACATTCGCGCCACCGGGATGGATCGCGAAATCGTCCATCTCGTTATTGAGCACAATGCCGGTCTCGCCGACGAGGATCTTCGAGCCGAACTGGGTGTTGATCGTGAGCGTCATCGAGACCGCGTTGCCCGCTTTATCGACGACACCTAAATGAGTCGTGCCGCCCTTCTCGGCGTTATACGCCGTGAGGCCGTAGTATTTCGGCGCGAAGGTTTTCGCGGTCGAGATCTTACTCCGCACCCAAGCGGCGTAATCCTTAGAGATGAGCTTCGCGGTCGGGACCTGGACAAAGTCGGGATCGCCGAGATACTGCGCGCGATCGGCGAACGCGTGCTTCAGGCTCTCGGCGACAAGGTGAAGATAGGCGGCGGAGTTGTGCGGCATCGAGCCGAGCTTGTAGTGCTCGAGGACATTCAGGGATTCGATCACGGCGATGCCGCCGGAGCTCGGCGGCGGCATCGTCAGCACCGTCCATTTGCGATACCGGCCGATGATCGGCTCGCGCCAAACCGGCTTGTAATTTTTCAAGTCATCCGGCGTGAGCGTTCCGCCATCCTTTTTAATCCGCTCGGCGATCGCCTGCGCGATCCATCCTTCGTAGAAAACCTTCGGACCCTGATCGGCGATCGCCTTGAGAGTCTCCGCCAGCTCGCGCTGACGAATCGGCTCACCGTCGGACGGCAGCTCGTCTTTCGCCAACAAGACGCGCGCGAGGTCCGGATTTTTTCGAATGTTGTGCAGCTGGCGCTCGAGCGCATAGCGGAGCCGGACCTGCGGCGTAAAGCCTTCTACGGCGAGCCGTATCGCCGGGGCCATGACTGCAGGCAGCGGCATTGTGCCGAAGCGCTTCTGCGCTTCGACCAAGCCCGCAACCTCGCCGGGCACCGCGACCGCGAGCGCGCCCGTTAGACTGAGGCTCGGGACGGGCTTGCCGTTTTTAACATATTGCTCCCGGTTCGCGGCCGCGGGGGCCGTCTCGCGAAAGTCCAGCGCGTGCGCCTTTTTCTCCTTCGCTTGATACATCACCATGAATCCGCCGCCGCCGAGCCCCGAAGCCGATTGATCGACGACGGCCAGCGCGAATGCGGTCGCAACGGCGGCATCAACGGCATTGCCGCCCTTGTTCAGAATGTCCGTCCCAGCCTTCACCGCCAGCTCGTTGTCGGCGACGACAGCGCCCTGCTGAGCGCCGGACGTCACCGGCGCGGCGAGCAGAGCGAACAAGAGAAAAAGGAGCAAGCGCGGGATTTTTCGACGGAAAAACATGCGGGAAGTTCTCGTACCTGTTTAAAGCTTTGACGCCGGTTTTGCAAGAATTTTATCTCTCGGTTCACGGCGAAAAGTTCCTTTGCCGGCCGTGACGATTGTGGTAATTTCGTCAGGTTCATGCAAATCCTACTCGGCCCGTTCCACCCCTACCTCGAAGACGCTTTGGTAGAAGAGATTATCCGCCTAAAGCGCGACAACGCGCTCGCGCCCGTTTTGATCCTCGTTCCCTCGAACACTCTTAGACGCCGGCTGAAGATTCTCCTCTCGCGGGAGCGCCGGCTGAATTTTATCAATCTTCACATGCTGACGTTTTTCCAATTGTCGCGGCGTTTGCTGGAAGAGCGATACGGCGGGCAGCCGCCCCCGCTGCAAGAGAACGGGCAGCTGGAAGAGGTATTGCGCGAAACGATACGGATGAAGACTCCCGGGGCCGAGGCTTTCACCGGGCTCGAAGAGAAGTCCGGCGGCGCCGGCGCTCTATGGCAAACGATCCGCGATTTAAAGGACGGCTCGGTCGAGCCAGCGACCGCGCTCGAAGCGGCGCGCGCGGGTCTTTTCGAGGAGTCGACGGAGAGCGTCGAGGCGCTGCTAAGCGTTTACCAAACGTTCCTCACCGGCCTGGAGAAATGGAATCTGCGGGATTATGCCGACCTGGATTTGCTGGCACTCGAGCAGATCGCGACATCGAGCTATCTCGGCTCGTTCGTACGCATCCTTTACTACGGCTTTTACGATCTGACGCAGGTCCAGCTCGATGTTTTTCTTGCAGTCGCGCGCCGCTATCCCGTGACAACATTTTTCCCGCTGCTGGACGACGGATCGAAGCACTCGGCGTGGACCTTCGCCGCGCGGTTTTACGAGCGCTACGTCCACGGCCTTGCCGGAACCGACGCGCCGCGGAATCTCGTGGCATCTCCGAATACCGGAACACATCTTTCACTGTTGCCGCTCTTCGCCGAAGAATCGCCGGGCGCAAGGCACGCAAGCGAGAAACATGCGCCGATCAAACTCTTTTCCTGCTTCGGCGCGCGCGAAGAGATCGATACAGCGGCGAAAGAGATTTTGCGTCTTGTCGATGAAGAGGATTACACCTTCGATGAGATCGGCATCGCGGCCCGCTCGCTCGAGTATCGCCCGTGGATCGAAGAGATTTTCACCCGCCATCGAATACCTTTCACAATATCCGCGGAACCGTCGCTAGCCGAGCATCCGCTAGCGAAGGCGGCGGTCCTTCTGTTGAATCTGCAGCTCAAGAAGTACGTCCGTACGCATGTGATCGACCTCTTGGACTCGCCGTTCTTCAATGCCGGCGCGGCGGTGGACGACCGCGACGGGAGACCGGATTTATGGGATCTCGCAAGCCGGTTGCTCGGCATCGGCAAAGGGGCCGACGAGTGGAGCGGTCTGGAAAAATATCTCGGCCGCGGAATCGCCGTCGCCGAACAGGACGACAGGACGCGCAGGCGCGAAATTGTCGTGCCCGCGAATCAGGTCCGCATGCTCTGGCGCATTTTCTCAGCGCTTCACGGCGATCTCGAATCGGTGCCTCGGGAAGCAAGCTGGAGCCGTTACGTAAACGTGTGGGACACACTGCAAAAGAAATGGCTCGCCTCGGACCAAAAATCCGCCGTCGCGTCCGAAGCGATCGACGATGCGCTGCAGCGATTGGCGGCGCTCGATGCGGTTTGCGAGAAGGTCCCGCTGGCGCATTTTCTCGAAACCTACCAGCGCCGGCTTGAACGCGGGTCGCTCCGGCAGGCGCAGCCAAACTCGCGAAGCGTCACGGTGCTCGACGCGATGGCCGCACGCGGGAGCTCGTTCCGCGCCGTCTTTATCGTGGGACTGAACGAAGGGATGTTTCCGCGCACGATTCGCGAAGACGCGTTTCTCCGCGACCGCGAGCGCGAGCTGTTCGAAACGGTTCTCGGCTACAAAGTGGCGACCAAGCTGGGCGGCTTCGACGAAGAGCGGCTTCTTTTCACGCTTCTCGTCGGTTCGGCGAAAGAGCGGCTCTACGCTTTCCACGCCCGCAACGACGGCGACGGCCGGCCGCTCGCGCCGTCGTGGTACGTCGAGGAACTCTGCCGCGCGGCCGGCGATCGTCGGATCGAATATATCGATGTGCCGCGAAGCGACGTGGAGAAGGCCCGCGTCGGTCCGTTCGACCGCGTCGAACTCGTGCCGCCGGAAGAGCTCGCGGTACGGCTTACGCTCACCGGAAAGGATGCCAAGCCACTCATCGATCTGTGCCTGCCCGCCCCATCGCTTTACGCGCGCGGACGTGAAGCCCTCCGCCGGCTCGAGGAGTCCTCCGCCGCGCTCGGAGAATATGACGGCATCGTAACATCCGCCGGCTCGTATTGGGCGCGCACCGCGGCCGGAGGTCTTTCTCCGACATCCTTGGAAGCGTTCGCGCGCTGTCCATTCCAGTTTTTCGCGCATAACCTTCTCGGTCTCGAACGGCTGGAACGGCCGGAGGATTTCGAAGGCCCTGCGGCGGCGGAGATGGGCCTCATCGTCCACGAGGTTCTCGCTGCGTTCTATCAAGAATTGATCGAAACGAAATATTTCGAAACCGCGGCTTCGCGGCGTAAATCCGACAAACAAGCGTTGCTGCGGGCGGCGGCGCGAAAGGCATTCCTCGCTTTCGAGCGCGACAACGCCGTCGGCTACCTCCTGGCGTGGGAAATTTTGAAAGAACAGATCGAGACGCTGCTCGTCGAAGTCGTGAATCGCGACCTCGCCGATCTCGAAGCTTCAGGATATCGCCCGCTCGCGACCGAACACGCGGCGGAGGTGAAGCTGCCGGCAGACTGGCCCGCGCCGCTTAACGGCGCTTTGCTGCACGGCCGCATGGATCGCATCGATTACAATGGCAACTTAAACCGCATGCGCATCGTCGACTACAAGCTTAAATTGCAGCGCGCGCGCAGCGACGCCGACAATGACCTCTTACGTTCCGCGCTTCGCGCCCAACGGCTTCAGCCGCCGTTTTACGCGCTGTTGGGAAAGACAGCCGCCGTGGAATTTCATCATCCGGAAGCTTCGGTGGACGTGGCATTTTATTTTCTCGCGCCCGCTTGGGACGACGGACCGCTGGCGGTGGAATCGATCGCCGGCGACGTCTGTGACGGCGCCAGCGGCGCGGCGCTGAAAGCTAATCTGGCATTCCTCGCCGATTCGATGCGGCGCGGCAGGTTCTTCATCCTGCCCGGCGACCACTGCCGTTATTGTCAAGTTTCCGAAGTCTGCCGCAGGCAACACCTGCCGACGCTCTGGCGCGCCGAGGCCGACGCGACGCGCATCGCTCATATTGCCGTGAAGAAAACCGGGGCCTTGCCATGTCCATAACCTCAATCCTGCCGGACGCAACCGATCGCGAGTTGGCGGCGACGACTTTCGACCGCAACGTCGTCGTCACGGCCGGCGCCGGCACCGGCAAGACGCGCCTGCTCGTCGAACGGCTCATGCATCTACTGATGCGCGAGCCGGAGATCAAGCTGACCGAGGTCGTCGCGCTTACCTTCACGAACAAGGCCGCCGCCGAGATCAGGCTGAGGCTGCGCGAGCGCCTGGAGGCTTATGTCGATGCGCGCATCGACAGCGCGGCGGAAACCTCCGAGGAGACCCAACTCGAGGTGCGCTCGCTGATGGAGCGCTACCATCTATCGAAAGCGCAGTTGAATCGCCGCGCGGTCGACGCGCTCCGCCGCCTCGAGCGGAGCGAAATCGGCACGATCCACAGCTTCGCCGCGACGCTCCTGCGCCTCTATCCCATGCAGAGCGGTGTGGATCCGCAGTTCGTTGAAGACGACGGCCGGCGCTTCGACCTTCTGTTCGACGAGCTATGGGCCGTCTGGCTCGACGAAGAGCTTTCACGGCGGTCGACGCAGCCGGAGCTCTGGAAGCGCACGCTGCGCAAAGTCGACTTGCAAGACATTCGGCCGCTGGCGCTCTCCCTATGCTCGGAAAGCGTCGATCTCTCTCGCATAATGGGTGGCACCGACGGCACAACGACGATACTTCGTGCATGGCTTACGACGCTGGAGCAGAAGTCTTCCGCTCTGCTCGAACGGCACCCGGAGAAACGCAGCAACGAAAAACTGCTCCGGAGCGCCTGGGATATATTGCAAACGTTTCTGCGCGCGGAACCTTCCGCCCTCGCCGAAGTTAAAGAGGACGAAGTTTTCGCCGGCTCTTTCAACAGAAACCTAAAAGGCTGGGACGAAGAGGAAGCCGACGCGGCGCAGGAGATCATCCGTACCGCGAAAGCTTTGCTCAAAGTCGACGATGACTTCACGCGGACGGTTGTGGGGCTGCTACTGCCGTTTGCCGAACGCTTTCGCAAAGCGTACGCCGCCGCCGGGCTCGTTTCCTTCGACGGCCTGTTGACGCGCGCCCGCGCGCTCGTGCGCGACCATCCGCAGGTGCGCGAGCAGCTCAAGCGCCGCTTCAACGCGATTCTCATCGACGAGTTCCAGGACACCGATCCGGTGCAATACGAGATTCTCCTCTACCTTGCAGAGGAAGCCGGCCGGAGCGCCGCGAAGTGGAAAGACGTCCGACTCGAGCGCGGGAAAATATTCGTCGTCGGCGACCCGAAACAATCCATCTACGCCTTCCGGCGCGCGGATATCGAGGCATATCTCGACGTCGTCGAAAAAATGATCAAGGCGCAAGGCGGCATCGAATGCCGGCTCACGACCAACTTCCGCAGCCACGCGAAGATTCTCGACGTCGTCAACGGCGTCTTCGAACGGCTCATTCAGCCGAAAGACGGGCTTCAGCCGCCCTATGTCGCTATCGCGCCGGCCCCGGAAGATCCAACGGACGGCGCTCCCTTCCGCAAAGTCGCGATCCGGAAAGTATCCGGCGGCACGGAAAAGACCGACAACGAGCGCGCGCGCCGGCTCGAAGCCGAGAATCTCGCCCGCTGGCTTGACGAAGAAGTGTTAGGCAAAACCGCAATCATCGACGCCGGAGCGCCGCGACTCGTACGCTCCGGCGATGTGGCGCTGCTGTTTCGGAAGCTGACCGACATCCATTACTACATCGAGCCGCTCCGGCGCCGCGGACTACGCTATGTGGTCGAGGGCGAAAGACACTTTTATGCCGTCCAGGAGGTCATCGACACCGTCAATCTGCTCCGCGCCGTCGACAATCCGCACGACAAGCTCGCGCTCGTGGGAGTCCTGCGCTCGCCGCTCGGCGGACTCAACGACGCTGAGATTTACGAGCTCAACCGCCGGCGCCTGCTCGATTATACGATTGCGGTGGACCTGCTGACGCCCGAGAACGTGCGCGAGCTTTACGCAATCCTCGCGCGCCTGAACCGCGAAATCCGCGGGCTGCCGGTCGGCGAGGCGGTCGCGCGCGTCTTCGAGAGCGCGCCAGTGCGGCTGCTGGCCGCCGCCGCCTTTCACGGCGAGCAGGCGGTCGCGAATCTCGAAAAACTCCGCCTCCAGGCGGAAATCATGGGCCGCGAGGCGCTCAGCAGCTTCAAGAGCGTCATCGCGCGCCTGGAATCCAGAGTGCTGCGCGTCGATGAGGAGGCCGAGAGCGCGCTCGCCGAGGAGAATCTCGACGCGATCCGGCTGCTGAGCATACACAAATCGAAAGGGCTCGAGTTTCCCGTCGTCGTGCTCGCCGGGAGCCACACCGTGCCGAATCAAGGCGGCGAGCGCGAGTCGTGCGTGCTGCAGGATTGGTCGACGGGTATGGGGGGGGTTCGCGTCGGCCGGTGGTGGAGTCTTCCGGCCGTCTTCATTGCGGAGAAAGCGCGCCGGCGCGAGCGCGAGGAGCAAAAGCGCGTGCTCTACGTCGCGATGACCCGCGCGCGCGAGCACTTGACGATCTCGTGCGCGGCGACGGATAGACCGTCGCGGGCGAGTTACCTCGGCCTGCTCGCCGAAACCGTCGGCGACGACGTGCGCAGCACCGAATCGCGGGTCATTCGCGCCGGCAGCGGAGCGATATACCTCCAGGCTATCGAGGAGAGTTTGCAGCCGCCGGTACGCAGGCGGGCGCCGGCCGAAGATGCTGCGCCGGCGGTCGATTGGCCGGCGTACGCGAGCACGTGGTCGGCGCGCGCCGAACAAATGAACGCCGCGCGTGACCGATTGTTATTCTTGAGCCCGACTTTGCTCAAGCAGCGCGAAGCGGAGCTGACGGAAGCCGTCGTCGAAAAGGAAAGGCTCGCGCTCGCGGAACTGCCGCTTCGGATCGGCGAGCTCACGCATAGGTTTCTCGAATACTGGGACTTCGGCCGCGCGTCCGCGGAATTCGAAGCCGAGGTGGCGCCGTTTCTTGACCGCTGGTTGGCCGGCAGATGGAAGGCGAACCGCGCCGAGATCGAAAGCGAGATGCGGGACATACTCGGCGCGTTTTTCCCGTCATCGGCATATCGGGAGCTCGCCGCCGCGCGTATCCTCGGCCGTGAGGTCCCGCTCCTCCTTCAATGGGACGACTCGGCTGTTATGGAGGGCATTATCGATCTTCTTTACGAGAAGGACGGAAAGATTTTCATCGCCGACTACAAGAGCGACCGCGTCGAACGAGATGACGTCGCTGAAGCCGTCTCGCGCTATCATCATCAAGTCGCGATCTACTCGGAAGCCGTGCGTCGGACGCTCGGGAAAGACGTCGCCGGCTTCAGGCTGATTTTTTTGCGCCTCGGCGAGTCGGTGGAAGCGCTTCAGTCTAATCTTGGGCCGGACGCGTAGCGCGCAGGCTCGCGGCGACGGCGCCGACGAGACATATCGCGACGGAAGTCCAGCAAGCATAGCGGTATCCCGAAAGAAACGCCGCCAGCAGCGCCCCGCTGTTTTCCGCCGCGGCCGTTTTTCCGAGCGCGTCGAGGGCGGTCCGGCCGCTGACCGCGATGAGCTTTGCGTTCACGATCGCGCTCGCGGTCGCAACGCCGACCGAAAGCCCCAGGCTTCGCACGATCGAGAGGAACGAGGATCCGACGCCCAGCCGATCGTGCGGCAGCGAGCTCATGAGCGCGTTGTTGTTCGGCGTTTGAAATAGTCCGAAGCCTACGCCGACGAAACCCAGCCTAAGCGCGACATCGAGACGCGATGCGTCGAGATCGAGCATGCCCAGTGAAAAGTACGCAAACG
>DASWZY010000047.1:0-15952 GCA_036407055.1 Binatia bacterium
GGCACCGCCTACTTCGCGTGGTTCTTCGAGGGCGTCTACCAGGCCGTCAAAAAAGAAGGGCTATACAAAGCCTGATGAGCAAGCCGGAAGCGAAAGAAGGCCTGTCGCCGCGCCCGTTGATGCGCATCCTGGGCGATTTCGGCAACAGCCAGATTCTCAACGCCTCGCTCGAATACGACTTCTTCACGCACATCCACAACGGCTTGCATACGTCCGAAGAGATCGCGCGCGCCGCGGCGACCGATCCGCGCGCGACGCGCATAGTGCTCGACGGGCTGATCGCGCTCGCGCTCGTCGGAAAGCGCCAGGGGAAATATTTTCTCACGCCGACGAGCGAGACGTTTCTCGTCCGCGGCAAGCCCGCCTACATGGGCGACTTCCGCCACGTCGCGCTCGCGCTCTGGGACGGCATGGGCCAGCTCAAGCAGACGCTCAAGACCGGCAAACCGCTAAGCCGCATGGACACCGTCACCGAGCTCGAAGTCTGGGAGAAGCTCGTGCTCGGCATTATCCCGGTCGCGCAGCCGGTCGCCAAGGCGCTGTGCGATGTTCTGAAAATCGGCACCGAGCGCAAAGGCATGCGCGTGCTCGACATCGCCGGCGGGTCGAGCATCTTCGGCATGACGATCCTTTCGCGCGACCCGACGGCGCAGGTGACACAGCTCGACTGGCCCAACGTCAACGAGGTCGCGAAGAAGCTCAACCGCGAGCGCGGCCTCGACGGCAAGATCCGCTTCGTCGACGGCGAGTTCCGCACGGCGAAGATCGAGGAGAATTTTTACGATCTCGCGATCGCGAGCAATTTCTGCCGCTTCGAATCGCCCGAAGGAAATCAGGAATTATTCCGCGCCGCTTTCAGGGCGCTGCGCTCCGGCGGCTTTCTCGCGGTCAACGATTTCCTTCCCGACGAGGAGCGCACCGGCCCGACGTTCCCGCTGCGCTTTTCCGTCTACACGCTCACGCACACGCCCGGCGGCGAGTGCTGGACGCTCTCGCAATACACCGACTGGCTCAAACAAGCCGGCTTTGCGTCCGTGGAAAGCCATGCCGACCTGCCGAGCACGATGCCGGGAACACATCTGATTCTCGCGGAAAAGAAGTGAAGCGCATCTCGTCGCGCTGGACGTTTTTTAACAAGCGCATCTTTCCCGTAATTTGGTTCGGTATTATCTGCTTGGTTTTCTCCGGTTTCGCTGTGGATATGCTAGTAAAACGACAAGTAAACCTTGTCGTCATCCTCGTACCGGCTTTTATGATTGTTTTCGGTTATATTCTGTTCAAGAAATTGATTTTCGATCTCGTGGACGAGGCATGGGACGCGGGAGATTATCTCATCTTCAAGAATAAAGGCATCGAGGAGATCGTGCGGCTGGAAAACATCATGAATGTAAGCGCCTCGACATTCACGAATCCGCCGCGCGTGACGCTCACGCTGCGCGCGCCGAGCAGGCTCGGCAGCGAGATCACTTTCAGCCCGCCGACGCCCTTCACCTTGAATCCCTTCAAGAAGAGCCCGATCGTCGACGAACTGATACAGAGAGTGGACAGGGCGAGAAGTCGGTAGGCCGCTCCCTCGTTTACCTTTGCCGATCGAATCTTAAGCGGGTATAATCCTGTAGGAGCTGATCATGAAACTAGAGCTAACCGCGATATTCCGAAAAGTTCCCGAAGGCTACATCGGTTTTGTCGAGGAGCTTCCCGGCGCGAATACTCAAGGCGCGACTCTTCAGGAGGCGCGGAGAAACCTCGAAGAAGCCGTGCGCATGGTTTTGGAAGCGAACAAGGAACTGGCGCGGGAAGAATCGCAGGGGCAAGAAGTTATTCGCGAACCTCTTCAGATATCGACGTAGTGAAACGCATCGAGCTCATCCGTCATCTTGAAGCTCAAGGCTGTGAGATGCTTCGTGAAGGCGGAAATCACACGATCTACGTCAATCGCCAACAACGCAAATCATCCTCGGTCCCGAGGCATCGAGAAATCAACGACTACCTCGCTCGAAAAATCTGCCGCGATCTAGGAATCGCAGAGATCAAGTAAAGAGTTCTACTCCCCTCCCCTCCTCGCCGTTCGCGCCATCACTTGAACGAACTGCTCGACGCTCAATTTTTCCGCCACTAGCCGCTCCATATCCGACGTGCTCGTCGGATACTTCACGCCGTCTATCGCCAGCTCCCAGTGAAGCACGTCTTTGAGCGACTCCGCCGGCGGTTTCTCGCCGCCGGCGGTGAATTCGCGGCCGCGCACGAAGCCGCGCGCGGTCGCGCGATGCGCGCGGCACCAGGCGTGAATTTCATCCATTTTCATGACTATTCGCTCAAGCGGCCGAGGAGATGTTCCTTGAGGCCGGTGTCGATGCCGTACACGACCTTACCCTTCTTCGGCTTCGGGTTAGCCTCCGTGCTCACTTGATAGAGAATCAGCCGGCCGCTGCCGGTGTTGTTGAGCTGGTAGAAATATCCGGCGGGAATGTGGACGCCCTGGTGCTGCGTCAGCGTGTGCTCCTCGCCGTCCTTGAGCCCCTTGATCGTCGCCTCGCCTTCGACGACGAAAAAAGTGTGATCGGAACCCGGATGGCAGTGCATCTCGTCGTTCACGCCCGGCTCGTAGCAGTTGAGCGCGATGTGGCAGCGCTCCGTGCCCGAGACGCGCACGTAGTTCCGCCCGTTCGGCTTATCCCAGCGCGCCTCCTCGACGGCATCGAGCGTATGGATCGTCGTGAGCTTGTCCATGGTAGCGCCCTCCCGGGCTGAAATATATACCTAGATTAAAATGACCTTGCCACCGTCAAAAACAGATAGTGAGCAAGATGGGATGGTTGAAGCACTCTCCTTACCGGCTGTTATTGTTCTTTCTTTTAGCAGTCCTTCCAAGTTGCCATCGATCAGCCCAACCACCTTCCAGCTCATTTTCCGAAAAAATACTTGTCGGCGGCGTCGTTGGCGGGAAGATATATTTAGAGGTTCCCCTCAAGCCTAGTTTTTTCGCTAACGCAAAAACACCACAAGAAAAGACGAAACTCTGGTGGGACTTTTTTGAAAAGGCGATTCTCGAACAGCCGAACTACGCCGCGATGCCGCACGACGGCAACTTCGTCATCCTCAACCCCGCGCCGTATTGGGGCGACTCCACTATTCCGAAAATCGACCTTAATTACGTCGCGAGCGCGGCCGCACTGCAGATCGGTGATGTTTTTAAGATTCGCACGCCCAGCGAATTCGGCTCGGCCAAAATCATCGGATACGAAATTCATCACAGCATGCCGGCCGATGGTAGTCTGTTGCTCGCTATTGCAGAGCCGCTCAGTGGCTTTCAACCTTCTGATACCCACATTCTTGTCGCCGATCAGAGCTTGCGTGATTGTAAGCCATTATGCGCGAGCCGGAGAGGAATTCCCAATCCGAGTACGAGCGCAAAAATTCGGGAGGCCATCAGAAAGGAAGCTAATCAACCCGCTGGTTATCACGCAACCGAAATCATCATTCTCGAAGGAAATTTCACGCGAAAGAACTCCACACAATATATCGCCTACATTCGATTCGGCGAGTACCCGGACGATAAGTGGCAGACCACAATTTTCGATTCGGATCTGACTGTCATTTCGATGTTAGGAGAGAACGAGTACGCCCATATCAAGCCACTTGCTGTAGGCGACATCAATCAAGACGGCTTCGATGAAATCTGGACGGAGCTTCAAGGTTCCGAGGGCCGACACTTCGCCTTGTGGTACTGGCGCGGCGGAAGCGGCAAGGACGCATTCAGAGCTATCGCGACGGCATACGATGGACTATAATTCGTGTCCGTGCGCAACGGGGTTTTGAATATCTTCTTCGCTATCTTAGTCACCATCATCGCGGCAATTTTCATTCCCACCGCGACGCACGCGCTGAGCGTCGCTAGCCTTTACTCCGTTCGCTTTCACGGAATCCAATACAGCGGTAAGAGCATAACTTACGACGGTAGATATCCGTCAGCGAACGACGTCGGTCCGGAATTCGGGCGGGTGACCTGCGATAGCGATGACCTTTACTCGCGTCCGATTCTAGGTCAGGGCCCGAGCAAAGAATCGTCCGAAGCGATGAACCGCTGTACGGAGCAGGAAGGCGGCGCGTCCGGTGTTCCTTCGTATACTCCTTTTTACACGCTGCGCGGGTATCGTCCGGATTATTGCCTGGCGGGTCGCATAGGAGAGAGATGGATTATTTTTTACGCCGAGAATTCGCGCGCGAAGGTCGGCGCGGACATTCTGGACCTTGAAAAGAAACTCGGCCGCATCACTCTAATCGCGATCTCCTCCATAAAGACTCGAACTCAATTGTCGTCAAAGAATCTCCATGATGCTTCGCAGATTGAAAAGATTACGCGCATGTTCCTGGCGGCGCCTATGATGAAGCAGTCAGTGAATACAGCGGGAGCGTTGCGTTACCGGTATTGGATTACGCTTTGGTTCAAAGATGGAGCAGCGCAGACATGGGTGTACTTCCCGGACACCGGCTGGCTGACCCCGGGACTGCAAATGTCACAGGAGTTTCGCCGCCTCGTCGAACAGCAGCTCCCGCCCAATTAGCCGATCTCCGGAAACGTAAACTTCCGCTTCCCCAATCGCCGCGCGCCTTTCGCCTCGATCACGACCGTGTCGCCGCAGCGGATCGAATCGGGCGCGTCGGACACCATCGCGCCGGGCTTCAAAACCATCACGTTGCCTTCGACGAGTGGGATGTCGAGATGCATCGTGTACTGCGCGGTTGTGTAACCGACGTCAGCCTCGCCGGTCACCTGCGGGCGGTCCTCGCCGATGCCGCGGCCGTGGAGCAGCATGCCCTTCGGGATGCAGCCGGCTTCGCGCACGCGCTGCTGGTAATGCGCGATCACCTGGCGATACGTCAAGCCCTGTTTCATGTACGCGACGAGATCGTCGAATATCTCGACGCTCACGTTGAAGGCGCGCTTCAAGT
This sequence comes from Binatia bacterium, assembly GCA_036407055.1. Lineage (GTDB taxonomy): Bacteria > Desulfobacterota > Binatia > UBA9968 > UBA9968 > JAJPJQ01. Next base: position 4,954 of record DASWZY010000047.1, read on the forward strand.
CCGGGGCGATTTTTCCCAGGCACGCGGCCTGGATCGTCTGGGCAATGTAGCCGCCGTACTTCGCCTCCAGCTCGGTGTTGATCATGTCGCCGGCCTCTAATTTACGGTGCGGCGAGATGCGGCACGCCCAGGGCACGCCCTTGCCGGCACCCCAGTGCGTCATCGACGGGTAGTCGCCGCCGTTGGCGATGATCGTGCGCCAGATCTCAGCGACGACCTCGTTCTCCATAACGCCGACGCGCGCCTTGGCGAGAATAGCGTCGGCGACTTTGTCGAGAATGCCGGCGGCGCGCTCGATCCACGCGACCTCTTCCTTGCCTTTGACCGAGCGCGCGTCCTGCAACAGCTCGGTTGCGTTCTCAAACGTTGCTCCTGGAAAAGCTTTTTTGGCCTTGTCGAGCATGCCGGTAACGACCGTGCCCTCGGGCGCGCGCAGGAGGCCTGCAAGGCCGGTGACACCGATGCGCGCGCGGTCCAACTTCAGCTCCTTCATGCGTTCGATCACCGGGTCGGCCCAGGTGCGTCGCGTCTGGCGGATGTCTTTGACCCAGTCCTGCGCGATTCCCCACCATTCGACCTCGTTGCCGCCGCGCACGAACGCCGTCACTTCGCCGGATATTGGAAAGACGACGGCGACCTCGGTCTGATGGCCGCCGATGTGCGTGAGATAGCGGATGTCGGCCTGAAATTGGTCCCAGTGGCTCTGATTCGGAAAGCCGATAATGGCGTGGAGTCCGGCGGCGCGCATCAATTCCCGGACGCGGCCCCAGCGCCGCTCGCGCTCCGCTGCGCTGAATCTCGGCAGGCCGAAACCTCGCTCGCCGCTGTTGATCATGGATGTACCCCCTTGAATCTTCCGATTCCCTTTATAAGCTTGCTCAACGGCGGCGTTCAAGGCCGGTGGAAAAATCGGCGGTGGAATGATAAGGAGAGGTTAACGCCTTGTTGAGCCCTTCGCAGACCTTCCCGTCAGTGCGCTTTCACTCCTTCCAAACGGGGATAAGCTCGTGAAATACCTCGCGATTTGTGAGGACGACCTGCTTTTTCAGTTCATGCGGAAACTTGCGACCAAGCGCAGCGAGGTCCTGTTCCTGGTTCAGGATCTCGACGCGGCTAGGCGTATCCGCCGCCGCGGCGGCAGCAGCCAGGCGGGCCCGCTCGATAGCGAAATGACCTATCAGAAGGCCCACCTGGAGCGCGTCGATCAGGTCATTCTCTTCGTCCGCGATACCGAGCTTTGGGAGCGGGTTTATACCCAAATCCGCAGCCTGCGGCCCGATACCTCCATCCTGTCGCTCGCCGCGGGGAAAAAGTCGATCGGCCGGCATAAAGACAAGCTGCTGAGCCAGCTCCCGCTGGAGGATATCTTCGACGAATTCTGCGCGCCGCAGCTCCTCGACACCGTCAACCGGCGGCGCGTCGAAATCGTCCGCGGGCTGTTTCGCGAGAAGGATAAAATCAATATTTTGCTGCAGCACGATCCCGACCCGGACGCGATCGGCAGCGCGCTCGCGCTGCGTGAGCTTCTGGGACGGAACCGCGCGACCACGCCGATCGTTACCTTCGGCGAGGTCACCCGGCCGGAGAATCTTGCGATGATCCGCCTGCTCGAAATCCAGATCGAGCGGGTGAACCCCGCCGATCTCCACGCCGACGGCGCCAAGCTCGCGCTCGTCGACGTGCAGCCGCCCTACTTCGAGCAGCCGCTCGGGCGCGTCGATCTCGTCGTCGACCATCATCCGAAGCGGGCGCCGTTCACCGCGCGCTTCGCCGACCTTCGCAGCGACTACGGCGCGACCTCGACCATCTTCACCGATTATCTCCGCGCCGCCGGCATGGAACCGTCGCAACGGCTCGCCACCGCGCTGCTCTACGGCATCAAGACCGACACGCTCTTTCTCGAGCGCGGCAGCCATATGATCGACGTCGAGGCGTTCTCCTTCCTGTATCCATTCGCCAATCGCGCGCTCATCGCCAAGATGGAGCGCCCGGCGCTGCCGCGCGAGGATCTCGAAGCGCTCGGCCGCGCGCTCAGCAAACTGCAGCTCGAAGACGGCGTCGCGGTGATTCACATGGGCGAGGTCAAGCGCGAAGACGTGATCCCGCAGATGGCGGAGTTCTCGCTCCAGATCGAAGGCGTCGAGTGGGGCATCGTCTCCGGACTTTCCGACAACCGGGTCGTCATCTCGGCGCGCAACGTCGGCTACGTAAAGAGCGCCGGCGATATCATGAAGCGCCTCTACGACGATATCGGCAGCGCCGGCGGCCATCGCGCGATGGCGAAGGCGGTCATTCCGGTCGCCCGCTTCAAGGAAAAATTCGGCGAGGTCAGCGAGAAGGCGATCCGCGACGCGATCGTGCCGCTCATCACGCAGCGCGAAGACGAGAACGGCCGTGGCTGAGCCGCGGCGCGGCTTTCGCGAGATCGATCATACCGCCGACCTCGGCATCGAGGCCGAAGGCGCGACTCCCGCGGAGCTGTTCGCCGCCGCGGCGCAAGGATTTTATTCCTTGATCGTCGATCCCGCAGGCATCGAAGCAAAAGAAGAAATTTCCGTCGCCGCGTCCGGCTCCAGCTGGGATGAGCTGCTTCAGGCGTGGCTCTCCGAGCTGCTTGCGGCGTTCAATCTGCGCGGCTTTGTCGGAAAGGACTGCGCGGTCACCCGCATTGAAGCCGAGCGCGTGCATGGTACAGTCAAAGGAGAGCCGCTCGATCTAACGCGCCACCGTTTTCATACCGAGATCAAGGCCGTCACCTATCACGAGCTCAAAGTCTGGCAGGAAGGCGGCGCGTGGCGCGCGCGCGTGATCTTTGACGTATAGAGCAAGTCAAAGAGTGCTTCGACAAGCTCAGCACGAACGGAGTTATTGCTATCGCCGAGATTGTTGGTGTGATTCATTAGACATGACGATCTTCAATTCGCTGCATTTCATCTCGCATTTCTTTTTCCGTTCGCCCTGAGCCTGTCGAAGGGCTCCGAATTGCAGCGGCAATGACGGACGAGATCAAAATCAATCGCCTCAACGATTACCTCTGGGAAATTCCCCGCACCGGCGGCATGCGTGTTCCGGGACGCGTCTACGCGACGGAGAAGCTTTTTTCCGTCCTCAAGGAAGACAACAGCCTCAAGCAGGTGATGAACGTGGCCCACCTGCCGGGCATCGTCGGCTATTCGCTCGCGATGCCCGACATCCACTGGGGCTACGGCTTTCCGATCGGCGGCGTCGCAGCGATGGACGCGAGCGACGGCGTCGTCTCGCCCGGCGGCGTCGGCTACGACATCAATTGAGGCGTCCGCCTGGTGAAGACCGGTCTGGTCTTCGAAGAACTCCGAGAGCTGATTCCTCGCGTCGTCGATGCGCTCTTCGCCGCGATTCCCTCCGGCGTCGGCGGCGAGGGCGCGATTCCGAAGCTCACGAAGGAGTCGGAAAAGCGCCTGCTGCGCGACGGCGTGAAATGGGCGGTGGCGCACGGCTACGGCCGCGCCGAAGATCTGGAGCACACCGAGGAGGGCGGCTGCCTCGCGGGCGCCGACGCCGAATTGATCAGCGACCGCGCGCTCGAGCGCGGCTTGAAGCAGGTCGGCACGCTGGGATCCGGCAATCACTTCGTCGAGATCGGGCGCGTCGATGAAATCTACTCGCCGCAGGCCGCGAACGCGCTCGGCGTCTTCGCAGGTCAGGTCGTCGTTCTGATCCACAGCGGCTCGCGCGGCCTGGGATACCAAACGTGCGAGGACTTTCTTCGCGTGATGAACAACGCCATGGCAAAATACGACATCCGCCTTCCCGACCGCCAGCTCGCATCGACGCCGATCCGCTCGCCCGAAGGGCAGAATTATCTCGCCGCGATGGCGGCGGCGGCGAATTACGCCTGGGTCAACCGCCAGGTGATCATGAGCCTGGCCGAAAGAGCGTTCTTGAAAGCCCTCGATATCTCGCCGGCGGCGCTCGGCTTCTCGCTCGTCTACGACGTCTGCCACAACATCGCCAAGATGGAGGATCACGTCGTCGACGGTAAGAAGCGCCGTGTCTGCGTGCATCGCAAGGGCGCGACGCGCGCTTTTCCGCCGCATCATCCGCAGGTGCCGCGCGATTACCGCGAGGTTGGCCAGCCGATTCTCATTCCCGGCGACATGGGGCGCTATTCGTATCTGCTCGTCGGCGCCGAGACCGCGATGCAGCAGACCTTCGGCAGCACCTGCCACGGCGCCGGGCGCGTCATGAGCCGCGCGCAATCGAAGAAGCAGAGCCAGTCGATCAACATCGACCGGGAAATGGAGCGCCGCGGCGTCGTCGCGCGCTACCAGGGCCGCGCCACGATGGCCGAGGAGATGTCGCACGCGTACAAGGACGTCGCCGACGTCGTCGAGACGATGGATCTCGCCGGCGTCTCGAAGCGCGTCGCGCGCCTGCGGCCGGTCGGCGTCGTAAAAGGCTGATTCGACGCTGAATATTTGACTTCAAGGAACCTATTTGATAGAGAGAAAAACTTAATCACTGGGAGGTTTCGATGACTTACGTAATCGCTGAGCCGTGCATCAACACTAAAGACACCGCTTGTGTCGATGTCTGTCCGGTCGACTGCATTCACCCGACAAAAAACGAGCCCGACTTCGAGAAAGAGACAAAGCTGTACATCGATCCGGACGAATGCATCGATTGCGGCGCGTGCGAGCCGGTATGTCCCGTCGAGGCGATCTTCGAGGAGGCGGCGACGCCGGACAAATGGAAGAACTTCATCCAGGTCGACGCCGACTGGTATAAAAACCGCAAGAAATAACTTTATCCTTCGCTTCGCACAAAGGCGTCGCCGTGAAACGGCGGCGCCTTTTTTGTTTCACGTCGATTCTTGCACAGCCGATAACCATCGACTAAGGTAACGGCCATGGTACTCGTCTTAAAAAATCCGCAAATCGAAGGCCTCGTCCCGATGGACGAGGAGATCGTCGCGATCGAGCAGGCATACCGCGAGTTCGGCGAAGACAAGGCGAAAATTGTCCCCCGCTCGCGCATTCGCGTGCCCTGGAAAGAGGAAGGCGGCCAGTACTACTTCAACAATATCATGGGCCTCGTGCCGGGCATGAAATCGATGGCGCTGCGCATCGATTCGAGCTTCTCCAGGCAAGAGCGCGTCGACGGCGCGTTGCGCACGGTCTATCCCGGCGACTTCATCGGCCTCGTTTTTCTCTTCGACATGGACACCTGCGATCTGCTCGCGATCATGGACGATCACGCGATCTCGACGCTGCGCGTCGGCGCGACCAGCGGCGTCGCGGCAAAATATCTCGCGCGCAAGAATGCCGCCGTCATGGGCCTCATCGGCTCCGGCGAGCAGGCGAAGACGCAGGTCACAGCGGCCCTCGCCGTGCGGCCGCTCAAAAAAGTTAAAGTCTACAGCCCGACGCGCGCCAATCGCGAGCGCTTCGCGCGCGAGATGAGCGAAGAGTGCGGCATCGAAGTCGTCGCGGTCGACTCGGCGGAGGCCGCCGTGCGCGACAGCGACCTCGTCACGGCGGCGACGAATACCGTCGATCCGGTGATCGACGGGCGCTGGCTCGCCGAAGGCGCGCACGTCAACAGCATCGTCGGCGGCGACGGCTACATGAAGCGGCGCGAGCTCGACGACGAGACCTTCCGCCGCGCGGGGCTCATCGTCATCGGCTACAAGCAGCAAATCGTGGTCGACAAGCAGGCGGAATTTCATGACCGCATCGAGCGCGGCCTGGTGAAGCTCGAAGATTTGCACGAGCTGGGCGAGCTCTTGACGGGCAAATGCCGCGGGCGGAAAGACGACAAGGAAATCACGCTCTTCAAGAACAACACGGGCATGGGCATCCAGTTCGCCGCGACCGCGCGGCTGATCTACGAGAAAGCGAAACAAAAAGGCATCGGCGCGGAGCTGCCGCTCGATCTCTTCATGACCAAACGAGGCGACAAGCTTTTTTCGCCGTAACCGCGCGCGAATCGTCTCTAGGAATCATCCATGAAATTTTTACTTATACTCGGATGCTGCGTCTGCCTGCTCGCCCCTTCGGTCGCCGCCGCGACCGAGCCGTCTATCGTCGAAGGCGCGAAGAAAGAAGGCGCGCTCGTCTTTTATACGACGATGGACATCCAGAACAGCAAGCCGCTGCTCGATGCCTTCATGGCGAAATATCCCTTCGTCAAAGGCGACCTCGTGCGTCTCGGCGGCACCGCGATGGTGAGCCGCATCCTCACCGAAGCGCAGGCCGGCGCGAACCGCTTCGACGTCGCCGTCGGCATCTCGCCCTCGTACATGCCGATGCGCGAGCGCAACCTGATTGCGCCGTACAAGTCGCCGGAGTTCCCGAGCCTCTACGACGACACTCACGACTCGCAGGGCTACTGGTCGACCGTCTATCTCAACACGCTCGTGCTCGGCTACAACACCAAGGCGATCGCGAAAAACGATCTGCCGAAAGTTTATGAGGATCTGCTCAAGCCGCAGTTCAAGCAGAAGTTCATCATCGACATCGAGAACCACGACGTCTTCGTCGCCCTCAGCCAGGAGTGGGGCCAGGAAAAGGCCGTCGCGTATTTCAAAGGCATCGCGAAGCAGGAGCCGGTCTTTCTCCGCGGCAACACGAACCGCGCCAACATGGTGAGCGCCGGCGAGCGCGCGCTCACCTTCGTCTACGCGCAGGTGATCGAGCGTATGAAGCAGACCGGCGCGCCGGTCGACTGGATTCCGCTCGAGCCGGTCGCCGTCGAGGTCAACCCCGCGATGATCTCAGCCAAGGCGCCGCACCCGAATGCGGCGCGGCTGTTCGTCGATTATCTGCTTTCGAAAGACGGCCAGGAATTTTTGAAGACCTTCCGCCGCATCGGGCCGCGGAAGGACGTCAAGCCCGATCCGCCGAAGCTCTTCGAGGGCTTCCGCCGCCGCGTGATCGGGCCGGAAAATTACAAAAACCTCCGCGAGCTGACGAAGATTCACAACGACGCGTTGGGTATTCGCTAAGTAATAATAAGGAGACCGTCATGAGAGAATGGGAAAGTTTTTTTCCGGAAGAAGAGCGCAAGATTTACGAGAAGGCCGGCTATAAAGGCAAGCAGCCCTTCGGACGCAACCCGGCGCTGCTCGTCATCGACATGCAGCTCGCCTTCACCGGCACCAAGCCGCTGGAGATCATGGAGGCGATCGACGAGTTTCCGACGAGCTGCGGCAAAGCGGCGTGGGAGGCGATCCCAAAAATCCAGCAGCTGATTCACGCCTGCCGCGACGCGGCCGTGCCGGTCGTCTATTCGGCCGGTGATCCCGACTTCAAGGCCGCCATGGGCAACGCGACCAAGCGCAAGGTCGGCGACACCGACTTCGCCGAGTTGGGCGGGCGCTTTCCCGACGCGCTCAAGCCGCGCGAAGGCGAGTTCGTCGTACACAAGGCGCGCGCGAGCGCATTTTTCGGCACGCACTTAATCACGTATCTCGCGAGCAAAGGCATCGATTCGCTGCTCGTCACCGGCACAACCACCTGCGGCTGTGTGCGCGGCACGGTGCTCGACGGCTACTCCTACGGCTTTCCGGTCTTCGTCGTCGAGGAATGCGTCTTCGACCGCTCGCGCACCTCGCATCTCGTCAACCTCTACGAGATGAACAGCAAGTACGCGTCGGTGATCCCGCTCGACGAGGCGCTGGGGTACGTCGACCAGCTGAAGCGCGTCGAAGGGCGCAATCTGAAGCGATAGACCGCGGGCGCCGACCGGAGGACGTTATGGCGGAGTCTCCGTTCCCGGATAAAGAATACACCGAGCGCTACGAGCGCGCGCAGGCGCTGATGCAAAAAGACGGCCTCGACGCGCTCATCGTCTCCGAGAAAAACAACTACTGGTACTTCACCGGCCTCATCAGCTACCAGCTCGATCACATCCAGCGGCCGCAGATCTGCATTCTGCCGAAGCGCGGCAAGCCGCTGCTGCTCATCTACGCCAACGACAAATCGAAGGCGAAGGCGCTGCCATGGGTCGGCGAGGTGCGCGACTATGTGGACGTGCCGTTTCCGCGCGAGATGATCGCCGGCTGCATCAAGGAGATGGGCCTCGGCGAGGCGAAGCTCGGCTTCGAGCTCGGCGACGACCAGCGCCTCGGCTTTCCGGTGAATTATTTCTCGGCGCTGACGGAGGCGCTGCCGAAGGCCGAGCTCCGCGACGGCACCGCGGCGTTAACCGAGATGCGGATTTTGAAGAGCCCGCGCGAGATCGACTTCATGCGCAAGGCCTGCGACATTTCCGTCAAGGCCTACGATCGCTGCCTGCCTCAATTAAAGGCCGGCATGACGCGGCGCGAGGTCGCCGACCGCTTGTTCATCTCGATGATCGAGGAAGGCGCGCATCCGCGCCATCCCGGCTTTCTCATGCTGAACGCCTCGACGCGCTACGACGACCGGCGCTACGAGAAGGGCGACCGGATGGTCGCCGACCTGGGCGCCTGCTACGAGGGCTACTACGGCGATATCACGCGCCAAGCGGTCTTCGGCAAGCCTACCGATGAGCATAAAAGAGATCACGAGACCAACTGCGACGTGATCGACCGCTGCTTCGAGTCGATGAAAGTGGGCGGCACGATCGCCGAAGTCGCGCGCATCGCAAATCGCGAGCTCGTCAAGCGCGGCTACCAAGCGGTTGAGAGCCCGAAGCGCATCGGCCACGGCATCGGCATGTCGCGCGCCGAGCCGCCGTCGCTGAACGAGGTGGAGACCGAAGTCTACCGGCCCGGCATGGTCCTGGCGTTAGAGCCCAAGGTGCGCTCGGCGACAAGCGCGGTGCACATGGAAGAAGACATTCTCATCACCGAGCGCGGCGCGGAATTTCTGACGACCGGCCGGCGCGAGCTGCGCGTGATCGATTAATATGAAGAGCGGCATTCTTTATCTCTCGAATGGGGACGTGAAAAAGATCGTCGACCTGGGCGAAGCGGTAGCGATCACCGAGCGCGCGCTCGGCGACCACGGCGCCGGGCGCGTAACCTGGTCGACGCCGGAAGACCTCGCGATCAAGCCGCAGAGCGGCTGGCAGTCGTGGGTGACCGGCTGCGCGCTCGAGAACGTCGCCGGCTTTCGCATCCGCTCGATCAAGACCGCCGGCGGCAGCCGCGACGCTTCGCGCGCGCCGCGCGGGCCGCGGCGCATATTGATGTTAAGCGACCGCGAGGGCGGCGAGATCGTGGCAATGATGGACGAGGACTGGGCGCACGCCGTGCGCACCGCCGCGGCGGCGACAGTGGCGCTGAAGACGCTCGCGCGCAAAGGCGCGCCGACGCTCGCGATGCTCGGCGCCGGCGACACCGCGAGCGCCGCGGTGCCCGTCATGGCGACGGCGTTCAATTTAAAAGAAGTGCGCGTCACCTCCCGCACGCCCGAGTCGCGGAAGCGATTCGCCGAGGAGATCGGGAAAGAATATAAGCTCAACGTCCGGCCCGTCGAATCGACCGAAGCGGCGCTCGACGGCGCCGATATCGTCATCTCGGCCACGACGACGGCGACGCCGTTCGTCAAAGACGAATGGATCGGGCCCGGCGCGACGGTCTATTCGATCGGCAAGAACCAGGAATTCGACAACGACTTTTATAAGCACTGCGACAAGTTCGTCGTCGACAGCTGGGTCCACTGCAAGAAAAAATCCGATCTCGACCGCATGCTGAAGGAAAATTTTCTAAGCGAGAAGGATTTATACGCCGAGCTGCCCGAGCTTCTCACCGGCAAGAAGCCGCCGCGCGAAAGCGATCGCGAGCGGATTTTCATCCGCGCGATCGGCCTCGTCAATCAGGACATCGCGCTGGCGGAGTGGATTTATCGGCGGGCGCAGGAAGCGCGAATCGGAACCGTCCTGCCCTTCTGAATCCACGCTCCCTTCCCCACAAAAACAACCCACGACCTCTACAGAAGCATTTTCGCTACACGCAATATCAATATGGATACTGTCTCACATTCGCGCGACGCGACCGCCAAGTCCACCGGCTTTAGATTCCCCTGTAATTTCGGCTCGCTCGGCCTGCTCGGATAGAATCCGCTTGTGGCATCCGTATTGCTCATATTATTGTCCTGAGCCTTTGCTGCGTTATCGAGGGTCCGAAAAGAACGAACCGCGGAGGTGACATTATCCAAGGCCGCCGATGCTCGACTTACCGGGCCGGGCCGTTGTGAGGTAGAAAAATAAAAAACTCTTCCGGATGACTCTGCTCTGGCGGCAGGTTCGACGCGTTATTCTTCGGCCCGATCGGTTTCTACCCGGTCGGGCTTTTTATTTTCGAGGAATCGATGATCCAAATTTTGGATTTTCGATTTTGGATTTTCGATTGGGAGAGAAAACGCATGAATGCACTTTCTTCGAAGAGAATTTCCAGTCTTTATTCCGACAATCTAAAATCGGCAATCAAAAATCGCAAATGGGCGGCGCTTTCGGTCATTGCTTTCGTGCTCGTGGCGGTTGGGCCGGTTGCCCAAGGGCAGCAACCCGAAAAAATTCCCCGCATCGGTTATCTCGATTCGGGCACGGCTTCCGGGAGCGCAGTCCTCGTGGACGCGTTCCGGCAGGAGCTGCGTAAGCTCGGCTGGGTCGAGGGAAAAAACATCACCATCGAGTACCGGTTTGCAGAGAACAAAGGCCCCGAGCGCCTGACTGAGCTCGCGGCAGACTTGGTTCGTCTCAAGGTTGATCTAATTCTCACCTCAGGGGCAGCGCAGACGTCGGCGGCCAAGAGAGCCACCACTACTATCCCCATCGTCATGGGAACTGCTCCGGATCCCGTGGCTGCGGGTTTCGTTGCCAGCCTGGCGCGGCCGGGAGGAAATATCACGGGGCTCTCAAGTTTACCTGAGTCGTTAATTACCAAAAGACTAGAGGTGCTCAAGGACGCAGTTCCCAAGCTTGCCCGAGTTGGAGTAATACGACCGCGGGGAGCTAGCGTAGCAGGGGACCCTCAACTTGAAGAGCTCAGGCCCGCGGCTCAGGCACTAAAGATAAAATTGGAGGAGATCGA
>DASWZY010000048.1:0-8589 GCA_036407055.1 Binatia bacterium
GCGTCATCATCGGCATCCGCACCTATCTCGGGACCGAGGCCTTTAACGAGTGGGGATGGCGGGTGCCATTTATCCTGTCGCTCTTCCTCGTGTTAATCGCGATCTGGATCCGGCTCTCGCTCGGTGAAACGCCGGTCTTCCAAGAGATCAAGAAAAAAGGCCAGACCGCGATAAACCCCTGGCGCGAGGCGTTCATGAGCAGGAACGTCAGGTATATCCTGATCGCCAGCGTCGTCGTGCTGGGCCAGGGCTGTGTCTGGTACAGCGGCCAGTTCTGGGCGCTGTTTTTCCTCCAATCGGTCAAAAAACTCGACGTGCTCGCTTCCAGCTACATCATCGCCGTCGCGCTGCTGATCGGTACCCCGACGTTGATTTTCTGGGGCTGGCTCTCCGACAAAATCGGCCGCAAGCCCATCATCCTCGGCGGCATGCTCCTCGCCGCGCTCACGTATTACCCGCTCTTCAGCGCGCTCGGCACTTACGCCGACCCCAAGAACGTTAACGCTCCAATGGCGATCCTCATCGTCGTGATACTGGTGAATTATGTCGGCATGACCTACGGCCCGATCGGGGCGTTTCTGGCGGAGTTCTTTCCCTCGCGCATCCGCTACACCTCCGTCTCGGTTCCGTATCACATCGGCAACGGTTGGGGCGGCGGTCTCGTGCCTATCGTTACCACAGCGGCTTACGCCAAAGCGGTGGACGCCGGCGCCAGCGATCCTCTCTTGTGGGCGCTCGCCTACCCGATCGCTGTTCCCGCGCTCATGTTCCTGATCGCTCTGTTCATAATGCCGGAAACGCGCAAGCACAGCATTTGGGAGGAGGGCGCGATCGAGGCGACGCGCGCCTGAGCGCGTCATCCAACACGCGGTGACTTTTTCGGGGCGGGCGGCGGATGCCGCCCGCCCCGTTTGTTTTTCAGTAGCCGCTCTCGCGAATTCGCCGAACGATCGAATCGTCGATGATCTCTTCGGGTTTGATCTTGGACATGTTAGGATTGGCCTTGGAGAGAATCTTGTGGATCTTTTGAACGCCTTCGGGGTTCGGCCGTAAGTCGGGCGAATAGGTGGCCATGAGCGACTCATATCCCGATTCGGCGTCTTCGATGCGGCTGAGCCTCAGCCTGCGCATGAGCGTTTTCACCACGATCGCCCGGTTCTGCGGCTTGAGCACGAAACGGACGGAATCGAGCGTCCCTTTGACGATCGCTTCGATTCCTTTTGGATCCTGCCGGATGTTCGCGCGGCGCGTGACGAGCGAGGTCCCGAGATAGGCTATCGGTGCGCGGCCGAGGTCGACGAGCACCGGATAGCCTTTTTTCTTCAGCGTATCGCTGAACGTATAGCCCAGCCACGTGGCTTGCACGCGGCCCATCTCCAGCGCCTGAACGCGCGCGGCCTGATCGGGAAATACGATGAACTGAATGCGATCGCGGTCCGGGTCGAGGTTCAGATAATCGAGGGCGAGCATGTTGTTCGCCCATCCGCCGCCGCCGATGCTCTGGATCGCGACGAATTTTCCCTTGAGGTCGTCAGGCTTCTTGATCTCAGGCCGCGCGACGAAGGCGCCCTCGGCCTTCGGAATCACGGTCGCGATCACCGCCAGGTCGAGCCCCGCCGCGGCGCCGTTCAGGACATTGTTCGCGCTCGTGAAAACGGTTTGCACGTCGCCGGCGGCGAGCGCCGACATCGCGAGCGGCCCGCTGCGCATAAACAACACCTCGGCGTTGACGCCGTGCTTTTTGAAAAATCCCTGCTCGACGCCGATCCACAGTGCCGTCGGATTCTCGCCCGACGTGGCATAGGCGATCCGATAAAGGGGGAGATTCTGGGCACAGGTGTGTGAGCGCGACAGCGCCGAGAAGATGATCACCAGTAGAGCAAGGAGCAAACAGGGCTTAGGGATTCGGGCTTGGGGGTTTGGATTTTTACACCCCGATCCCCAATTTCCGATCCCTGACGCCTGCTTTCTCACCATTCCAGCTTGACGCAGATTTCCTCGCCGCGAACCTCGACCGGCAGAACCGTCAGCGGCGGGCCGCCCGGCGGCATAGTGCACGCGCCGCTCGCGAGATCGAAGCAGTAGCCGTGGTTCGCGCAGCGGACCTGCGATTGCTCGACGAGGCCGGTCTTGAGATCGGCGCCCTCGTGCGGACAGGTCCTCTCGCAGACGAAGTACCTGCCGCCGGCCTCGATCAGCAGAACGTCGCGGCCGCCGAGCTCGACCGGCTTCATCTCGCCCGGCGAAATTTCGCCCAGGCGCGCGACCGGAACGTAGCTGACGCCCATGCCTACGCCGCGGCGGCTTGGCGGCCGCGGTACGCCGAGCCGCGCAGAATCTCGCCGGGCAATTCGCCCGTCAACTTGCCGTCGGCGAAGATCGGCCGGCCGTTGACGATTGTCGTCTTGATGCCGTCGGAGCGCTGGATCAGCCGCTTGGTATTGCCGGGGTAATCATAGGCCCATTCCGGCTCGTGCGAGTCGACCGTCGCGGGATCGAACAGCACGACGTCGGCGGCGTAGCCCGGCCGCAGCAGTCCGCGCCCGGCGAGCCCGACGATCGACGCTACGTGAAACGTGAGCTTATGGATCGCGTGCTCGAGCGTCATCACCCGGCGCTCGCGCACCCAGAGTCCGAGCAGCGTTGTGCCGTAGCCGAAGTCGGCGCCGAACTGCACGTGCGCGCCCGCGTCGGAGGTCCCCATGAGAACGAAGGGGCTGCGCAGGATTTCTCCCATCGCATCCACGTCGCCGCCGTTGTTGGCGTTCCAGAAGACGGTCTCGAGATCTTCTTCGAGCGCGAGGTCGAGGAAGGCATCGAGCGGCTCCTGCGCCCGCATGGAAGCCACTTCTGCGACGCTCTTGCCGGCGTATTTCTGGTTCTCGGGCTTGATCGTCTTTTCGACGCGCAGCACGTCCCAGCGCCGGTGAAAATTGATGTGCCGCTGCGCGCTGAAGTCAGCGCGCATCTTCTCGCGCGTCGCCGGGTCTTTGAACGCCTCGCGGCGCGCCTCGACGGGCAGGAACATCAGCGCCTTCCAGACCGGCAGCTCGTCGAACACCTGGCAGTTTTTCAGCGTGAAACGGCGGATGAGCGGGACCGTATGCGAAAGGCCGTAAGCCTGATAGCCGTCGGCGAAGATCGGCGCGACGGCGTCGAGCTGCTTGCGCCAGAGCTCGGGCTCGGCCCAGCGGTGCTGGAGACTCTGCCACAGCACCGGCCGTCCGGTCGCGCGCGCGACGCGGTCGTAGAATTTAAAGTGCTCGACCTTGTTGAGCCCGAGGATCGTCTCGATGATGCCGGAATTGAGATCGCTTAAAACCTGGCAAAGAGCGAAGAACTCCTCGTCGGTGGCCAAGCGGCTGCCGACGGGCTTGCCGTCCTCACGCATGTGGCGCTCGTTGCGGTTCGTTGAGAAACCGAGGGCGCCGCTCTCCATGGCTTCGAGCACGTGCCCCCGCATCTGCTCGATCTCCTTAGGCGTCGCGGCGCGCTCGACTGATTCCTCGCCCATGACGCGCTGGCGCACAGCGATGTGGCCAACCAGCCCGCCGACGTTCACGCCGATCTTGCCTTCGAGCGCGTCGAGATATTCGCCGTAGCTGTGCCAGCCCCACGGCACGCCCATCTCGAGGACGCTCCGCGGCATCGCCTCGACGCGGACGAAGCTTTTCACCAGCGCGTCGTGGTCGCTCTCGGCGGCGGGCGCGAGCGTGAGGCCGCAGTTGCCCATCACGATCGACGTGACGCCATGCTGCGGCTCGGAAGTCGCGTAGGGATCCCAGAATATCTGCGCGTCCATGTGGGTGTGGTGATCGATGAATCCCGGCGCGACCGCGAGGCCTTCGGCGTCGATCGTGCGCGCGGCGGCGCCCGAGATGCGCCCGATCTCCGCGACGCGTCCGTTTCTCACGGCGACGTCGCCCATGTACGACGGCATGCCGCTGCCGTCGTAGATGCGGCCGCCTTTGATCAGCAGGTCATAAGCCATGTTCGCCTCCTTCGTCAGCGCGCCTCGGCCTTCAGCTCTTCGATCAGCGAGAGATCGAAATGCTTGTATGGCGGAATCGAGAGAAACGCCGGATCCTCGTAGCTCATCGTCTTGAGCACATTCATGATTGCTTCTTCCGTGGGGTAGAGATCGGGACGCGCGTCCGCAACCGTCATGCGGTACGCGTAATCCAGGCTGTCGCGATCGTCGATGCGCAGCACCTGCGCCATGAGTTTCATCGTGCCTTCTTTGTCTCCTATCATCAGGCGAACCGATTCGGCGAGTCCCTTGAGGTAGGCCTTCACGATCGGACGGTTCTTGTCGAGATACGATTTCCGCGTGAGGTTGATGCCCCACATGTATTCGAGCGGCAGGGTCAGCACCGTAAGTCCCATTTTTTCCGCGTAGCGGCCCTGGAGGGTCGAGATCAGCGTCGCGTCGATGTTGCCGGACGCGACGGCGGCGAGCCGAACGGCGGAGCCGCCCGACAGACCGATGATCTGTACGTCTTTTTTCGGATCCAGGCCGACCTTGGTGAGCATGAACAGAATGAACGCCTCGGCGCGGCCGCCGGCGCCGCTCGACGCGATCCTTTTCCCGCGCAGCTCTTTCAAATCCTTGATTTTCAGCCGGCTGCCGAGACTGTACGGCGAAGAGTTGTTCCACGATCCGAGCCCGACCGCATCGGCGCCCTGCTTGGCGAGATAAAAGAGTCCGGTCGTGCTCGAGGTCAGAAACTGCACGCTGTTCGACATCAGCGCTTGCATGTTCATCTGCTCGTTGCGCGTGGCGATGACCTCGACGCCGAGGCCGTATTTGGCGAAGACGCCTTTTTTCGCGCCGAGATAAACCGGAATCGCGCCGGTAAGCGCGCCGGGCGTCGCGACACGGATCGGCGTCTCGGCGGCGCGCGCTGGGAAAGCCGCCGGAAGCAGGAGCGCTATGGCCAGCACGCCTGAGTTCACTCTATTCACGCCTCGAATCTTGCCGGAGCGCGAGCGGGGCGTCAAGTGCGTATTGACTTTGCTTTGTAAAGATGCGGAATATGGAAACTCCATTCGGCGTTTCAATTTAGCATAGCGACATCGGGGTCATGGTTACGCGGCGCCCGCCATTGTACGTCTGTTTTCTTCTCCTCGCATCGGTTTACGTCATCGCCGGGAAATTCGGGCTGTCGGTAGCGTTTTTCCACGCAAGCGCCTCGGCTGTCTGGCCGCCCGCCGGCATGGCGCTCGCGGCGCTGCTGCTGTGGGGCCTCGAGCTCTGGCCCGCAGTTTTTTTCGGCGCGTTCCTCGTCAACTTTTCAACGTCAGGCTCGCTTCCGGCGACTTTCGCGATCGCGGCGGGGAACACGCTCGAGACCGTGCTCGGCGCCTGGCTTATCCGCCAGTACGCGGGGGGACCGTACGTATTCCGCAGCGCCCAAAGCATTTTCAAGTTCTCGCTTATCACGACGGGAGCCACGCTCGTCAGCTCTACGATCGGCGTGACGAGCCTAGTGCTGGCGGGCCTTGCGCGCTGGCAAAGCTTTGCTCCGATCTGGCTCAGCTGGTCGCTCGGCGATCTCGTCGGCGCTTGGATCCTGGTTCCGCTGATCGTGCTCTGGGCGACCGAGCCGCCGCCGTCGTTCCGGCTGAAACGTGTGCTGGAGGCCGGCCTCTTGGTCGCGACGGTGATCGGCGTCGGCGCCAGCTTGTTTTTCGGCGAGATTCCGTCCGGCATGGAATACCTGGCGATCCCGCCGCTTTTGTGGGGCGCGTTCCGCTTCGGGCAGCGCGGCGCCGCCACGCTTGCCTTTGTCATGTCGGCGCTGGCGCTGGCCGGCACGCTGCAGCGGTTCGGCCCGTTCGCCATGTCCAATCCCAACACCTCGCTTATCCTGCTGCAGCTCTTCATCGGCGCAATCGCGATGACGACGCTGGTTTTGGCTGCGGTCGTCTCGGAGCGCAAGGAGGCCG
This sequence comes from Binatia bacterium, assembly GCA_036407055.1. GTDB lineage: Bacteria > Desulfobacterota > Binatia > UBA9968 > UBA9968 > JAJPJQ01. Next base: position 5,950 of record DASWZY010000048.1, read on the forward strand.
AGGAGGCGCTGCGCGGCACGCGCGACGAACTTGCCAAGACGAACCAGAAGCTCGAGCGCCGCGTGGAGGAGCGCACCGCCGACCTCGAACAGGCCCGCGCCGCCCTGCTCGAAGACATCGAGGAGCAGAAAAGACTCGAAGAGCAGCTGCGGCAGGCGCAGAAGCTTGAAAGCATCGGCACACTCGCCGCCGGAGTCGCGCACGACTTCAACAACGTTCTCAACATCATCAAGGGCTACGCTTCGTTGCTCGCCGACCGGCCGGATACAGCCGAGAGCGTCCACATCATCGATGAGGCGGTCGAGCGCGGCGCCTCGACGGTGCGCCAGCTCCTCATCCTGTCGCGGAAGAGCGAAGCGGCGCTGGTGCCGACTTCATTGAACGATCTCGTCGCCGAGCTCGCGCGGCTCGTCGTCCAGACGTTTCCGAAGACGATCGATATCGAACTCGAGTTCGCCGACGGCTTGTCGCCGACGCTTGCCGATGCGAATCAGATCCGCCAGGTGCTGCTCAACCTCTCGCTCAACGCGCGGGACGCGATGCCCGGCGGCGGCCGCTTGGCGTTCAGGACGAAAATCGCCGAGACGGCGCGTCCCGACAGCGGCGCCGCTGCAAAGCAGACCTATTTCGTCATCGAGGTTGCGGACACGGGCAAGGGAATGGATGAGGCCGTGCGCCGGCGGATTTTCGAGCCGTTCTTTACGACGAAGCAAACCGGCGAAGGCACCGGCCTCGGACTCGCGATCGCCTACGGCGTCGTCCAAAACCACGGCGGGTTTATTGACGTCGACAGCCGCGTCGGAAGGGGAACGACATTCAGAATTTATCTGCCCGCCGGACCGCTCGAAGAGCAATTGTCGATGGCGGCGGTCCTTCGCGCCGCTCCGGCTCAGCCGGCCCGGCGCACCGCCGCCGCCCGCCGCACCGTGCTCATCGTCGAAGACGAGGAGCATACCGCGCGGCTGTTAAAAACGGTGCTCGCGCGCCGGGGCTGCGGCACGCTCGTCGCCCTCGACGGCGCGGTTGCGCTCGAAATGTATCAGAGCCGTTGGCGCGAGATCGATGCCGTGCTGCTCGACATCGGCCTGCCCAAGATTCCGGGCTGGGAAGTGATGCGGCGCATGAAGGAGATCAATCCGGCCGTCAAGATCATCGTGGCGAGCGGCAATATTGCGCCGGAGCTCCGCGCCGACATGCACCGCGTCGGCGTCAACGACTTCGTCGACAAGCCTTATACGTTCGACGGGGTGGCGGAAAAATTAGAAATCATCATGGCCGCGGCCTAGGCCGCGTCGCTCATGCGCCCGCCGCGACCGCGGTGATGCACGGCAGTCCGGCGGCGACGACGCGCGCGCTCTCTCTATCGACCGCGATCAGCTCGCCGTTCGAGGTGCCGGCGATGACGCCGCGCCCGTCGGGCGACGCGCACATGCTCATTATGCCGCCACGGAGACCGGCGATCGCCGGCTCCCAATCGCCTCCGGCGCTGCGGCTCCGGTAGATCGCCGCGTCGGCGCCGGATTCGCGAAGCCATGTGTTAGGCCGCCCGCGCGCGCTGCCGAGATAGACGACCCCATCGGCATCTTCGGCCACGGACATGCCGTAATCGTGGGCCGGAGTAATGTCTTCCCAGGATTCGCCACGGTCGCGGCTCCGAAACGCCTTGTCGCCGCAAGCGGCGAGCACGAGACCGTCGCTACGGGATGCGAGCACTTCGTGCACGTCGGGATCGGTGAGGGTCTTGCCGGCGGCGCGCCAGTTTTTTCCCGCATCGTCGGAAATCAGCAGGCCGCCGACTTCGATGCCTGCGTAGAGCCGCTTAGAATCGCGCGGATCGAGCGCGAGATAGCGCGTCCGGGATTGCAGCTCGGGGCTCGGCGGAAACGTCGCGCCGCTGCTCGCGAGCCGCACGCCCTCGAGCTCTTCCCAGCCGCCGCCGCTTTTTCGGTAAAGCGCCGCCGGGATCGTTCCGGCCATGACGGTGCCGGGAAGCGCGAGGACCGAAAACAGCATCAGCTTGGGGACATTCGGATTCGCCCGCAGCCACCGTTTTCCGCCGTCCGTCGTGTAGAAGAGGCCGGAGTGCTCGCTGCCGGAATATGCGAGCTGCGGATTTTCCGGATCGACCGACAGGCAGGTGAGCGACCAATACATGAGCGCGCTGCCGGCCTGACGCCATTCTTCGCCCGAGCGCTCGAAGCGCCTCCAGCCCGACAGAGTCGCGACGTGCAGTGCGTCTTTCATGGCGTTCTCTCCCAAAGTGCGATCAGCTCTTTTGAATCGACGATATCCGCGAAGCGCTTCATGCGCTCCAGCGCCGCGTTGTGGCGCGCTTCGGTGTAAGTGCCGACGCAGTCGCGCGCCACGACCATGAAATAGCCGCGATAAAAGCCGTCGCGCACCGTATATTCCACGCCGCCGTCGGTCGTGCAGCCGGCGATCACAATCGTATGCGCCTGCAGATTGGCCAGCAAGGTCTCGAACTTGGTGCCGATAAACATTGTGCCGCGGCGCTTGTCGATCACGAGGTCGTCCTCGGCCGGCGCGAACGGGTCCATGATACGCCAGCCGAAGCTGCCGTGGAGGCGCCGCGGCTTGAGCTGCGCCGGATCGGCTACGTTTTGCTCTTTCAATGCGCGG
>DASWZY010000049.1:0-2392 GCA_036407055.1 Binatia bacterium
CTTTATCCAGTTCCTCCTCCCTCTGAGGGTCCTCCGCGCCGCCGAACTCCGTTAGTTCCAGCGGTAGGGGTCCAAGCACACGCAGCAAGCAAATAGTAAAGTCTCTTTTTCCCTTGATGATATCGGCCACATACTCAACCGCCCGCATCGAGGCCTTTGAATCATCGACAACCACGAGAATTCTTTTGTTCCTGTTCATCGGCTCTTTTCGTTTGGAGCCTTTTCTCTGCTACGCATCAACGGTTCACCGAGATAACGAGAATGCTCCCATTATGTTTGTTCCACGATATCCTTCTCACCTGTCGTTCCTATGGCTTGCCAAATCAAACAAAAAGGACGAAAGAGCCGCGGAGAAACCCTGCGCACGAGCTTCAGCAGGGTCCTGGCCTTGAAACTATGATCATGGTTTTCCACCCGTAAGCTCCCCCGTCAAGATGACAGTTCTAAAGTAGAAGTTTTGGCCTTCAAAAGCTTCTCCCGGTACTCCGCCGGTGGAACATGCCCTAAGGCGTCATGCCGGGGGTCGACGATTAGGCTCAGGTCTGCATAGGTGAATCCGGGCTCCGCTCCGTTGGCCTAGTTAAGACAAACGCCCTAGCCCGCGTGCGCGCGCGCGAAGCCGCTCCAGGCTAGGAGGCAGACGGCGAGCGATAGCGCCGACAGCACGCCGAGCGTGGGCTCGATGCCGATTTTATCGGCGAGCGCGCCGACCGGCGGCAGGAAGATTGCGGCGGCGAGGCGGAACAGCAGCGTGTTCAAAGATAATATGCTGGCGCGGTCTTCCGCGGGCGCGTCGGACTGGAGCGCGGCCGCGATCAGGGGTCCCTGGAGGCCGCGGATCGTCATGAATCCCAAATAAAAGACGACTGCGAGCGGCGATGAGCCGAGCGCAAGGCCGAGGTAACTCGCGGCCGCGAGCACGCCGCAGCCGAGCAGCACCGGGACGGTGCCGAGCGCCTGTGCGACGCGCGCGTTGGCGAGCGACGTCGCCGCGAGCCACAGATTCGCGCCGGCCCACAGCGGGCCGAACCACGCCGGCGCGATGCCGCGCCGCTGCATCCACGGCTGAATGAGCCAGACCGGGATATAGGTCGAGATGCCGAGGGCCACCGATAGCGCCATGGCGGCGCGGAGCCGCGCATGACGCACGAGCGCGTGCGTGACGATATGCCACGCGCGGCGCACATGGCCGACGCGCCCGCCGCTTTCCAAAGGACGAGCCTCGCCCAGCGCGGCGACCGCGCCGAGGTTCGCCGCCGCGGCGGGAATTTGCAGCCAGAACGGCAGGCGCGGCGCGATGCTGTACAGCCACCCTCCGATCGCCGCCGACGCGGCTTCGCTCGCCTGCGAAGTCGCGCGCACCCTGCCTTCCCACGCGCGGTAACGGTCCGGCGACTCTCCGCCTTCGACAGAAACATACAAGAGTGCGCTGTCGGCGCCTGACATAAACGCGAGACCGGCGCCGAGCAGCACCTCCGCGAGCGCTACGCCGGCGAAAGTTGTCGCGAGCGCATACACGGTCCAGCCCGCGAGCCAAAAGCAGGCACCGATCAGCAGCGAGCGCCGATAGCCGAGGCGGTCGGCGACGTAGCCGGAAGGAAATTCACACACGACCGCCGTCGCGCCGAAGATCGACTGGAGCCACATGATCGCCGTCAGCGACATGCCGATCTGGTCCTTCCAGAAAAGCGTGATGACCGGAATCGGAAACAGCGCGAAGCGCAGCCCCGACGAAGCTGCGAGGAGGAACGGATTGCGTCTAGCGGAGCCGGCCGAGGTCATGGCGCGGCGATTTTAGAACGTAAGGGGTGATTTTGCGACGGCGACCGCGCTCAGGAGCGTGTCCCGAGAACGTCCTTTGTGAGCAGCACCGCGACCGGACGACTGGAATCTTCGGCCAGAACCCAGGCGTTCTTGAACGTCCAATCGATCGCCTCCACGTCGCGCAAGAGGTAGTGGCGGATGCCGAGGGCATCGAGCACGGGCACGGTCGCCGTTCCCACGCGCGCAAAGCCGCGGTCGCCGATATCGCCGGCGTAGTAGACGACGAGAAGCAGCGGCAGCTCGAGCTGGATTCCGGTAGTGACGATGCCGTTGCAGCTGTTGAGAAGCCCCGCGTTCTGCATGAGGAGCGCCGGCTTCTTGCCGACGAGCCGCGCGCCGGCGCAGATGCCGACGCCCTCTTCTTCGCGGCACAGCGGAACGTGGATGATCTCGCCGTCGCGCTCGAGCGCGCCGATAAGATCGAGGCAGTTGATGTCGGGAAGGCTCGCGATCAGATCGATGCCGGCCTTTTTCATGCCGCCGAGAATAGCGGCGGCGCGCGCCTTTGCGTCCATGTTCGAATCCGTCATTGGTACAATCGGGCTATCCACCCGCTCTTGTCGAGCTC
>DASWZY010000050.1:0-5680 GCA_036407055.1 Binatia bacterium
CGTGCGCCGCCGCGGCGCGCGTCGCGGAAAAGCTAGGCCGCGGGAAAATCGTCGTGACCGTCTTCGCCGACAAAGGCGAGCATTACCTCAGCACCGATATCTTCGGCAGGCAGTGGAACCCAAACTCGCAAGACTGACCGAAATCGTCGCGGCCGCGGACAACCTTCTCGTAGCTTTTTCCGGCGGCGTCGATTCGACGTTTCTTTTAAAGGTCGCGCACCAGACGCTCGGCGAGCGCGCCGTCGGCCTCACCGCCGCGTCGCCGACCGCTCCGCCCGGCGAGCTCGAATCCGCCGCCGAGCTCGCGCATCTCATCGGCTGCCGCCACATCGTGATCGATTCGCACGAGCTCGACAATCCTTCGTTCACCGAGAATCCCGTCAACCGCTGCTTTTTCTGCAAGGACGAGCTTTACCGCATCTGCCGCGAGCAGGCGGCGCAGCTCGGATTCTCCGTTATCGCCGACGGCACCAACCTCGACGATCTGAAGGACCACCGCCCCGGCCTCAAGGCGGCGAAAGAGCAGCGCATCCGCCATCCGCTCGTCGAAGCGGGCATGACGAAGGACGACATCCGCCGCCTCAGCCGCGATTTCGGCCTGCCTACCTGGGACAAGCCGGCGATCGCCTGCCTCACGTCGCGCTTTCCCTACGGCGTCGAGATCAACCTCGAGCGCCTGGGCAAAATCGCCGCGTGCGAGAAGACGCTGAAGGAGCTGGGCTTCCGCGAGTTCCGCGTGCGCTACCACGAAGACCTCGTCCGCATCGAAGCCGGCGCCGCCGAGATCGACCGCCTGCTCGACCGCGGCACGCGCGCCGCGATCGTTACCCGCTTCAAGGAGATCGGCTTCACCTACGTCAGCGTCGACCTCGAAGGGTATCGGACGGGGAGCATGAACGAGGGGATCAAGAAGACGGGGTAGGAATCTCGCTGCTTCGCGCTCAAGCCGATTTATATAACCGTAAGTCCCAGCGCTCGAAAGTCTCTGTCAAAAGATAGCGACGGCATGTGATCGAGCAGCGTCGTAATCACGACGAAAGATACGGCGTCGCAAAAAGATATCCGCCGGCCACGCGCTCGCAGGCGAAAGATTTTTTCAGCCTCCGCGCGCACGCCCTGGCCATATTCCACGATATGAAGATTGGGCTTGACCTCCTTGAGGAAAGTCAAAGCCGCGCGAAAGCCCCTCCGGTACCGCAAAAGAGTGACGGTCTCGCTGACCACGTCCCAGGTGGTAAAAAAGCTTAGGTTCGACTCAGCCGCTTCGTCGTTGCGATCCGCGGCGCGCTCGTGATTGGCGTCGTCAGGATCGAGGCAGGCGTAAAAAAAGGACGTATCGCAAAAGAGCCGAGGCGGCAGCGGCACTATCGTTTTCTCTCGGCACGGCCGTAAAGATATTGCCCGACGTTGCTGGAGACATTGGTTTTCGGCCCTCGGCGCCTCGGCAGCTTGCGCATGAGAGCGCGCAGCTTCTTCGCCGCCGCTCCCGGTTGCGGCTCGGGCAGCGGTCCGCGCAGCTCCGCCACCACCTCGTCGCGCACCGTAATCTCAATTTTGGCTTCTGCGTTCTTGCGCACGCGCCGGACCAGCTCCGGGAGCCGTCTCCGTGCTTCGCTGATAGGCAGCTTCATAGCGCAAATGTACAACGGTGTACATACCGAGTCAAACGGGCGTCCCCCGACCGGCGTGGAGATCGACCGCATGCGCGACTGTGACACGCGCGCGGCGATCGACCGCCCTTACTTCGCCGGTATCGCGAGCGGCTGGCCCTTTTCGGTGATGAGCGTCGTGACGAGCTTCAGCGTTTTCGTCTTGCTCGTATTGATGCCTTCGTGGACGTAGGTGGGCTTGGCGGGATCGGATTCGAAGTAGATCGCCATGCCGGGCTTCAGCTCCAGCGGCGGCTTGCCGGCTTCCTCGATCCTGCCCTCGCCTTCCACGACGTAGATGAATTCCTGGCCGGGGTGATAGTGCCTGCCGGTCCGCGCGCCGGGCTTGAACTCCGCCATGAAGATCGTGACTTCCTTCTTCGGGTCGGCCGCGAGCGGCTTCTTAAGCAACACCGTGCGCGTAACGCCCTCCTGCGCCGGCGCGGCGCCGCCGAGCGCGAGCCCGATCGCAACGGTGAAGATAAAGATAAAAGATGTGTTCGTCTTCATGGCTCTGCCTCCTCCGCATGATTATGGTCAACTTCACGAATGAAGCGCCTAGAGCCGGGCAAGTCAAGACGGGATATGGTTCTTGTGGGCTTCCGATCACCGCAGTAGGCTTCTTCAAAAAGGAGGCATGATGAAACTCACGGGGAAAAAGGCTCTTATCACCGGCGGCAACAGCGGCATCGGTCTGGCCACAGCCCGACTTTTCATCGGTGAAGGCGCACAGGTCGCCATTACCGGCCGCGACCAGAAGACGCTCGATGAAGCGGTGGAAGAGCTCGGACCGCACGCCCGCGGCTACCGCACGGACATCACGGTTGCGGAAGACCGCGAGCGGGTGTTCGCGGCCCTGGCCAAAGACTTCGGGAAACTCGACATTGTGTTTGTCAATGCCGGCATCTCCGGCCGGACGCCTACCGGCGCGACCGACGAGGCCATTTTCGAGAAGGTGATCCACACCGACCTTAACTGCGCTTTCTTTACCGTGAATGCAGCGGCGCCTCTGCTGAACGACAACAGCAGCGTCATCTTCAATGGATCGGTGCACAACTATATGGGCCAGCCGGGTCTCGCCGCATACGCGGCCGCAAAGGGCGGTCTCGTGTCGATGGCGCGGGCGGTCGCCGCGGACCTGGCGCCGCGCAAGATTCGTGTGAATGTCGTCGCGCCGGGCGCGATCAAGACTCCGATTTGGAAGCGCGGGGCTCGGGCCGCCATGTCCACGGACGAGTCCGCCAAGGAAGCGAAGTTCTTCTCATCCGTAGTCCCGCAGGGCCGTTGGGGCGAGGCGGAAGAAATTGCCAAAGCGGTGCTGTTCCTCGCCTCGGAGGATTCCTCGTACGTCAACGCGGTCGAGCTGATAGTGGACGGCGGACTCACGGGCGCCCCGTTTGGAGCGCCGATTTTTCGCACTGAAAGATAGCGGGCATGTAGAAATCGAAAAGAGATTCTCGACCCCTTTTTTTGCCCGCGCGAAAATTGGTATTGTGTCCCCGGAATTCTCGGAATTATCGTTGCGGCAAATATGCAGACTTGGAGATTCGCTGTCCTGTTGGCGGTGCTCGCGGTTACGGGTGTCGCCCTGCGTGGAGCGCGCGCGGATCGTACCGGCTACGATAGTATTGTCGACCTGCACGCTGACGGCGATACCTTCATCGTGAAGCATCACCATGACTGGTCTCGGGCAACCGAAGTCAGTCGCTACAAGATGATCACTACGCACCAAGATCCGTTCCGCGGCGACAACGACTACGCGTACGTCGCCTGGTACTCGCGCGGCGACGGCCGGCGTCTTCGGCAGATTCCCAGTCCGGCTCTCACATGGCTTGGCGTATCACCTGACTCGCGCTATGTGATCGGCCTGTCGAATGTCAAGGAATACAACCCATATCAACTGGTCGTCTATAACCGAACGGGAGAACTTTTGCTCAAGCGCCATATCGGACCGCAGGTCGCATGTTTGACGCCCGAGAAGTATCGGGAGCTCCGTCATTCGCACTCGCGGCAGTTCGAAATGCTGAAGGAAGGTATTTGGACAAAAGACGGGGTGGTGTACGTCGATTTCCTGACCGCGGATATGCCCACACGTCTCGGCCAGCTGTGGGAGACGCTTTTTGTTTTCGTGTGCAGTTCCCCTTTCTCTCCGAATTTTTCGGAGTCCGTCTCGAACTGGGTGTATTGGTACGACGAAAAATCCCCGGCACCGGTGGTGGTTGAGAATGCGGGACAACCCGTGGCGATTCGCCTTAAGGACCCCAAGGGTATCGGGTTCACTATGCCGTTTAGGCTTGAACGACCGAGTCAGTAAGTTGCCGGCCCGCCGTCCAGCGCCCCCCTCTTCCCGCGACTTCCTGAAACGTGGTAGACGTCGAGCAGCGTCAGGATAGGAGGATCGAGCCATGGCCGAGAAAATGTCGCTGACCGACCGCGCGGACGCGCTCGAGCGCAAGATGAGCGAGGAGCTCGACGTGCTGATCTCGAAATCGGCGCTGTTCAATATGGCGGACGGCAACCTCGGCGCCGCCATCATGCGGCCCCATCCCGGCGCCAAAAGGCCACAGTATCAATTGATGACCGACGATCCGCGCCTGCCGAAAATGCCGGCCAAGCCGACCCTGCTCGATTATTTCGAATGCCGCGCCGCCGGCATCAACCACATGCTGCAGAGCGCGACCCACGCGCTGAAGGCGGGCATGCCGGAGAAAACGATTCTCGCCTGCCTGCTGCACGACATGGCCAACGCGATCTTCATCAAGAGCGACCACGGCTACTGGGGCGCGCAGCTGATCGAGCCCTACGTCGACGAGGAGGTGAGCTGGGCGGTGCGCGCGCACCAGGCGCTGCGCTTTTTCCCCGACGAATCGGTCGGCTACGCCTATCCGGAAATGTACGTCCGCCATTTCGGCGCCGACTACGAGCCCGACGACTACATCAAGGAAGCGTACAAGCGCGCGCGCAATCACAAGTGGTACATGACCGGCCGCATGATCACCGTCCACGACATCTACTCCTTCGATCCCAACGCGAAGGTGAGCTGGGAGCCGTTCGCCGACATCGTCGGGCGCAACTTCAGGCAGCCGAAGGAGGGCCTCGGCTTCGACGACAGCCCGGTCGCGCACATGTGGCGCACGATCCGAAGGCCGACCAAGTATCTGTGAGGGGGGGAGCGGGCCCGAAGAAGGATCAGCTTCACCTACTTGAGCATCGATCTCGAAGGCTACCGCCTTGAGCATCGATCTCGAAGGCTACCGCACCGGCAGAAGAAGACGGGATAAAAGGCCGTCAAGATTGTTAAGAGATAAAAGTCTGACCCCAGGCCTTCCACCGGTAGCTAAAGACCGAAGTATAGCCGCAAGAGTTGTCTTGCCTCTTCCGTTTTCTGCGGAGACGAGCGAGAGTCGGCTTAGTGGGACGTTGCCCCCGCTAGACACAGAATCGAATTGCCCGATGTTCCTCAGAAGCTGAAGCTTCTTAATCATTGCTCTTGCCTTTCTGCCAAACGCCAATTTTACGAAAAACCGTTTGGCAATAGCAAGAAAAAAAATGGCGAGGTACACACCCGACTCCCCGCGTGGTGTGACCGGGCGGGGTGTAAACGGCGTTCCGCTGGCTTTTGACGCACCGCATTGGGCTCGAATACGCAGCGCATGCACTCGGACGAATGTGGCGGCAACAGACGTACCGCGGCTATAGCGCGTGGCCCCATGCAGCCACAGCGGCAGAAAACGCGCTCTCAGTCGCGGCATTGCTTCGTCCCGCTTCAGGGATGGCTTTACGAGAACAGCGGCACGATTTTACAATCGAATAGTTAAGACGGTGGAGACACTTCCGCGTCTACACAGAGGAAAGGAGGCCATCTGATACGTTATTACGACCACGTGAACATCCCGAGAGTAAGTCGACTGTACAAAGAGGGCGGCTACGAATATGTGACAAATGTAGCGTGTCTTGGTAGCGGAATGGTAGCAGTTTCGTCAAACGTTTTGGGTCTGGCTAGATATGATCGTTCACATCTAACTAACAGT
>DASWZY010000051.1:0-1625 GCA_036407055.1 Binatia bacterium
CCGAAGGTCATCGACGCGTTTTACCGCAACAATTACTTTTTTGGGACGGAATATCACGGCGCGCGCCCGCTCGCAGCCGCGCTCGATTCCGATATCAAGGATTTCAGCGCTACGGTGCCCGAGCTGCGCGGCCGCAAGGCCTCCGAATTCATCGACACGACGGTGGTAGCCGAGCTGGAGGAGGAGGGTTTTTTCCAGTGGCGCAAGCGCTGATAATCCCAAGGGCCAAAGAAGCCGGCGTGTCGACCGCGCGAGGTGGATGTTTTGTCTAAAGGTTACCGGGATCTCGTCAAACAGCATTACCGCCTGATCCGGGCGCTGCCCGCCTTTTTCCGTGTGCGTGTGACCATCGAACAAGCGGAGGCTGCGGTCCGCCTCGCGCTCGAGACACGCGAAAAGAGATTTCTCGATCTCGCGCAGCGGCACATTTTCGAACGGTCAAGAAGCCCGTATCTCAAATTGTTCGACATGGCGGGCTGCGAGCTGGGCGATCTGAGAGACGCGGTCATGCGCGACGGCGTGGAAGAGACTCTGGAAAAGCTCGCGAAAGAAGGCGTTTACTTCACGGCCGATGAGTTCAAAGGGAAGACCGACGTCGTCCGGGGGAGCCGGTCGTTTCGGGTGTCGCCCGGCGATTTCGAGCCGCCGACGCCATCCGCGGGTGTGACCACGCGCAGCAGCGGAACCAGCAATGCGCCGATCGCGTCGGTCGGCTCTCTCGAGCGCTGGGGAGAACGAACTTCTTCGCATTCTTTATTTTATTCCGCGCACGATCTTTTCTCGCGCGCGCACGGCATTTTCGAGGCGATTCTACCCTCGGGCGGCGGGATCCGCGCGGTCGTGCAGCACGCGCGGCTCGGTATCCGGACGGAGCGCTGGTTTGCGCGTCGTATGCCGACGAACAACAGCGCCTCGCGGTCTTATAATACGCTCATGACGCATCTCTTTGTCGCGATGGCCGATATCTATGGTCCCGGCGCCGCGCGGCCGGAGTTTACAGCGCTCGAGGATGTCGATCGCATCGTCGCTTGGATCGCCAAGGTGAAACGGGAGGGGAGAGACTGCTGCGTCAAAACCAGCGCCGGCAACGCGACCCGAATCGCGCAGGCGGCGGCCCGAAAGGGCATCGCGATCGACGGCACGAAATTCCATCTTGGCGGCGAGCCGTTTACGGAAGCGAAGCGCGACGCCATCGCACAGGTCGGCGCCGAAGCCGTGACCGATTATGCTTTCGAAGGCGGCGGCTCGGTGGCGATGGCGTGCGCGAACCCGCTCTATATCGATGACATGCATGTGCAGCAACATCGGCTGGCGGTCATCACGCTTCCGCTTTCGATCGACGGCGGCTCATCGACGATGCCGCGGCTTTTTTGCACGACGCTTCACGACGGATATGCGAAGATGCTCCTGAACGTCGCCAACGGCGACTATGCGACTTTCGAGAAGCGAGCCTGCGGTTGCGCGTTCGAGCGGGTGGGCCTGAAATTACACCTGCATCACATTCGCAGCTACGAAAAATTCACCAGCGAAGGCATGAACTACTTTTACGGCGATTTGCACGATTTTTTCGAAAGCCATCTTCCGCGGGAGTTCGGCGGCGCGCCCGGCGATTATCAGCTCGTCGA
>DASWZY010000052.1:0-1685 GCA_036407055.1 Binatia bacterium
CCCACCACTTCCGCCAAAGCCGCGGACGGCTGCATCGGCTTCATGAATGCAGCATTCGGTTTGCGTTTCGCCATTTTCTCCTCCTTGGAGTTTGGGGATTTACTAGCAGAGCTTATAGCAAACGCGGGTTTTGTTTACCAGCTTTTTTTTCGCTTTTTCGCAGGGCGAAAGTGGCTTGTTCGTCGATGCGCCAGGCGCCGCCCGCCGCATCCAGAACGACCCCATATGTCGCTTCGGCGGCAGCAGCCGAGACGTAGCCCTGAAGGACGTCCTCCAGCACTCGCGCCGGAGGCCGGGCGAAAGGATCGCCCAGCCCGCCGCCGCCGGGCCGTTCGAGTGTCAGGAGATCGCCGTCGTGCAAAATGTAGTCGCCGAAGCGCGACGGCAGGCGTTTTTCCTCGCTGGAGCCGGTGTTGACGATACAGGCGCCCGTCCGCGCGTCTTCTCCGCCCGCGACGCCGACCGGCGCGACGGCGTGCTTGTCGGTGCGCATCGAGAAGCGCACCTCGTCCGCGAGAATCCGCGACTCGCGGACGAAGCCCAAACCGCCGCGAAATTCGCCGGCGCCGCCGGAATCGGCGATCAGCTCGAACCGCTCGACACGGGTGGGGAACTCCGATTCGATGATCTCGACCGGCGCGGTCCGGCAATTGCTCAGGTGAAACGCCATGGCCGACACGCCGTCTTTTCCCGACCGCGCGCCGGTGCCGCCGCTGAAAATCTCGTAATGCACATAGCCCCGGCCGCCGCTGCGCCCTCCAAGGACCATCGCCGCGCTCCCCGAGCTGCCGGCGACGTTTTTCTCCGGCACGAAGCGGGCGAGCGCCCGGAAGATGGCCTCCACGACCGCGAGCGCGGTCGGCATATAGGTGTTGACCGCGCCCGGGAACTTTGGGTCGAGCACGCTGCCCGGGCGAAAGGTTGTCTCGATCGCCGCGGTAATGCCGCGATTGATCGGCAAATAAGGATCGACGAGCGCGACGAGGCTGTAGGCACAGCAGGCGCGCACCAGCGGCGGACGGATGTTGGCTGGCCCGCGGCTCTGCTCGCTCGATCCTGTGAAATCGAAGCGGATCCGCTCGCCGCGCTTGTCGATTTTCACGTGAATGCGGATCGGCCTGTCGAGCTCGATGCCGTCGTGATCGACGAACGTTTCTCCCTCCGCCATGCCGTCCGGCCAGGATGCGAGCGCCTGCTTGACGCGCGCTTCGGTTAGATCCGAAAGCTGCTCGGTCGCGTCGAGGATCGTATCTTTGCCGTAGCGCGCCATGAGCTCGGCGAGGCGCCTCTCGCCGAGGCGGCAGGCGCCGACCTGACCGCGGATGTCGCCGATCACGAGCGCGGGCGTGCGGCTGTTGGCGGTGATCATCGCGACGATCTCCTCGACCGTCTTGTAGCGCGCGGCGAATTTCACCGGCGGCAGATGCAGGCCTTCCTGGAAAATTTCCCGCGCTTGGCCCGAGCCGCTGCCCGGCACGGTGCCGCCGATGTCGCTCTTGTGCGCCATGTCGGCGGCGAAGCCGACCCATTCGCCCCGGTAGAAAATCGGCGTCAGCACCGCCATGTCCGGCGCGTGCGGGCTCCCGCCTAAGTACGGATGATTAGTGATGAACGCGTCGCCCTCGTGAATCCCCGACGGCTGGTAATGCTTCAGCACGCCCTCGGCGCAGGCGGGAAACGCACCC
>DASWZY010000053.1:0-6921 GCA_036407055.1 Binatia bacterium
CGGGTCGTAATTCGCCACGCGCGCGGGCAATACGTGCTGCTCCCACGCCGGCGCCGGCAGCTCGAGTCCCTGCAATTGTCCGATGATCTCCTCCACGCCGGCGCGTCCGTGGAGCTGCGTGCCCTGAGCGATGTGGTGCCAGCGGAAGAGAAAGCGCATAAGATCGGCCGCCGTCACCGGCTCGATCTCGCGCCGGAGCTCCCCGAGCGTCAGCCGATGAATGCGCGCGAGCAGCACGCGCTCGCACCATTCCGTCTCGCCCGCCGCGCCGGTGAATTCGCCGCGCAGCACCACGCCCGAGACTTCGAGCGCGATGAGCGCCTGCTCGACGACGTTCCGCGGCAATCCGAGCGTCGCCGCAAGCGCCGTCGCGGTCGTAGGCCCGGTGATTTCGAGCCAGCCCTGAACGACTTTTCGCGCCGCATATTCTTGATCGACAGATTCGCTCGTCGCCGCAGAAAGAGCCGGATCGAAGCGCAACCCCGGCAAGAGCGCCTGAGCAAGCGCGACGCGCTCCGCGGCGACATAGGCGCGCTGGTCGACGCTCTCCGCCGGCCACGAAGCGATCGTCGCTCTGCCTTCTCCGATGAGCTTTTCGGCCCAGTCCTTCCATTCCGCCGCGCGATCGAGCGGCAGAATGCCGACGGAAAGCAAAAGATCGTGCAGCTCTTCGGCGTCGCGGAGGTCCGGACGGACGGAATCGCGCACCTGCTCGATCGCCGCCGCGCTCAGCGCGCCGATGCCGCGCGCGAGGTCGGGATCCGTGCGCCGGAGCGACACCGCCCTGGCGCGCCGCTCTTCCAGCGGGGCGTCGTCGAGAAACGCGTAGGGATTGGCGTTGAGAATTTCGTGCGCCATCGGCGACGGCGCGGGCGTATCGACCGAGATCGTCTTCAATTCGCCTGTCTCGAGCGCCGCGACGATTTCTTTGAGGCCGTCGACGTCGAGCGCCTCGTGCAGGCAATCGTAGATCGTCGCGTCGACCAGTGGATGGTCCGGAGGCTCGATCGGGCCGGTGCGGTTGTCGCCGCACATGAGCTGCTCGGGAAAGACGGCGCCGAGCAGGTCTTCGGCGCGCATGCGCTGGAGCGCGACCGGAACTTTCTTCCCGCCCATGAACCGGAGCAGTGCCAGCGCCCGCGACGCATTCCAGCGCCAGCGGTTGTCGAACATCGGCGACGCCAGCACCGCCTGAATCAGCTCGGGCTCCAGCGTCGCCGTCCGCACCATGGAAAAGACATCGGCGAGCGCGAACGAATGCTGCTCGCCGAGCGACAGCACGATACCGTCGTCGGTCGCCGCGGCTTGAAGCTCGCGGTCGAAACTCAGGCAGAAGCGTTTCCTGAGCGCGAGCCCCCATGCGCGGTTGATGCGCCCGCCGAACGGCGCGTGGATGACGAGCTGCATGCCGCCCGCCTCGTCGAAGAAGCGCTCGGCAACGACGCAATGATCCGTCGGCACGCAGCCGAGCATCGCCTGCGTCTCCTCGACATAGGCGATCATCTGCGCCGCAGCCGCTTCCGGCACGCCGGTTTCCGCAACGAGCCAGTTGATCGCGGCTTGCTTGTCTGCGGCGCGGCGGAAAATCTCTTCCCTCAATTCCGACACCCCGCCGGAGAGCTCGCGGCTCCGTCCCGGCGATTCGCCCAGCCAGAAGGGAATCGACGGCGGCAGACCGTGCGCGTCCTCGACCCAGACCTTTCCCGCGGCGACGCGCTTGATGCGCCAGGAATAATTGCCGAGGAGAAAAATGTCGCCGGCGAGGCTCTCGATCGCGAAGTCCTCGTTCACTTTCCCGACGAAGGTCTCGTCGCCGGCCATGATCACGTCATAGTCCGCGGTCTCCGGAATCGCACCGCCGTTGGTGATCGCGGCCAGACGCGCGCCGCGCCGTGCGCGCAGACGCCGGTGTATCTGGTCACGATGAATATACGCCTGGCGCCGCCCTCTCCTTCCCGCGATGCCTTCGGCGAGCGTCTCCAGCACCTCATCGAACTCGCGCCGGGTAAGATCGCGGTAAGGATAAGCGCGGCGCATAAGGTCGAACAGCTCGTCTTCGCCGATCGACTTGCCTGCGCCTTCTTCCTTCGCGCCGGGCTTCGGCGACGGCGCAACGCTGGCGACGGTTGCGACCATCTGCTGCGAGAGAATGTCGAGCGGCTTCTCGGGAATCGTCACGCGGTCGAGCGCGCCGGCCCGAACCGCTCGCACGGCGGCGGCGGACTGCATGAGATCGTCGCGCGTCAGCGGATAGAAAATTCCTTTCGGCACGGCGCCGAGCCAGTGGCCCGAGCGGCCGATGCGCTGGAGCAGCGAGGCCAGGTTGCGCGGCGCGCCGATATGACAGACGAGCTCGACGTGGCCGATATCGATGCCCAGTTCGAGCGAGGCGCTCGCGACCACGACCGGCAGCTTGCCGGTCTTGAGGCCTTCCTCCACTTCCAGGCGCCGCTTGCGCGATAGGCTGCCGTGGTGCGCGCCGACCTTGCCCTCGCCGAGACGCGACGTGAGCTGATGCGCGACGCGCTCGACGAGCCTGCGCGTGTGGACGAAGACGAGCGTCGTCCGGTGCGCCTTCACCTGCTCGACGATGCGGTTGTAAACTTCGGCCCACACCTCCTGGCTCGTGATCGGCCCGAGCTCCTGCTCCGGCACGTCGATCGCGAGATCGAGCGCGCGGCGGTGACCGACATCGACGATCGCGCAGTCCGGAGTGCCGTCGGTACCAATACGATTCGTGCCGACGAGTAGCCGCGCGATCTCGTTAATGGGTTTTTGCGTCGCCGAGAGACCAATACGCTGGAGCGGTCTTTCCGCCAGCGCGTCGAGCCGCTCGAGCGAGAGCGCCAAGTGCGAGCCGCGCTTGTCGCCGGCGAGCGCGTGGATCTCGTCCACGATCGCCGTTTCGGCGCCGCCGAGGATTTTTCGGCCGTTCTCGGACGTGAGCAGGATGTAAAGCGATTCCGGAGTGGTAATCAGGATGTGCGGCGGCCGGCGGATCATCGCCTGACGCTCGGAGGCCGGCGTATCGCCGGAGCGGACGGCGATCCGAATCTCCGGAAGCTGAAGAAAAAACCCCTCCGCTTCGGCGAGCTTCATTATTCCGCCGAGAGGGACGCGAAGATTTTTTTCGATATCGTTGCCGAGCGCCTTCAGGGGAGAGACGTAGACGACGCTCGTGCGGTCATCGAGACCGCCGGCAAGCCCGCGCTCGACCAGTCGGTTGATCGACCAGAGAAACGCCGCGAGCGTCTTGCCCGAGCCGGTGGGCGCGGCGATCAGCGCCGCCCGGCCTTCGGCGATGTGGGCCCAGCCCGCTTCCTGTGCGGCCGTCGGGCCGGCTGTAAAGTTTTCGGCAAACCAGCGCCGGACCAGGGGATGAAAGGGAATTTCAGTCATGGAAATGGAATAAAAACAGTCATTCTATTTTAAAGGCGGGCGAACGATGAGGCAAGCCTAAACGTGTATCAGACGGTTTCCGAGACGCTTTCGATCACCATGACCGGCCAATAGGTATCGGTATCGTAGCAAAGCCAGAGCTGCGTCGGATCCATAAATTTCGCGATCGGTTCCTCCGCTGGCGCCGTCACAGTCCCGTCCTCGACATGAAGATGCGAAAACGGCCCCAATACAGGACCGACTCCGCCTTCAGCGTCTTCGAAATGGATTTTATGCGGCTCGAAGCATTCATAGACCGGGAAATGCTCCGAGCCTACTTCCCAGACATGCTTGCGAAACATGCCGACAATGGCGCCGTGCGGGCCTTGGCGGATGAAGTTCCCGGCAATACGAAACCAGGGCGCCGGGCCGATTGTAACAGAAGAATTCGAAGCCGCGCGGTGGAAATGAATATGAAGCAAGGTGTCCCGCTTCCGTTGGTAGCTACAAAGATACCGCAGCGAAGCGGCCGATCAATCCCATGCGTTTTTATTAACGCATCTCAAGTGCATACCCGAATTGATGCGCACCTTGTCGACCCGCGACAATACATTGAAGGGAGGTGCACGGTATGGATGGAAAAAAATTATTGGCGACGACGCTGGTGCTAGCCATGGTGGCCCTCGCGGGCTGCAGCGCCTCGGGCTCGGGCTCCGCTTCGGGCTCAGGCAGCGGCTCGGCTTCCGGTTCGGTTAGCGGAGCGGACAGAGGCAATACCGGCAGCGCCGCAGGAAGCGTTTCCGGCTCGGGCGGCGGCTCGGGCAGCGCAGCGGGCTCAGGCACGATCCGCTAGCCACCTCGATTGAGGCGCGGCTTAAACATTCCGGCCTCTCAAACGAAGCGGGCGGAGACTGATCGCAGAAGCGACTCGTCTCCGCCCGCTTTTTTAATGCGATTGAAATGACGCTCAGCAGCCGCTCAGTAAATTATTTCCCCCAGCCGCTCCCATCTCACCCAACGGTCGCCGCCGTCCCATGACCAGTAGATCAGGAACGCCTTGCCTTTGACATCGTCGAGATCGACGTAGCCCCAGAAGCGGCTGTCATAGCTCTTGTCGCGGTTGTCGCCCATGACGAAAATGTGGTGCTCGGGCACGGTTTTCGGGCCGTAGTCGTCCTTGAGCTGAATGCCCCCGACACCATCGTCGCCCTCGAAGTAGGCGTGGGGATCGTCGATCTGCTTGCCGTTGATGAAGATTTTTTTATTTTTGATCTCCACCGTATCGCCCGGCACGCCGATAACGCGCTTGATGAAGTCCTTGGTCCGGTCCTCGGGAAAAATAAACACTACAACGTCGCCGCGCTTCGGCGTGCTGAACTCCGCCACGTAATGACCCCAGCCCGGGATGCGAATGCCGTAGGAAAGCTTGTTGACGAGGATGTGGTCTCCGATCTGAAGCGTCGGGATCATCGATCCGGAAGGAATCTTGAAAGCCTGCACGATGAAGGTGCGAATAAAGAGCGCCAGCAGGAGCGCCATGATGATCGCTTCGGCATACTCCCGGACGGTTGATTTCGCCTTCTTGTCTTCTACGGCGATGTCTTTTGCCACGTGACTGTCTATTCCCCTTTCGTTTTGGGCTTCATCCGCAAGGCGGGCACCGACTCAGCAATAAAGACTTAGGATGACACGAAGTGCGCGGGATAACAATCCTAATGAACACTATCGGTCGCCCGGCTTCAGCGCCGCCAGGAACGCCTCCTGCGGGATTTCCACGCGCCCCACCTGTTTCATGCGCTTCTTGCCCTCTTTTTGTTTCTCCAATAATTTGCGTTTGCGTGTGATGTCGCCGCCGTAGCACTTAGCGGTCACGTTCTTTCTCAGCGGCTTCACGCTTTCGCGCGCGATGATGCGGCTTCCAACGGCCGCCTGGATGACGACCTCAAAGAGCTGACGCGGGATGACCTCGCGCAGGCGCTGCACCAGGTCGCGTCCGCGCGGGTAGGCTTTGTCGCGGTGCGTGATCATCGACATGGCGTCCATCGGGTCGCCGTTGATACGGACATCCAGACGCACGAGATCGCCCGCGCGGTAGCCGGCGATCTCATAATCCATCGAAGCATAGCCGCGGCTCAACGATTTCAGGCGGTCGTAGAAATCGACGACGATCTCCGTCATCGGCAGCTCGTAGGTCAGCATGACGCGATTCGGACCGAGATAGCGGATTTCTTTCTGGATCCCGCGCTTCTCCTCACAGAGGCCGAGGACGCCGCCCAAATACTCCTGCGGCAGATGAATTGTCGCGGCGATCACGGGCTCTTCGATGTGATCGATATCGGATTCGGGCGGCAGCTTGACCGGATTGTCGATCATCAGCACCTCGCCGGACAGCTTGACGACGCGGTAGACGACCGTCGGCGCGGTCGTGATAAGCGTGACGCCGTACTCCCGCTCCAGCCGCTCGCGCACGATGTCGAGATGGAGCAGCCCGAGAAAGCCGCAGCGAAAGCCGAAGCCGAGCGCCTGCGACGTCTCAGGCTCGAAGGTGAAAGCGGAATCGTTCAAGCGCAGCTTCTCCAGCGCGTCGCGCAGCGCCTGGTACTGTCCCGAGTCCGCCGGATAAAGCCCGCTGAAGACCATCGGTTTCATCGGCTTGAACCCCGGCAGCGGCTCGGTGGCAGGCCGCGCCGCTTCCGTGACCGTGTCGCCGATGCTGGTGTCGCGGATTTCCTTGATGCCGGCCATGAGAAAACCGACGTCGCCGGCTTTGAGCTCGGCGACCTCGACCGGCGCCGGCGCGAAGACGCCGACGCGCGTAATCTCGAATGATTTTCCCGTCGCCATCATGCGAATCATCATGCCCTTGCGCGCGACCCCGTCCTTCACGCGCATCACCACGACCGCGCCGTGGTACGGGTCGAACCAGCTGTCGAAGATCAACGCGCGGAGCGGCGCGTCGGGGTCGCCTTTCGGCGGCGGAAAGTAGTTGACGATTCCTTCGAGGATCTCCTTGGTGCCGATGCCTTCCTTGGCGCTCGCGAGGATAGCGTGCGAGGCGTCGATGCCGATCACGTCCTCGATCTCACGCTTGACGCGCTCGGGCTCGGCGCTCGGGAGATCGATCTTGTTGATCACCGGCAGGACTTCGAGATTGTTGTCGATCGCCGTCTGCACGTGGGCGACCGTCTGCGCCTCGACGCCTTGCGCCGCGTCGACGACAAGCAGCGCGCCGTCGCACGCGGCGAGGCTGCGGGAAACTTCATAGGTGAAGTCGACGTGGCCGGGCGTGTCGATAAGGTTCAGCGTGTAGTCGAGGCCGTCTTCCGCGCGATAGCCGATCCGCACCGGGCTCGCTTTGATCGTGATGCCGCGCTCGCGCTCGAGCTCCATGCTGTCGAGAAACTGCGCCGTCTTCTCGCGCTCGCTGACGGCGCCGGTGTATTCGAGAAGGCGATCCGCCAGAGTGGACTTGCCGTGGTCGATGTGGGCGATGATGGAAAAATTCCGGACGCGCTCCGCGCTCATGAAGCCTTGGCTTTCCGA
>DASWZY010000054.1:0-2169 GCA_036407055.1 Binatia bacterium
TTCGACCGCGGCGCGGATTTTTTCCTGCTCTTCCGTCGTGAAGTACTTGTCGGGATTCATATCACCAGCTTCCGGACGCGCCGCCGCCGCCGAAACCTCCGCCCCCGCCGCTAAATCCGCCGCCGCTTCCTCCGCTCCAGCCGCCGCCGCCCAAACCGCCGCCTCCGTAATATCCGCCGGGACCGTAGTAGCGCCGCCCGCGCCTGCCGCCGCCGAAACCGCTGAATAGCGAAGATATCAGAAACGGGACGAACAGAAACAGCAGGAAGATCAGACTGAAAGGAATGCCCGACCCGGACTGGGGCTTGCGGCGCTGCGCCTGCGGGATCGGTTCGCCGCTGGTCACCTTCATGATCGCGTCGGCGCCGGCTTCGATGCCGCCGGGGTAGTCGTTGTTTCTAAAGCGTGGGACGATGATTTCCTGGATGATTCGGTTCGCGATCGCGTCGGGCAGGACGCCTTCGAGACCGTAGCCGACCTCGATGCGGAGGCGTTTGTCTTTCGGCGCGATGATGAGAATTGCGCCGTTGTCGAAGCCTTTCTGACCGATCTTCCATTTTTCGGCGACCTTGATGCCGAAGCCTTCGATGTCTTCGCCCTCGAGGCTAGGAATCGTCAGAACGGCAATTTGGTGACCTGTGGAATTCTCGAACTGCGCTAGTTTTTGCTCCAGCGCGGCTGCGCGCTCGCGCGGCAGCAGGCCGGCGTAGTCGTTGACGCGGCCCTTGAGCGGCGGGACATCGAGCGCGAACGCGAAGTTTATCGATGCGAGAAGAAGAAAGATGGAAGCGAACAAAAAACCACGTAGCACGCCCGCACCCTCGCCCTCTCCCGGCGGGAGAGGGAAGGGGTGAGGGGGATCGGCAAGCTCCGCGTTCACAAATTTGCAATTCCTTAGAACTTCACCGCCGGCGGCGTCGCCGCTTTCTCGTCCGCCGTGAACGGCACGCGCGGGCTCAGGCCCAGGAGGAATTTGGCCGTCAGATTCGTCGGGAACGAGCGCACGGCGGTATTATACTCGGCCACTTTCTGGATGTAGCGGTTGCGCGCGACGGCGATGCGGTTCTCCGTGCCTTCGAGCTGCGCCTGGAGATCGCGATAGTTCTGGTTCGCCTTGAGCTCGGGGTAACGCTCGACCGTGACGAGCAGCCGCGATAGGGCGCCGGTGAGGTTCCGCTGCGCCTGCTCGAATTTCTGCACCATTTGCGGATCGCTCAGATCTTTCGCCTCTAGCTTGATGCTCGTCGCCTGGCTGCGCGCCTGGATGACCTGCGTGAGCGTGTCCTGCTCGAATTTCGCCGCGCCTTTGACCGTCTCGACGAGATTCGGTATCAGGTCCGAGCGCCGCTGATATTGGTTCTGCACCTCGGACCATGCCGCTTTGACCTCTTCGTCGAGACGCTGCAGGCTGTTGTAGCCGCAGCCGGATAGAAGAAAGACGATGGAGAAAAAGGCGACGCCGAGGCGCAGGGTTTTCTTCATGGGGGAAGTCTCCTCGCATTGTCTATCGCAAAGCGATAGGGGGATGTCAAGGTACAGCAGGCCCGAACCATTAATGTTATTGAGGACTTTGCCCATCTTGCCGGCCGGCTCGTGTGCGCTACGCTTTTTATGGGTGCGGATCGTACGATGAGGAGGCAATCATGAACAATTTTTCAAGGCTTCTGCCGGTGCTGCTGGGCCTGCTGCTTCTCGGCGGCTGCCAGATCGCGGGCGACATCTTCAAGGCGGGCGTGTGGGTCGGCGTCGTTATCGTCCTCTTGATCATCGGCGGGGTCATCTGGGCGATCTCAAAAAGCGCCTGAAGGCGCAATAGCGAGCAGAAAAACGAAGCGCCGGGCACCCGTCACCACGGATACCCGGCGCTTTTTATATTCCGAGGAAAAAGCCTACGCCTGCGCGCCGACGCGCGGGCGCCACTTGTCGAAATGGTGCTCGATGCGGCTCAGCAATTCCATGCCGAGCATGCCCGAGATCGCGAAAATCAGCACGCCGACGAACACTTTGTCGGTCTGAAATGTCGCGCCCGCGACGGTGATCATGAAGCCGATGCCGGCGGTCGCCGCGTATAGCTCGCCGACCATGACGCCGACCAGCGCGCGGCCGAGCGCGATCCGCAGGCCGGAGAGGATGAAGGGCAGCGTCGACGGCATCACCACGCTCTTGAAC
>DASWZY010000055.1:0-3822 GCA_036407055.1 Binatia bacterium
AAGAAGCGATCAGAACACTCAGAAAACGTTTCATCGAATATCCTCCATGTTAGGGCCTATAATTTTTGAAAACGCAGATGATGTTTATCGCCCTCCTGGTCGAAAGACTTCATCCGGCGTTCAGCCATCGTTCACATTCGACGCGCCGGCTCACATAAAATTCACGGAACAGGCAACTAAGCGTAATAACAGCGGTTCTTGACGTCTCGTTCGCCGTGGCCTAGTTTTCATCTCATGTCGGAGGCATTCAAAGACTTCGAGCGGACGGGCTGGGAAAGCGTCGTCGACGAGTACGCCGGGGCGTTCGGCGAATTGACGGCGCAATCGATCGGGCCGCTGCTGGATGCCGTCGACGCCGGACCCGGCGTCCGCCTGCTCGACGTCGCGAGCGGTCCGGGCTACGTCGCCGGCGCGGCGGCGGAGCGCGGCGCGAGTGTCACCGGCGTCGATTTCTCCGCGCCGATGGTCGCAGCCGCGGCGCAGCGATATTCGAAAGCGAATTTCAGGCATGGCGACGCGGAGGCACTGCCGTTTGCGGAAGGCAGCTTCGACGCGGTCACGATGAACTTCGGCCTGCTGCACTTGGGCGACCCCGACAAGGCGCTGGCCGAAGCGTGCCGCGTGCTCCGGCCGGGCGGCAGCTTTGCGTTCACCGTCTGGGCGAAGCCGGAGGAGACAGCGGGCTTCGGGATTACGCTCGGCGCGATCTTGACGCACGGGAACATGCACGTAGCGCTGCCGGACGGCCCGCCGTTTTTCCGTTTCAGCGATTGGGCGGAGAGCACGCGCTCGCTCGTCGCCGCCGGATTCATGAACGTCCGGTTAAAGAAAATTTCGCAGACGTGGAGCCTGGCCTCGGTCGATGCGCTGTTTCAGGCGATGCAAACGGCGACGGTGCGCACGGCGGGCCTGCTAAGGCATCAGAAGCCGGAGGCGCTGCGCAGCATCCGTGTCATGATGGGCAACGCCTCCGGCCTGTACCAGAGAAACGGCGCGGTGGAGCTGCCGATGCCGGCGATTCTCGCGGCGGCGAAAAAACCCGGAGCGCCGAAGGAGGCATCCCGATGAGATTTACGCGAATCGCGCTCTGCGCGGCAGGATTTTACGGTGCCTCTCTTTGTCAAGTTTTTGGGGCGTGGGCGCAGAGCTTTCGCCCGACGCAGCCGGTCGAGATCGTGGTCCACAGCGCGCTCGGCGGGGGCTCCGACGTTTTCGCGCGCGCCGTGGTCGAGATGATCGAAAAAGAGAAGCTCCTAGATCAGCCGCTCCGCGTCGTCAATAAGACCGCCGGCGCAAGCATCGAGGCGATGGAATACCTCGTGCAGAAGAGAGGCGACGATCACACGATCGCCGTCTTCACCAATACGTGGGTGGCGACGCCGCTCACGAGCAAGGCGGCGAAGTACAGCGTCAAGGATATCACGCCGGTCGTGCGGCTCGTGCTCGAGCCGACGATCGCCGTGGTCAGAGGCGATTCGCCGTACAAGACGATGAACGATTTTGTCGCAGCGGCGAAGAAAGATCCCATGGCGCTCAAGCAGGCGGGCGGCTCGGCGACTGCCATCGAAAGCCTGACGGGATTGCTCGTCCAGAGCGCGACGGGCGCGAAGTGGACTTTTGTATCGACGCCGGCGATCAAGGACCGGATCGCGAATCTGCTGTCGAACAACGTGCAGATCATCATTCCCCAGCCGCAGGATGTGAACGAGTACATCGCCAACGGAAAGATGCGTCCGATCGCCGCCTTCACCGAGAGACGGCTGGCGGTCTTGCCGGACCTGCCGACGATCAAGGAGCAGGGAATCCAGATGCCGATCATCGCGAATGCCCGCGGCATCCTGGCCCCTCCCGGGGTCCGCCGGGAGGTGGTCGCTTTTTGGGAGGATTTTTTCGGCCGCCTGGCGGCTACCCGCAGCTGGAAGGAATACCTGGAGGAGAATCAGGTCGAGAACGTCTTCCTCAAAGGCCCGGCTTTGGGTCCATTCTTCGACGAGCAGATTGCTCTAATGCGCTCGGTTTTACAGCAGGCGGGCGTCAAGGTCGAGAAATAGCCCCGACCGTCGAGCGCATTCCCGTCTCCACGACAGCCGGGCACTCCCTTGCGCGGCGAGGCCCGCGCCCTTGCCGAGGACCGAACGCGCCGAAAGCCGCCGTCGACCATCGCGAGGCGGTGATCTACAGCCCATAGGCAGTCTGGAGCTTCTAGGTAACCCTGTCATTTTTACTTCCCACCGACGATTGCCCAAGGCTCGCTCGTAGTATGAATAGGGGCGAAATTTGGTTCGTCCAATCAGTTGGAATGTGCCGGTTTATGTCATCGAAGGCACTCACATAGGGAAAAGTTTTTAAAGTTCTATACAACCGAGGGTTGGCATATTCATTGCTCAACGAAATTGAATCAGAGGGATGATGGAGGTCGCGATGACCGAAATGATTATCGTCTTGGGTTCGTTGCTCGTCGTATTGGGATGGCTCAGAGTCATTGAGGGACGAGTGAGAGTTCGCCCCCAGGACCGCAGGCAGAGCGGCTCGAAACGCAATCCGAGCTAGAAAGAGGCCGGAGAAACCTATAGCTCTTTCTTAAGGAGGAAAGTCGTGGTTTACGTACTTAAGTTCCGTGTTAAAGCGGGACAATCGAAAATCTCGCGCACGCTCTTCGCCGAATCCTCGGCGCAGCCGACCAAAGAAAAAGCCGTCGAGCTGTTGAGCAACGTCACGGGCGGGGATTTCGTCGAGGATACGATCGAGATCCGCGAGCTCCGCGACTTCGACCCGATCGAGGTTCGCGGCCAAGGTGCGACGGTATTCACTTTGTGAATGCGCCGCCCGACTTGTTCCGAATCGTCCTTTTTGGTTCATTCTGCGCCTCCGCTTCCTCCGCTTGCGGCTAAAAACACACCTTGACGGCGTCGCCTGAGTTGCCCTATTTTCACGGCCGATAAAAGCCGTGAAGGAGGGTAGGGCGATGAATCTTGTCTCATCGCGGGCGCTGCGCCTGCACGTTGCGGCTGTCGTCGTCGGCTTGGTCTCTCTGGCCGGGTTCGCTGCTTCGGCGGCGGAAAAGGGCCGTGGCCCCGAGTCGCGGAATATGCGCCTCGTCGGCGCCGACGACCTTCAGGCGCGAAGCGCCTATCAGCCGATCATCCAGCAGCAGGGGAGTCGCTGGATCGCCTATATCGGCCATCACGGCGGCAGCGCGCTGAATCCATTGACCGGCAAGACCGAGCCGAACGGCACATCGATCCTCGACGTCACGGACCCGGCCAAGCCTCGCTATTTGCATCACATCCCCGGCTCCGCGGAAGGCAGCGGGGAGGCCGGAGGAGCCCAGATGGCTCGCGTTTGCGGCGGCCTACCTGGCGCCGATCGGTCAAAATTCTTTCTTCTCCGCACGCTTGGCAATCAAGGCCAGGAGGTATGGGATGTGACCGATCCCAGCCGGCCCAGTCTCGTCAGCACGGTGCTGTCGAAGCTAACCAGCACACACAAGAACTGGTGGGAATGCGACACCGGCATCGCCTATCTGGTGGCGTACAAAAAAGACGAGGGCTGGCGCAGCCGCGGGGTCAAAATTTTCGATCTTAGCGACCCGGCCAAGCCGCGCTTCATTCGCGACTACGGGCTCGTCGGCGGCGAGCCGGGGTCGAAGGATGAGACGCCGCAGCCGCTCCATGGGCCGATCCGCCTCGGCAGCCGCGTTTATTTCGGCTACGGCACCGCCGGCAGCGGCACGCTGCAGATTGTCGACCGCGAGAAGTTAATCAAAGGCGATCCCAACGCGCGCGATCCGTTCGCGCCGACGATCGAAAATATTCTTTATGC
>DASWZY010000056.1:0-5062 GCA_036407055.1 Binatia bacterium
CCAGGATTCCGTCGCGCGCGGCCTTGAGCTTCTCGACGCCGATTGCGAGGTCGTCGTCGTTCATGATGCCGTGAGGCCGCTGGTCTCACCGGCGCTCATCGACCGCTGCATCGCCGCAGCCGAGAAAGACGGCGCGGCCGTTGCCGGCGTGCCGGTGGCCGACACGATCAAGATCGTCTCGCCCGAGCGGCGCATCGAAGCGACGCCGCCGCGCGAGTCGCTATGGGCGATCCAGACGCCCCAGGCGTTCGGCCTCGAGCTGCTGCGCGAAGCGCACCGGAAGGCGACGCTTGAGTCCGTCGAAGCGACCGACGACGCGATGCTGGTCGAGCGGCTGGGCAGGAAGGTCGTGGTAGTGGAAGGCGACCGGCGCAATCTCAAGATCACGACGCCGGAAGATCTCGCGCTCGCCGAAGCGCTCCTAAATCAACCTACCCATAAATCGTAAGCCTCAGCGCGCTGATGGGGCTCCTCTTATTCTTTGGCAGGCAGCACGAGGCGGTAGCCGATGCCGCTTTCCGTGCGCAGGAGCTTTTCCTTGGCGCCGGGAGCCTCGATCTTTTTCCTGAGATGCGTCATGTAGACACGGAGATATTGCGATTGCTCCTCGGCGTTCGGTCCCCAAACCTCGCGCAGGAGCTGCTTGTGCGTCACGACTTTGCCGGCGTGCTGCGCGAGGATTTTCAGCAGCGCGTATTCGGTTGCCGTGAGCTTCACTTCTTTGCCTTTGACGGTCACCGTATGCGCCATGAAGTCGATGCCGAGATGGCCGGCGCGGAAATAGGGCTCGTCCTTTTCCGAGCCGACGCGGCGCTGCACCGCGCGGAGCCGCGCGAGCAGCTCGGCGGCCTCGAACGGCTTCTGGATATAATCGTCGGCGCCGGCATCGAGCGCCGCCACCTTATCCTCCGGCCGATCGCGGACGGAGAGCACCAGAACGGGCACGCGGCTCCACTCGCGCAGCCGCTTGAGCACCGCGACGCCGTCGAGCTTGGGCAGCCCGAGATCGAGCAGCACCACGTCCGGCCGGCGGAGCGCGATGTCGGCGAGGCCTTGCTCGCCGCTCTCCGACTCCAGCACGCGGTAGCCGTCCGCTTCGAGCACCACGCGCGCCAGACGCCGGATCTGGACTTCGTCGTCGACGATGAGAGCCGTCGCTTTCTCGCTCATGCGAATTCCCCCAACTCGGCGCGCATCGTCTCGACTGGAATCTCGAGCGTAAACTCCGCGCCGCCGGTCGATCGGTTGGCGGCGCGGACGCTGCCGCCGTGCGCGCGCACGAAGCCGTCGACGATCGAGAGGCCGAGCCCGGTGCCGCCGGTGCGGGCGCCGGGCGCGCGGTAGAATTTGTCGAACACGCGGCGGAGATCGCCGTTCTGTAGCCCCGGCCCTTCGTCGAGAACCGACAGCGCCAGCCTGCCTTCGCCCACGCGCGCGCGGACAACGATCTTCGTCCCGGCGCCGCTCCACGCCGCGGCATTGAGAAGAATATTCGACAGCGCCTGCTCGATCAGCGGCTGATCGAGCTTCACCATCGGCAGCCCTTCGGCGCCTTCGACCTTCACGTCATGCGCGGCGAGCGCGTCGCCCGCGAGCGCGACCGCCTCGTTCATGAGATCGCCCACGTCGGACCAATCGAGCTTCGGCTCGATCACGCCGGCCTCGATCCGCGTCATGTCGAGGAGATTGTCGATCACGCGGCGCAGCCGCCGCGTCGCCGCGCGCATCTCCGCGAGCGTCGCCGTGGGCTTGTCGCCGCCGATCTGCCGCTCCAGCCCGTCGAGACCCGCCTGCACCGCGGCAAGCGGCGTCTTGAGCTCGTGCGAAACGCTGTCGAACAGCGCGCGGTAGAGCCGCTGCGACGTTTCGATGATTTCCGCGTGCTTGAAAGCCTCGATGAAATGATCCTTTTCCAGAATCGTGCCGATGAGGGACGCGAACGCTTCGAGCAGCTCGCGCTCCGCGAGGTCGAAGGACTTGCCTTCACCGGGGGTCACCGAGAGCACGCCCATGACCGCCGTGCGCGCCTGCAGCGGCAGGTGGAGGGCGACGGAGTCGGGCAGCGTATCTGTGAAGCGGCCTGCAGGCGTGCGATGCCCGAACGCCCAGACCGCGACGCTCGTTTCCTTCTCGGAAAGAGCCAGGGAACTCGCCCGATGCGCTTGTTGCGAGAGCGTGTGGTCCGGCAAGCGCAGGAAAAGAGCGCTCTTGCCGCCGAAGATCGAATCGATCAGCCGTACCGCCGCGCCGAGCCCGGAGTCGAGGTCGGGCGCGAGCGCCGCCTGATGCGCGAGATCATAGAGCGCGGCAGTGCGCCGCTCCCGGCTCCGCTCGGCCGCCTCGCTCGCCCTCAGGCGGCTCGTGAAATGGCCCATCGCCAATGCGACGATGAACAGCATCGCAAACATCATCACGTCGTGAAAAGTATCGATGTAGAGCGTCAACGTGGGCGGTATGAAGAGAAAATTCCACAGCACCGCGCTCGCCGCCGCGACCAGCAGCACCGGACCTCGATGCAGCCTGAAGCTCACGGCGACGACGAGGAGCAGATAGACGAGTGCGATCGCGCGATAGCCCACCAGCGGCTCGATAATCAAGCATAGGCCGGTGACGACAACGGTGAGCAGCGCCGCCGCGGTGAATTCCGAACCGGGCGCGCCGGTCGAAAACCGGCGCCAGCTCGGCGGCTCGGCGCCGCCGCGCTTCTCCGGCTGCACGACGTAGATATCGATGTAGCCGCTGCTGCGGATGAGATCGTACGCCGGCGAGCGGCCGGTGAGCCAGTGGAGCCACGGCGAGCGCGTCGGCTTTCCGACGACGATCTGCGTCGCATTCTGCTCGCGCGCCACGCGCAGCAGCGCCTCGCTCACATTTTCGCCGGAAGTGACGATGACGTCGCCGCCGAGCTGGCGCGCAAGCGACAGGTTGCGGGTCAGGCGGTCCTTGGCGGCGGCCTCGATCGGCTTATTCGGCTCGATGTAAACTGCGAGCCACGGGCAATTGAGCTCGCCGGCGACGCGGCGCGTCCAGCGGAGCAGGCTGTCGGCTTGCGGATCGTCGGAAATTGCTACGAGCAGGCGCTCGCCGCTCTTCCACGGGCCGCTGATCCTGCGCTCGCGCATCGCGTCGCGCACCGCCGTATCGGCGCGCTCGGCGGCGAAGCGGAGCGCCATCTCGCGCAGCGCGGCCAAATTTTCCAGCTTGAAAAAATTCGCCGATGCCGCTTCGGCCATCTCGCCCATGTAAACTTTTCCTTCTTCGAGGCGCTCGCGCAGCTGCTCGGGCGTAAGGTCGACGAGCTGCACCTCGTCGGCGCGGTCGAGAATAGAGTCGGGCACTGTCTCGCGAACGGTAACCCCGGTGATCTGCCGGACGACGTCGACGCGGCTTTCGATATGCTGGACATTGACGGTAGTGTAGACGGAGATACCCGCGTCTAGCAGCTCCAGCACGTCCTGGTAGCGCTTGGGATGGCGGCTGCCGGGCGCGTTGGTGTGCGCGAGCTCGTCGACGAGCACGAGCTCGGGATGCAAATCGAGAATGGCATCGAGATCCATCTCGTCGAGCGTCACGCCCTTGTACGCGATCGATTTGCGCGGAACGATCGGCAGGCCGGTGAGCAGCGCTTCGGTCTCTATCCTCTTGTGCGTCTCGACGGCGCCGACCACCACGTTGACGCCCTCCTTCGTGCGCCGCCGTGCGTACTCGAGCATCATGTAGGTCTTGCCGACGCCCGGACTCATGCCCAGAAAAACGGTCAGGCGGCCGCGTCCTGCGGGTGCTTCGCGGAGCCCGGCTAGGATCGCATCGGGATCGGGACGCGTATCAGCCATGAGTGGAGAAGTATATCCTATTTCGCATGCACTGGGTAAAGTGTGACGGACCGCGCGGGAAGGCTCAAGCGGTCTCGCGCTGCTCCGTCTGTTTCTCGTCGATGTAGCGCGAGACCTTGCGGCGCCAAAGCCATTCCTCTACGGTCGCCAAGACGCAGAAAAAAAGCAGCGCCGCCCAGACGGCGAGCGCGGAATCTAGCACCCGCGGCGGCAGCATCCGCGGCCACTCCGCGCCGAGCCATACGACCGCGCCGACGATCGCGAGCAGATACAGCGCGAATTTTTTCGCGGCGGTCATCCGCTCGTAAACGACATGCGCCTCCAGCAGCCTTCTGAGCGAGGCGTTGTTCGGATCGAACGACTGCTGGATGGTGAACTTCAGCATCGGCGTAAGAGACTAAGCCGTCTTGTCTTCTTTCTTCTCTTCTTTTCTGTCTTGCCCCGGAACAGGAATAGGTCGGCCAAACTGACGGTCGAGCTCGAGATTTACGCGGATCGTGTTCACGCGCGGCTCGCCGATGAAGCCGAGCGTTCTGTCCTCGACCGCGGCGTTGATGATCGCCGCGATTTTATCCGGTGAGGCTCTGCGCGCCTTGGCGATCCGCGGCGCCTGCCACAGCGCGCCGGCTGGCGAGAGGTGCGGATCCAGGCCGCTGCCGGACGCGGTCACCAATTCCGCGGGAATGGGCGCCGGCTGATCGGGATTCTCTTCCTTGAGCCGCTTCACGTCGGCGGCGACGCGCTCCTGAAGTTTCTTGGAAGTGACCGCCAAATTGGAACCCCCTGACGACGTTCCGTCCCAACCCTTCTCGCCGGCGGCCGAAGGCCGCGGCTGGAGGTAAGCCGGATTCATGAACGGCTGCGCAATAATTTCCGAGCCGATCGCTTTGCCGTCCTTATCGGCGGCCAGCGTTCCGTTTGCCCGCGCCGGAAAAAGCATCTGCGCGAGCCCGGTGACGAAGCAGGGGTAAAGGACTCCCGTCAAAACGAGCGTGACGATCGTCGTCCGTATCGCTATTGCCCATTGATTCTTCATTTTCGTTTCCTCGGCCATCGGCTCGGCGTTACACGAGGCCGATGGCCTGCAAAATCATGTCGATCAGCTTGATGCCGACAAACGGCGCGATGACGCCGCCGACGCCGTAAATTAAAAGCGAGCGCGCGAACAGCGCGCCGGCGCCGACCGGCCGGTATTTCACGCCCCGCAGAGAGAGCGGGATCAGCAGCAC
>DASWZY010000057.1:0-6481 GCA_036407055.1 Binatia bacterium
GCAATCGAGAAGCACAACTGAGAGGTGAAAAATGGAAGTCGATGTTCTTTTAAAAAGCGGAAAGATCGTTACTCAGGGAAAGATCGTGGACGGTTTCGTCGCGGTGCAAGGGGAAAAGATCGTCGCCGTCGGCAATGACGACATCGCCCCCCAGGCGCGCAAGGTGATCGACCTGAAGGGGCGCCATCTCATCCCCGGCGTCGTCGATCCGGAATGCCACTTTGGCAGCCATCGCTGGGTCGGCGACGAGTTCGATTCCGAGACGCGCGGTGCGGCCGCTTACGGGATCACGACCTGGGGCTTCATGCAGCCCAGTCCCAATATGGGACAGCCCTACAAGGCGGAAAAAACCGAGGAGGAAGTCCCGCTCTACGGCGACGTCTTCGAACTCTTCAAGAGCCTGGGCGAATCGCGGTCGATGGTCGATTTTTTTCTTACTCCCAAGGTGCTCAAGGACGAGCACGCGCTGGAGATCCCGCGCCTCGCGCGCGACTTCGGCCTCACCTCCTACAAATACCAACTGCACATGATGAGTCCGGAAAGAACGGCGACCTACTGGCCGAACCGGAAGAGCCAGGGGTATTTCGGCTTCGACGACGGCACGGTTTATCTCGGCTTCGAGGAGGTCGCCAAGCTCGGCCCTCCGGGGATTGTCTGCATGCACTGCGAGAATTGGGAGATAGCCCGGCTTTTCGAAGAGCGTCTCCTGAAAGCGGGGCGGAAAGACTATGCCGCGTGGAACGCGCGCTCGCCGAATTTCCTCGAGGCGGGACACGTCCGCGCCTACGCCTATTACGCGCGCATCACGAAATGTCCGCTGTATATCCAGCACACCACGACGCCGGAGACGATCGAGGAAATTACCCGCGCCCGAGAAGAGGGCGGGACGGTTTACGCGCAAACCGGCGGCCACTACCTCGATCTCACCGAGGAAGCCTGGCGCATCAACGTGCCGCTGCGCAGCAGGGAGTCCGTCGAGGCGGTCTGGCAGGCTCTCGCCGACGGCCGCATCGACACCGTCGGCAGCGACCACACCAACGTGAGCAGGCCGCGAAGCGAGATGGAAGTGAAGGGCGACATCTTCGCGACGCGCACCGGCTTTCCATCGCGCGGAGAGGCCCATTTGCCGGTGATGCTCAACGGCGTAAGCCGTAGGCGCATCAGCCTTCAGCGCATGGTGGAAGTCTGCTGCGAAAACACAGCGCGGATCTTCGGCGTCTATCCGAAAAAAGGCATTATTGCGCCGGGGTCGGACGCCGATCTCGTCGCGGTGGACATGAACCGCAAAGTCACCGTGACGAACGACATGGTTCACAGCACGGCGGGCTGGACTCTGTGGGAAGGACGGGAAATGAAAGGTTGGCCCGTCATGACGATGCTGCGCGGCAAAGTCATCGCGGAATGGGCCGACGGCGGGAAGCGGCCCGAGATCGTCGCCAAGCCCTTCGGCCGCTATTTGCCTCGCTCTCTCGGATAACGCCCCGATCTGAAAGAGGAGGCTTCGTTGCAAACACTGCTCAGGTTATTGCTCGCGGCCGTCGTTGGGACCGTCTTGGTCCCACAGACCGGTCGCGCGCAGACAGTCCGCATCAGCTACGCGGGAATTTCCGGCTACAATGTTCCGCTGTGGGTCGCCCACGAAGCGGGCCTGTTTCGAAAATACGGCTTGAACGATGAGCTGATCCTTTTCGGTGGAGGCTCGACCAATCTCCAGGCCGTGCTCGCCAATGAAATCCGTTTCGCCAACGTCTCCGGATCGGCACCCATCCAGGCGAAGCTTCAAGGCGGTGACGTGGTTATCATCGCCTCGTCTTATAACTATATTCCCTACAGTCTGGTGGTTGCGAAAGACATCGCCTCGGCGGCGGACCTGAAGGGCAAACGAATCGCCATCACGCGCCTGGGCGGGATCACGGAAGTCGCCGCGCAGCTCGCCTTCGAGAAGCTGGGGCTGGGCCCCAAGGACATGACCCTGGTGCAGGCGGGCCCGGATTCGCAGAGGCTAGCCGCTGTACGGTCCGGGGGCGTCGCGGCGACAATCATCGCCCCGCCGGGACTGTTCGCCGCCACCTCTATGGGCATCAAGGTGCTGGTCGATCTCGGCGATCTCGGCGTTAAATATCCGACCTCGACGATGATCACCACGCGTGCGTACCTCACTCAGAATCGAGCGGCGGTCAAGGCGTTCGTCATGGGCTATACCGAGGGCCTGCATGTCTATGCGCAGAAAAGAGACTTCGCGCTCTCGGTGACGCAGAAGTATACCAAACAACCGGACCACGAGATCCTGGCCAAATCCCACGATTATTTTGTCAAGAATACTTCGCTGGTTCCTTTGACGGATCCGGTCGCCATCGCCAACGCGCTGCCGGCGGACAAGGTCGCTGCGCGAAAACCCGAGGAGTTCTACGACAATTCCGTGGTGCAGGAGCTGATCAACGAGGGCTTCGTCGAAAAGGTCAAAAAAACGAAATGAGCGGCGAAGCCGGCTCACGCGCGCGGTGCCCCTGTGACAGGTTCTAAATTCCATGCGGACATTATTGAAACAGGGAACGATCGTCAGCCTGAGCTCCGCGGGGGAGGTGTTGCACGATTCGGATGTCCTCATCGAGGACGACCGCATCGCGCGGATCTTTCGCGGTGCGGCGCCCCGGGATTTGCAGGCCGATCGCGTGCTCGGCTGCGCCGGCAAAATCGTTCTTCCGGGGCTGGTGAGCGCGCATACGCATCTCACCGGCATGTTTCAGCGGGGGCTGTGGGACGAAACCTCGTTCGAGTCGTGGTCGCGGAAATCCAGCGCGACCGAAAAGGCGTTTGCTGCGTCGCCCGAGGATATTTATCTGATTCACAGCGCGGCCTGCATTGAGCTCATCCGTCACGGCGTGACGACGGTCCTCAATATGTTCACGATCCCGCCGCGCGACTGCGAAGCATACGTGGACTCGGCCTGGCGGGCGCTTTCGGACAGCGGCATCCGGGGGGTTCTGGCGCTTTCGTTCAAGGACCAGTCTCCGAACAATCCGGACATCGCTACCGACGCCCCAGCCGGAGACTCCTGGATCGATCTCGCGCGCGACGTTGCACGGCGTGCCGGGCTGGAATCCAGGCTCTCTTTGATGCTGGCGCCATCGGCGCCGCAACGATGCAGCAATCCGCTCCTGGAGCGCTGCAAGGAGGCGGCAGCGGAGCTCGGGGTGGGCATCCATACGCACCTCGCCGAGACGAGGAGACACGCGGAGATCGGGAGGCAGCTCTACGGCAAGCCGATCGTCAATCATCTGGAGGAGATCGGCTTTCTCGGTCCCGACGTTTCTATGGCTCACTCGATATGGCTCGAAGATGAAGAGCTTGATATTCTCGAGCGGCACGATGTCAAAATCGTCCACAATCCATCGAGCAACATGAAACTCGGCAGCGGTGTCGCGCGCGTGAAAAAGATGCTCGCGCGAGGCCTAACGGTCGGTCTCGGCGCGGACAGCGTCAACGCCGCGACCGTCTATTCGATCTTCGAGCAAATGAAGCTGGCGGTGCTGTTGCCGAGAACGCACTGGAACTCCGACGAATGGATTCTCCCCGCCGAAGCTTTGGAGATGGGGACTCTGGGTGGAGCCAAGGCCGCGCTTTTGGACGGAGCGATCGGATCGATCGAGGAAGGGAAAAAGGCGGATGTCGTGATATTGAATCCTTCGGTCTTTCTTCAGCCGGCGAATGATCTGGTCAGCGAGCTGGCTCTTTGCGAGAACGGCAGTTCCGTAGAGAGCGTTTTTGTGGACGGCAGGTCCGTGATGCTAGAGGGGAAGATGACTGAAGTCGACGAGGAGGCGATCCTATCCGAGTTCGCTTCAATGAGCGACAGGATCGCAAGGGCGAAATCGGAGGTTTTGCAAAATCTGTAAAAACTTCGGCGCTCGCGCGAGCCCGGCCGCCGCGCCGGCAGGATGACTAAGCGCTCATAAGACTATGTAGTTAAAATTTTTGATTCGATGTATAGATAAACTCGGTTTTCAAGGAGGAGAACCCGCAATGGATGACAGCGCGAAAGATAAAGTTCTGCAGCAAGTCGATAGAAACCGCATCATCGAGATCTCGAAAAACCTGGCCGAGACCATCAGCATCACCGGCGAGGAGTACAACGTTTCGCATTACCTGGGCAGCGAGTTCGAAAAGCTCGGCATGACCGTCAAATACCAGGAGGTCGAAGAGGGGCGGCCCAACGTCATTGGCACGCTGAAAGGGAGCGGCGGCGGCCCGACGCTCATGTTCAACGCGCACATGGACCATTTCGACAACCCGCAGGAGACCAAGGTCGAGGGCGACCGCATTTACGGCCGCGGCCTCGTCAACATGAAGGCGGCGTTTCCCTGCTACATCGCCGCCGTCGAGGCGCTGCAGAAAGTCGGCGTCGAATTGAAAGGCGACATCATCATCTCCGGCGTCGTCGGCGAGATCGAAAAGGCGCAGGTTAACCGCTTTTCCGGCAAGACATACCGCGGCGCCGGCGTCGGCGCGCGTTACATGATGGACCACGGCGTCACCGCCGACATGTGCATCATCGGCGAGCCGACAGGTCTGCAGCTCCAGATCGGCAACGCCGGCCTCATCTGGGCCGAGGTGACTGTCGACGGCAAATACGAGAACTTCGTCCTCCAGGCCGGCAAGGTCGCGCAGGCGATCCAGGACTGGGAGAAGGAATACCAGCAGGAGTACAAACACCCGTTCATGCTGCCGACGGTGCAGATCGGGGCGATCGACGGCGGCAACCCGTTCAAGCCGGGCACGCAGCCTTCGGTCAAGTTGTATGTCATCGTCAAGACCCTCCCCAAGACGCCGACGATGGCGATCCAGCGCGCGCTCGAGAAAGTTTGCGCGCGCGTAGAAGAGAAGGAGAAGGACATCACGACCAAAGTCGAGCTCTATCTCTCGACCTATGGCTACGAGATCTCCAAGGACGAGAAGGTCGTCCAGGTCATGGACCAGGCGCACCGTAAGGTCTTCGGCAAGCCGGCACCCGATCCTTCGCCTAAGCGCTACGGCATCACGAGCGACGGCTCGCGCATCAACGCCTACGGCGTGCCGGCGATCACTTACGGGCCGGGCTTCGGCACACATCTCATCGATCCGACCGAGCCGGAGATCACCGAATGGGACAATCCTAAGGGTCTGCGGCGCGGCGTCGGCATCACGAACATGGTCAATTGCACCAAGGTCTACGCGATGGCGGCTTACGACGTCTGCACCAAGACGCGCGCCGAGCTTGGGTTGAAATAGTCATGCACATCACCTTCGCCCATTATCGCAACCGCTTCTGCATGTTCCGGACCTACTACGCCATCGCGGCGGGCATCGTGAAGCCGGAGGGCTTCACGATGTCCGTCATCGAGGTGCCCGATCCGCCGAGTCGCGCGCAGGAGGAGGCGCTCATTTCCGGCGAAGTCCAGGCGGCGAACCTGTATCTGCCGAATTTCCTCCGCTGCCGCATCGACGACGCGCCGATCCGCGGCATATCGACGGAATGGAAGTCGACGGTCAAGGGCAACGGCATGTTCGTCCGCTCCGATGGCCCGGTCAAAACCCCGAAGGATCTGGCTGGCCGCCTCATCGCGACCCATCACAAGACGCCGCATGTGGTGCATCGCTATCTCTTGAAGCACCGCTACGGCGTCGACCTCTCGACGATCCGCTGGGAGTCCCACCCGCAGGAAGAGCTGCTCGATATTTTGAAGAGCGGCAAGGCCGACGCGGTCGTGCTGATCGATCAGTTCTTTTTCCGCGGCGAGAACGATCCCGCTGTCGTGCGGCTCTATTCCGACGGCGAGGCGTGGGCCGCACTTACCGGCTTTCCCGAGATGATCAAGCACATGGTCGCCGTGCGCGAGCCGCTCTTGCGCGAGCAGCCCGATTTCCGCCATAGATTGCTCGCGGCTTGTAAGGCCTCGATCGCCTATAGCGAGCAGCATCTGCCGGAGGTCGCCGACAAATTCATCGAGCGCTACGGCGGCGAGCGCGACGCCGTGCTGTCCTCCGCGCGCTATCCCAAGATCGAATTTACCTTCACGGATACGGAGAAAAAAATCGCCGAGGCGGAGATGAAGATGCTCGCCGAGATGGGCGAGATCCCGCGCGAGATTCCCGTTGCGCCGCAGTTCGTCACAGATTAGATAACGTTGAACGATGAATTTTGAATTATGAATCTGAAATTCAAAACTCAAAATTCAAAACTCAAAATTATCCCAGCCGTCGTTATCGCGCTGCTCGGATTGCAAGTAAGCGTCGACGCGCAAGAGAAAAAGACTGTCCGGCTCGTCACCGTGAGCCTCTCGTGGAACAGCGCGCTGCCGGGCCGCGTCGCCGAGCGTAAGGGCTACTACAAAGAGCAGGGGATCGCGGTCGAATCGATCTTTATCCGCGGCGGTCCGGCCGCGATCGCGGCGTTGGTCTCGGGCGACGCCGATTTCGGCAGCATCGGCGGCGCGCAGGCGAT
>DASWZY010000058.1:0-7829 GCA_036407055.1 Binatia bacterium
AATCGACCTGTTTCGGGTTCCGGGTTTCGGGTTCCGGGTTGACTCGAAACGCGAAACGCGAAACTCGAAACTCATTCGGAGAAGTGGCGCTTTTCCACGAGCGGCAGCGAGATGCTGCCGGCGCTCAAGAGGCGGTCGTGAAAGGCGCGGAGGTCGAAGCGCGCGCCGAGCTTGGCTCTTTCCGCCTCGCGCATGCGGTTGATGATCGACCAGCCCAGCGCGTAGCCCATCGGGATCGAAGGCGACTGGCTGTACCAATTCAAATCGCCCTCCGCCTGCTGGCGCGGGAACTGTAATTCGCGCACCATCAGCTCGGCCGCCTCGTCGTAGGTCATGCGGCCGCTCTGCGTCTTGACGTCGATGATGATGCGGAGCGCGCGCCAGAGGCGGTCCTTCAGCATGACGAAGCGGTGCTCTTCGGTTTTCAAGAAGCCCTGCTCCTGCATGAGCTGCTCGCAGTAGAGCGCCCAGCCTTCGTAGAAGACCGACGATTCGTTCATGAGGCGCGGCAGCGTGCAGGCGGCGGGGATCGAGTTCGCCACCGTGAATTGCAGGTGATGCCCGGGATAGCTCTCGTGGACCGAGGTGTTCTCCAGGCCCGTATAGTTGTGCTCGCGCAGGAGATCGTCGCTCTCGACCGGCGTGACGTAATAATAGCCGATCTGCTCGCTGTCTTTCGGCGACGGCGAGAGATACGCGGCGAACGGCATCTCGTGGCGCTCGAACTCCGGCGTGTAGACGACGCGCAGCTCCTCGCGCGGCGGAAACGTGACGAGGCGCTGGTCGCGCACGAACGCGCGCGCGGCTTCCATCGCTTTGCGATACACGGGCAGCAGGTCGGACGCCGGCGGATGATGCTCCTGGATTTTTCGCGCCGCGGACTCGATGCCTTTTCCCGGCGCGATCTTCTCCGCCAGCGCGGCGAGCTGGTTCTTCGTCTCGGCGAAGAGCGCCTCTCCCTGGGCGAGCAGCTGCGCGGCGTCGATGCTCAAGAAGTGTTTTTTCTTGAGCAGCAGGTGATAGTGCTCGGCGCCGACGGCGTAAACGCCGCGGCTCCGCGGCAGCAGATCGCGCTCGAGGAAATCGTGAAACTTTTGCGTCGCCGCCTTCGCGCTCTCGACCGCGCGGTTGAAGCGCGCGGGGTCCTTCGTCGTCTCCTTGACGCGCGGGATTTCCCACAGGTTCTCGAGAAACGTAACGCCGCCGGCGGCGGACTCGATCGCGATGTCGGTCCAGAGGCGCGGCGGGTTTGCCTCGGGCCGGCTCAGATTGGCGATGCCCTGCTCGATGATCGCGGGCGAGCGCTCCAGGCGCGCGAGCAGATTGCCGGCGACGTCGTCGGTCGGCTTAACGGTCAGGATGTAGAAGTGCGACGTCGAGAGATAATACTCGGGAGATTTTAGCCGGTAGTCTTCTTTGTTGAACTCGTAGTTGTCGAGCGTGAGGCGGCCTTCGAGCAGCGCGTAATCGAGCGTCTCGTCGGGGCTCAGGCCCTTTACCGCAACCTGACGCAGGCGCTTGAGCGATTCGTCGGCGAAGACCTTCTCCGCGCGGTACGCCTCGTCGGTATAGTCCTTCAGCCGGTTATCGTAGCCGGGAACGCCGTAATGGATCGCTTCGGTCGGATGAAGCTCGAAGTAGCGCGCGAAGAAATCCGCGCAGAAGTCGGCGAAGCTGGACATATTTTAATTTCCCACGGCGGCGAACATCTCGGACGGCTTCGGGCGGCGGGAAATGTATCCCTGCTCATGAGCGTACTGGATGAACTTCTCCAGCACAAGCAGGTTTTGCGCCGTGAGGCCGTGCTTGAACGGCTCTTT
Source organism: Binatia bacterium (assembly GCA_036407055.1). GTDB lineage: Bacteria > Desulfobacterota > Binatia > UBA9968 > UBA9968 > JAJPJQ01. The sequence goes on from DASWZY010000058.1 coordinate 1,821, forward strand.
GCCGAACGCGGCTTCTTCCTCCTCGACGACGAGCACCGCCGCCGGCAAAGCCAGGCGCTTAGGATAGGAGTACGCCTTGCGGCAGGCTTTCTCGGCCGCTTCGAAGGTGTTTACGAGCCGCGCGGCGAGCCGCGGATGCTCGGCCGCGAGCGCTTCGCGCATGACGACGACGTGCGTGATGGGAAAAATCTTCGTCCTGCGAAAATAGCTCACGACCTCGGCGCGGCAGTCGGCGAAGAGCCGCCGGATGCGCGGATCATGGTTCTGAAAGCTTTGCGGCACGTTGGGCGCGATCAGCGCGTCGATCGCGCCGTCGAGCAGGAGCGATTCGACGTTTCGCGCTCCGACCTCGATGCGCACGTCCGGCGGCGGCTCGAAGCCCGCGCCTTCGGGCTCCGAGGCGACCCACGACATCTCGCCCGGGCGCACGCCGTAGAATTCCTGCAGGATGCCGCGCGCCCAGAGACCGACGGTCAGGCGATACTGATCCATGCCGACGGTTTTGCCGCGCAAATCCTCCGGCGCGCGGATCGGCGCCGAGGCCGCGCAGAAAATATACGGCTGGACGAACATGCGCATGGGAAAGATCGGCAGCGCGATCACCGGCTCGCCGCGCAGCCGCGCCATCGTGTACCACGAGAGCGACATCTCGGCGATGTCGAACTGCTCGTAGACCGGCACGAGGCACGCTTCGCCGGGGATGGCGGGGCGGAACTGGAAGTTGACGCCGTCGGCCTTCACTGCGCCCGTCAGAATCGGCCGCGTCCGGTCGTAGTCGGCGAGGGAGAAGGTGAGATCAAGATCGGGCGCCATCGGATCTCCTTAGCAAGAATCTAAGAGTGCTTCGACAGGCTCAGCACGAACGGAATTTCTTTCTGAATTGAACGAAACTCTTCTTCCGTTCGCCCTGAGCTTGTCGAAGGGCTCCGTAGTCATCCCTTTCCGGGTCTCGCAGACCGGATAACGGCCCTCCGAGCACGTTTTGTATTAAATCGAAACGACTTGCACTCGCAAGAGCTCCCGACTATCAAGGGTAAAATGAAAATCTTGACGACATACGAGGTCAAGAAGGCTTTTCCGAAAGTCTTGAAATTGTCGCAAAAGGACGTCGTCATCGTGACGAATCGGGGTAAGCCGGTCGCCGCCATCCACGGACTCAAAGACGAAGACGACCTGGAGGATTATCTTTTGGAGCGCAGTCCGAAATTCTGGGCCATGATCCGCCGGGCTCGGCGGGGCAAAAGCGTCGGCATGGACGAGGTCAAAAGGCAGCTTGGCTTGGGCAAAAAATAAGCCGTAGCGGAGAAGCTCGCGGATTTAAGATGAAAAGGCCCGGCCTAAAAAAGCACGATTCAAAACCTGCGCCGCGAATTCCTCCCCGTTTAATCTTCTTACCGATAAGCTGTTGAAGTTCTAGGAGATAAATTCAAGACTTATCTCAATCATTAAAATATATGTTGTATTTGATTTGTGGGGCTATAATGGCTTTAGCTGGTATTGGGGTAATGTCTACTCGCTTTCCAATATCTGGAATGTTCCTGTTCATATGTGGCCTCGCGGTTTGCATAAAAGGACGGAAAAAACTCAACATACCATGAGGGGAGTAAATAGGAGAAGCTTTCGGGGTGTGGTCTTGAATCCTGAATTTCTTCGGATACCGCCGGCCGTCTGACTTTTTTACTTGCTCCTCCCCAGCGCCTTCGCCGAGAACGACCCGATAAAAAACTTCTCCGCGCCGCCGAGCTTCTTTGCCTCCGCCTCGATATGCGCCGCGCTGATGACCGCCTCGATCTCCTCGCGCGTGATTGAGACGGAGTAGGCGCCGGCGAAGTGCTCGACGACTTTGCGCACGGTCGCGGGATCGCCGTACTTATTTTTCTTGAGCACCATCGCGATGACTTTTTCCGGATCGCTCTTCAAGACGTCGATGCCGCGCTTGAGGCCGCGGAGCAGCGCGACGACGCCCTCGGGATCGCTCTCGGCTTTCTTGCGCGTCGAGACGATCGTGACGAACGGGAAGTTGCTCACGACCTCGCCGATGTCGAAGAGCGTCGGAAAGCCTTTGCGCTCGAGCTCGATCTTTTCCATGAACGAGAACGGCGAGGCCTGGATGCGCCCGGCCTCCAGCGCCTGCGCGCGCGCCGGGCTGTTGCCGACGCCGTAGAGAATCTTGTAATCGCGGTCGCGCACGAAGCCTTTTTTTGCCAGCCCTTCGACCGAGGCGAACTCGGCGATGCCGCCGGCGCCGGTGACGCCGACGACCTTGCCGCGGAGATCGCACAGCGACGAAATGCCTTTCGCGCCCATCAGCGTGTAGTCGATGTAGGGCTGCATGCCGCCGACGATGACGAGCGGCGCGCCCGCGGCGATCGCGCGCGCGGCGGGCACGCCGGCGATGAGCGCGTAGTCGACGTCGCCGCCGATCAGCGCGGCGGTCGCGGTGGGGCCGCCGATGATGAAGACCGACTTGACGTCGAGTCCCTCGGCGGCGAAGTAGCCGAATTCGATGCCGACGACGAGCGGCAGCGTGCTGCCGAGCGTCGGCGTCTGGTAGGCGAACGTGACCGGCTTCGCGGACGCCGCGGCGTGGAGGAAAACGGCGGCGGCGCAGAGCGCGCCGCCGAGCAGGCTTTTCAATTCCTTCATGCGCCGCTAGGCCAGCGGCGCGAGGCCCGCGGCGGCGACCGCCTTGCGGATGCCGTCGATGTGCTCCGGCGGCAGCGGCTGGAACGGCGGCCGCACGGTCGAGCGCGGGAAACGCCCGCGCGCCGTGAGCGCCTCTTTTTCCACCACCCAGTGCTGCATGAGCGGCGTCTTGTGATAGATCGCGTCCGAGAGCGGGCGGATCTTGTTGAAGAGCGTCGTCGCCTCTTCCATCTTGCCCGAGTGCGCGAGCTCGTAGAGCTTGGTGATGAACTCCGGCGCGACGTTGGAGAACGAGCTGACCGCGCCGTCGGAGGTCGCGAAGCGGATGAGAAACAAACTCCCGTGCGCGACGAGGAAATTGATCTTGCGCGGGAAGTTCTGAAACGCGACCCAGGCCTCTTCGTAATCGAACGACGAGTCCTTGATCGCGACGACCTGCGGGACTTTCTCGGCGATCTTGAGCAGCACTTCCACTGAATACATCAAACCGGTCTTCACGCCGTAGCGGAAGACGATCATCGGCAGGTCGATCTTCTCGGCCAGTTCCTCGAAGCAGGGGACGATCAGCTCCGGCCGGTCGACGGCGCCGAAGGCGAAATGCGGGATCGGCATGACGAGGAGGCCGTCCGCGCCGGCGGCCTTCGCGTCCTTTGCGCACTCGACCAATTCGCGCGTGCTGAGACCGGTGCAGCCGACGACCATCGGAACGTTGTCGGGAATTTCCTTGCGCGCCATTTCGACGACCTGGATGCGCTCTTTCGGCGTGAGCGATTCGAGCTCGCCGGCGTGGCCGCTGATCACGAGGCCGCCGATGTCGTGCGTCATGAGCCAGCGGAGATGCTTGCGGTACGCCCCCGCGTCGATCGAGAGGTCGGGCATCATCGGCAGGTTCGCCGCCGGCAGGACTTTGCTGAAAGTTTTGAATTTGGCCATGGCTCCTCCTGGCTATTTCAGGCTTTCCAAAAATTTCTCGCGCTTGAGCCGCTCGACGAGAGAAGAATCGACGAACTCCTCGGGCTTGTGGCGCGCGAACTCCGGCGTCTCGGCGGCGAGATTTTCCAGAATCAGCTTCATGCCCTCGAGCGTCGGATAAGGCAGATCGGGAAAAAGTCCCACGTTGAACTCGTACTCGACGCCCGCGAGACGCGGATCGTCGAGGCGCATGTACTTGGCGATCATCTTCTCGCTCTCGGCGCGGTTATGCTTCATGAAGTGGATCGCCTCGGTCACCGCCTTCACATATCTATAAGCCGTGTCGCGGTTCGCTTCCAGCCACGGCTCGTTGACGACGACCGACGTCCACGGAAACGGAATGTTCATCTGCTGCGCGGTCGCGAGGACCTTGAGCCCCTGGCCGCGCGCCTGCTCGCTCGCGGCCGCGCCGAGGAACGTGTACTGGATCTTGCCGGCTTTCAGCGCCGCGAGGCGGCTCGCATCGCCGCCGAGCTGGAGCATCTTGAGATCGTTCTCGACGCTGAGGCCGTTGGTGCGGAAAAGATAGCGCAGCCCCTGGTGCGTCGAGGAGCCGAAGCGCGAGATGCCGCCGATCTTGCCCTTGAGATCGGCGACCGATTTGATCTCGGGAATCGTGACCAAATTACTCGCGAGGACGTTCAGCGGATTGGCGATCGTGAGGAGCTTCGGGCCGCGCAGCCGCGCCTCCAGCGCCGCCGGGCCGCCGGCGGCGAACTGCACGGTGTTGCCGACGAGCGCCTGGACGTTCAGCGAGCCGCTGCTGATATAGAGGAGATCGACTTCGAGGCCGTATTTGGCGAAGTAGCCGCGCGCCTGCGCCGCCCAGAGCGGCGACTGGCTCGCATTCGGCGCGGCGTACGAGGCTCTTAGCCGCTCCGCCGCACCGGCGTATGAAGAAAGCGCAAAAACGAAGAATAGGGCGGTCAGATAGCGGTAAGGAAACGGCATAGGCGCAGAAGTTGAATACTTCGGAAGCGCGCGAACAGTCAAGGCGTTGTATTGCCGCAACGCGCGGTCTATAAAACCGCCATGGCCAACCGCTGGTTATTGAAGACCGAGCCGTCCGCCTATTCGTTCGCGCAATTGCAAAAGGACAAGCACACCGTCTGGGATGGCGTGAAGAACAATCTCGCGTTGAAGCATATAAAGGCGATCAAGAAAGGCGACGCGATCGTCATTTACCACACCGGCGACGAGAAGGCGGTCGTCGGGCTGGCGCGCGCGGCGAGCGATGCCTATCCCGATCCCGGCAAAAAAGAACCCAAGCTGCTCGTATTCGACATCGAGGCGGAAAAAGCGATGCCGCGGCCGGTGACGCTGGCCGAGGTCAAGGCCGATCCGAAGCTGAAGAGCTTCGACCTGGTGCGTCTGCCGCGGCTTTCCGTGATGCCGGTAAGCGACGAGCAGTGGAAAGCGATCGAGGCGATGGCGAAATGAGCGAAGGCCGCAAGCACGATCACGGACCCAGTCATTCGCACGAGCATCACGGCGGCCGTCACGAACACAAGACCCGCTTCCACGACCCCGAGCACGCGGCGGAGTTCGACCGGCGCAGATCGGAGATCCGCGCCGACCTGGCGGAGAAGCTCGCGGAAATGCTGGAGCTCGGAGGTGAGGAATCAGCCTTGGAAGTTGCGACCGGGACCGGACGCGCCGCCCGGCCGGTCGCAAAGCGCCTGCACGGAGGCCGCATCGTCGGCGTCGATCAAGCGCCGGCGATGCTCGAGGTGGGACACCGGCACGAAGATCCGATCCCATCCTACACTCAGTGCGCCGGCGAGGCCGGCGCGCTGCCGTTTAAAAAGAATGCTTTCGACCGGGCTTTCGTGTCTTTCAGCCTGCATCATTTCGGCAATCCGGAGCGCGTGGTCCGCGAGGTCCTGCGCGTTTTGCGTAATGGCGGAAAGTTCGTCGTCCTCGATCCCGTCTTGAAGGAATCCACCGACGCGCTCGGCGCCGCGCTCGACGCCAAAGTGAACGAGGTCTTCCGCCGGACACACGGCGAAGAGTTTCGCTTTCACACCGCGAGCGGCATCCAGCGGCTGCTGCTGAAAGCCGGTTATCGCGGCGCCCACGCCAAGGTCGTGACCTACACCTTCGATCAGGAAGGCATGGACGGTATTCCCACCGGCGCGCACTGGCTCGAAGTCGCCGCAGAGCTCGAAGCCGAGGCGCCGGAGCTGGCGGAGCGGCTCAAAGCGACCTACTTCACCTGGCACAAGCACGGCGCCGCGCTGCACGTGAGCGGCAGCTTCCCGTACGCCCTGGTCTCGGGTGAAAAACCGCAATAGCTATCGATCCCTCCGGTAAAGCCTCGCTCGGCGTCATTCCCCTGTAACATTAATCTCCCGGCCGACCAGTAAAATTTTCCCCGCAGCCACATTTTTA
>DASWZY010000059.1:0-13301 GCA_036407055.1 Binatia bacterium
GGCGAAAAATGTAAAGGGCACCTCGCGCCTTCTTAGTGTCGATCAGTTTGGCGCCGTGAGGGAGTACCGCGAAACAGCATCTAAATAACTCCTGACCGGTCGATCTCGCCTATTAAGTGTTAGCCCGACCCCTGGGGCCGAGGGGCCCCAGGGGAAGGTTTGATGGGGCCGGCCTCATCCAAAGTCTCAAAAGATTCCCGCTCCCTTGTATTCATCATACAGCGCCCGTGATTTAGGCCCTAAACGCGCCTCGATCTGTTTCTGAACAATTGGACCAAAATCGAACGCCTCAAAAATTTCTGTTACAACTAAATTTTGAACCCATATGTTGGAACTCGACGCCAATCTTTCAATAGCTTTATAGCACTTATCGATTTCATCCTTTATTCGAAGGTCCCGTTTTCCGTGATTGAATTGTTCATGTAAGCTGACTAGATAATCGGCCAATCTGGAACAGACGGCTCCTGGAATATCTTCATCGATCGGATATTGCTTTGCTTCAGGGTTGTCAAACAATCCCGGTACCATTTGCTTTAGTAATTCCGGCACTTTTTGACACTCCCGAGAATCGTCCATGTCAACCTTCCTTATTGGCTTAATCCTTCCGCTTGCGCATCGAACGTCTCCCGGGGCGATGTTGCCCCCTTGTTAGATGTCCGTCAAACCCGGGCTAGCTCAGCGTGACCCCAAGAGCTCCCTGAGTGACTCCAAATAGTTTCCCGTCATGTCAAGCAGTAAGCGTCGCTGAACCAACGGTAGGACTGGCGATACATGCTTGGACTGGCAGTAGTGATACGCCACGGACTTTGTTCGCGAGTAATAATCTTGCAATGTCCTTTGACACGAGCACCTCTCTATAAGCACTGGCTCCACTTCCGAAATTTTGTCTCGTCTTAACAATGTGAACAGAGGGCATATTTATTAATGAAGGGAATGGGCCACGGCTAACGGGTAGATACTTGATTCGCCCACACTTAACGCATTTACTTCTTGAAAGCTCGTCGGTTACAATGTCGACTTCCTCGGTGCTTACAAGCTGAACGACTGTTTTAAGCGGGATTCCGCGTTTATTCGTGACTGGGCGACATTCGATGCCGTATGGTTTGAATACAGTTGACCACACCCGTGGTAAAGCAAAATACTCATCAACAATCCAGTTGAGCTGAAGGATTCCGCTGCGTCCCCATCGTGGTTCTGCTTTCATCTGAAATGGAGCCTTTTGTTTTTTACCAATTCCACATAGGTCGCAATATTCAGTTAAATCATACGTGACTTCTCGATATCCAAAAACATCTGCGTTCGGTTGTGGGTAGCCGTGGTGCCATGTCGGTTTCAAAGCAATCCACGCGGCCGCTCGGACTTCTGTTTCAGAGAAGCTGGTACTTACAAAACTACTGATCCCGCGTCGCTTCATCCAATCCGCAATCTTCGACCACTGCGGTTGAGACTCGTCAATATCGAAAGCCACAAATCCGCTAGAACCAATTACAACACCGAGCGTCGCAAGTTCCTTGCGAATGGTCGGGGATGAATTAAGCGAAATCCGATGAGTAATTCGCATTAGTCTAAACCCGCTGCCTTCCGAGCGATCATACTTGTTTTCTCGACCCACAAACAATTCTTTTTCTAGCTCAGCAGGGCACGGCGCGCCGCGCCCGGCATTCCGCCGTTGTCTTAGATTCCCGACTTGATAAGATAATCCGGTTCCATGTACCGCGAAGATACCATCGGCGCGGTCGCCACGCCGCCGGGCGAAGGCGGAGTCGCGATCGTGCGGCTCTCCGGCCCCGACGCCGAGCGCATCGCGAAGGAAATTTTTCTCCGCGCCGGCGGCAAAGACGGCGCGCTGCGCTCGCACACGCTGCATCACGGATCGATTAGAGATCCGCGCAGCGGCGCGCTCGTCGATGAATGCCTCGCCGTGCTCATGCGCAGGCCCAAGAGCTACACCGGCGAGGACGTCGTCGAGTTCCACTGCCACGGCGGGCAGCTCGTCACGCGGCGCGTGCTCGAATTGGCGCTCGCGCGCGGCGCGCGCCAGGCGGAGGCCGGTGAATTCACCCAGCGGGCGTTTTTGAACGGCCGCATCGATCTCGCGCAGGCCGAGGCCGTGCTCGATCTGACGCAGGCGCGGACTGAGACCGGCATGCGGCTCGCGCTCGAGCAGATGCACGGCGGGCTGTCGCAGTGGGTCGCGACGCTGCGCGAGGAATTGCTCGATATTCTCGCCGAGGTCGAGGCCGCGATCGATTTCTCCGAGGAGGAGATCGATCACCTGCCGCGGCGGAATTTGATTTCGAATATCGACGCGCTGAAAAATCGCATCGCCGGCATCGTCGCGAGCTACGAATGGGGCCGGCTCCACCGCGAGGGCGCGCGCGTCTGCATCGCCGGACGGCCGAACGTCGGCAAGTCGAGCCTACTGAACGCGCTGCTCGGCGCCGAGCGCGTGATCGTGACGCCCGTGCCGGGCACGACGCGCGATGTGATCGAGGAGAGCGTCAATCTCGGCGGTCTGCCCGTTGCGCTCTGGGATACGGCGGGGATCCGCGATACGGATAATCCGATCGAGCGCGCCGGTATCGACTTCACGCGCAGGCATCTCGAAGCCGCCGACGCCGCGCTCGTCGTGCTCGACGTTTCCGAGCCGCACGCGCCGGAAGACGAAGCGCTGATGCGCGCCGTGCGCGGCAAAAAAGGTTTGCTCGTGCTAAATAAAAACGATCTGCGCGAGCGGCTCGATCGCTCGTGGCTCGCCGAGGCGGCGCCGGACAAGGCGATCGTCTCGGTCTCGGCGAAAAATTCCGCCGGACTCGTTGAGCTGAAAGCGACCTTGCGCGATCTCCTTCTCGCTGCGCCCGCCGAGCCGGAGATCGTTCTGACCAACGTCCGGCACAAGGCGGCGCTCGAAAGAAGCGCCGACGGTCTCGCGGCCGCGGCGGCGGGCGTCGAGCGGGGACTGGCGCCGGAGCTCGTCGGCATCGAGCTGCTGCACGCGAAGGAAGGGCTGGAGGAAGTCGTCGGGATGGTCGATAATGAATCAGTTTTAGAACATATTTTTACTAAATTTTGCATTGGAAAATAGGGTAAGTACAGGCGTTAGGCATGAGGCATGAGCCGTGAGGCGAGAAGAATGCACCCGGAGATCTTAACTCTATCGCCTCGTGCCTCGCGCCTCTCGCCTGATTGTTTCACGTGAAACATGACTGAAAAGATCTACGACATCATCGTCGTCGGCGCGGGACACGCCGGCATCGAGGCCGCGCTCGCCGGCGCGCGCATGGGGTGCTCGACGCTCATGCTGACGCTGAACCTCGACCATATCGGCCAGATGTCATGCAACCCCGCGATCGGCGGCATCGGCAAGGGGCACCTCGTCAAGGAGATCGACGCGCTCGGCGGCGAGATGGCGAAGGCGATCGACGAGACCGGCATCCAGTTCCGGACGCTGAATACGAAGAAGGGGCCGGCGGTGCGCGCCTCGCGGGCGCAGGCGGACAAGGCGCTCTACCGCCAGCGCATGAAGCGCGTCCTGGAGAATACGCCGAACTTGACGCTGCGCCAGGCGAGCATTGAGCGGCTGATCGTCGATGGAAGTGTGGTTTCAGCCTTGGAAAGTCAGATCGGCGAGATCTTCCGCGGACGCAAGGTGATTCTCACAACAGGCACGTTCCTCCGCGGGCTGATCCACGTCGGCGACAAGAACTATCCCGCCGGCCGCGCCGGCGACTTCGCCGCCCAGGGGCTTAGCGCCTCGCTGATCGAGCTCGGCTTCAAGATCGGACGGCTCAAGACCGGCACGTGCCCGCGGCTCGACGCGCGCACGATCGACTTCGACCGGCTCCAGGTCCAGCGTGGCGACGACCCGCCGGTGCCGTTCTCGTTCTCGACCGAGAAGATCGCGCAGAGGCAGGTGCCGTGTCACATCACGTACACGAACCATCGGACGCACGAGGCGATCCGCGCATCCTTGCATCGCTCGCCGATCTATTCGGGCATCATCCACAGCCGCGGGCCGCGCTATTGCCCGTCGATCGAGGATAAGATCGTGCGCTTCGCCGACAAGGAGCGCCACCAGATCTTCCTCGAGCCGGAAGGGCTCGACACCGTCGAGATCTATCCCAACGGCCTCTCGACGAGCCTGCCGCTCGACGCGCAGATCGCGATGGTCCATTCGATCGAGGGGCTCGAGCGCGCGGAGATCATGCGGCCGGGCTACGCGATCGAGTACGACTACGCCGAGCCGACGCAGCTCTACCCGTCGCTCGAGACCAAGGTGATAAAAAATCTTTATCACGCCGGCCAGATCAACGGCACGACCGGCTACGAAGAGGCCGCGGCGCAGGGGCTCATGGCGGGACTCAACGCGGCGCTCAGCCTGCGCGGCGATGAGCCGCTCGTCTTCAAGCGCGATGAGGCCTATATAGGTGTATTAATTGATGATTTAGTGACAAAGGGGACCGACGGCGAGCCCTATCGGATGTTCACCTCCAGGGCCGAGTACCGGCTGCTTCTGCGCGAGGACAATGCGGATCTGAGGCTCACCGAGATCGGCTATAAGATCGGCGCCGTCGGCAAAGAAGCTTACGCGCGCCTGGAGCGCAAGCGCGACGGGGTCGCGGCTTTGCTGCGCACGCTGGAGCAGACTGTTATCCGCCCTGAGGAAGCGAACGGCAAGGTCGCAGCGCTCGATACCGCGCCGATTCACGGCGGAACGCCGCTGGCGCAATTGCTCAAGCGGCCGGAGATCGGCTTCGCCGAGCTGCGGGAACTCGCGCCCATTCTCAAAGATATTCCCGTCGACATCGCGCTTCAGGCGGAGGTCGATATAAAATATGCCGGCTACATCGACCGCCAGCTCGAAGCCGTCAAGCGCGCGAAGAACTTCGAGTCGGTGCGGCTGCCGGACGATATCGACTATACCGCTGTGACCGGACTCTCGCGCGAGGCGAGAGAGAAGCTCACGCGCATACGCCCGCGCTCGCTGGGTCAGGCGTCCCGCATCGCCGGCATCACGCCGGCGGCAATCTCGCTGCTGTCGGTTTACCTGCATAAGAAAAAGGCTGCCTCGGCCCAAACATAGGAGGGCCGTTCACGAACGGCCCCTACATCGGAGGTTTGACGGCTATCCAGTCCTGATTTCTTCGTAGGGGCGGTTCGCGAACCGCCCTAGCATCGATCGTTTCACGTGAAACTTTTTTCTTCCAAATTTTCCTGCCCTGTGATAAAGCTTGGCCGTCTGTTGATGAATCCCAAATAGCTGATTTTGCTTGTAAATGGCCAATATCATCGCCGTCGCTAATCAGAAGGGCGGCGTCGGCAAGACAACCACCTCGGTAAACCTCGCGGCCTCGCTGGCGGTGGCCGAAAAGCGCACGCTGCTGATCGACGTCGACCCTCAAGGCAACGCGACGACAGGATTGGGCTTCGAGCGCGGGAGCGGCGGCGGCAGGAGCCTCTACCACGCGCTCATCGGCGAAGCGGCGCTCGCCGACGTGCTGCGCCAGTCCGAGCTGCCGTTTCTTTTCGTTGCGCCGTCGACGCGCGATCTTACCGGCGCCGAGATCGAGCTCGTCGCCTTCGAGAGGCGGGAATCGCGCCTGAAGGAGGTCCTTCAGGGCGTCGAAGAGAAATTCGATTTCGTATTGCTCGACTGCCCGCCGTCGCTCGGCCTGCTGACGCTCAACGCGCTCACCGCGGCCGATTCCGTCCTCGTGCCGCTCCAGTGCGAGTATTACGCGCTCGAAGGACTCACGTCGCTGCTCGAGACGATCAAGCTCGTCCAGCGCCAGCTGAACCCCGGGCTCCATCTCGAAGGAATATTGCTCACGATGTTCGACGTCCGGAACAATCTCGCGCACCAGGTCGCGGACGAGATCCGCGCGCATTTTCCCGAATTGCTTTTTCACACCGTCATCGGGCGCAATGTGCGCCTGAGCGAGAGCCCGAGTCACGGGAAGCCCGCGCTGCTCTACGACGTCAATTCCACCGGGGCGCAGAACTATCTCGCGCTCGCCAAGGAAGTTATTATCAACGCAGAGGAGGGCCGCCGTGCAGAAAAAGGCGTTGGGTAGAGGCCTCGGCGCGCTCATCTCCGCCGCCGAGAGCCCGCAGGAGCCGGCGGAGAGCGCCGTCGACATCGATCGCATCGTGCCGAACCCGTTCCAGCCGCGGCGGGTCTTCGACGCGGAGAAAATCGCCGAGCTCGCCGCGTCGATCCGCGAGCACGGGGTCATTCAGCCGCTGGTCGTCAGGCGGAACGGCTCCGGCGACTACGAGCTCGTCGCCGGCGAGCGCCGCCTGCGCGCCGCGAAGCAGGCGGGACTCCAACAGGTGCCGGTCGTCGTCCGCGAGGCGGAGGATGAAGCCGTTCTGGCGCTTGCGCTGATCGAAAATCTCCAGCGCGAAGATTTAAACGCGATCGAGGAGGCGGAAGGCTATAAGCGATTGCAGGAGGACTTCGCGCTCAGCCAGGAGGAGATCGCCGACAAAGTTGGCAAAAGCCGGCCGGCGGTCGCCAATGCGCTCAGGCTGCTCAATCTGCCCAAGCAGGTGCGCGACGAGGTCGCGGCCGGCCGGCTCGCCGCCGGCCAGGCGCGCGCGCTGCTCGCGCTCGCCAGCGAGGCGGCGATCGTCTCCGCGGCCCGCGAGGTGATCGCCAAGGGGCTTACCACGCGTGCGGCGGAGAAGCTCGCCGCGCGCATGAAGACCGGGGGCCGAAAGCGCCAGCCGGCTGCGCTCGACGCCGACGTGCGGATGATCATCGAACGCATCCAGCGCGCGCTCGGCACCAAGGTCCGCTTCGTCCCCGCGCGCGGCGGCCGGGGTAAAATTGAAATCGAATATTATTCCGCGGCCGAGCTCGACCGCTTGATCGAGCGCCTCGCCGCGAACTAAAACTACCACGCAGGAGCACCGGGATGAAACAGCTTGTTTTAGCAATTGTCCGACTGATCGGTCCGATTTGTCTGATCGCTCTTATCTTTAGCGCTTCAGCCCACGCCGCGCAGCCCGCCCTCGAAGAAGTCATCATGGGCTACCCCAGCCGGGCGCTCACCGAGCTGCCGACGCACGTCGCGCTGAAAAACGGCTTCTTCCGCAACGAGGGGCTCGACGTCAAGCTCGTGCAGGCGCGCTCGAACATCCTCGCCGCGGCGCTGGCCTCCGGCAGCATGGGCTATATCAGCTCGGTTACAACGACGCTCGGCGGCATCATGGGCGGGCTGCCCGCCAAGATCATCGCGGGCGTGACCAAGAACAACCCCGATTTCCTCATGGTGCGTCCGGAGATCCGCTCGTTCGCGGACCTCAAGGGCAAGAAGCTCGCCGTCAGCGGCTTCGGCGGCGCGTCGCATCAGCGGATGCTCATCGTCCTCACGAAGAACGGCATCAATCCGTCGACCGACGTGACGATCCTCTCGGTCGGCGACGCGCGGCTCAGGCTCGAGCAGCTCCGCGCCGGCTCGATCGACGCGACGGTGCTCACCCCGCCGAACAATTTTATCGCCGAGCGCGCGGGCTTCCGGAGCTTGGGCTCGTCGTCCGACCTGCTACCGCTGCCCGCGATCGGCGTCACGACGCTCGAGCGCCGATTGAAAGAAAAGCCCGAGGAGGTGAAGAAGGTTCTGCGCGCGCTGCTCAAGGGCATGCGCCAGATGAAGGAGCGGCGCAACGAGGCGGTTAAGGTCGCGATGGAATGGCTCGGCCTCGACCGCGAATTGGCCGAGCGCTCCTACGATGTCATGCTGCCCAACTACGCGCTCGACGGACGCATCGACCCGGCGTCGCTCCAGGCGTCGATCAATCAGTTGAACCAGCAGCGCGGCCCCGGCTCTAGGACGATCACGCCGGCGGATGTGTTGGACTTTACTTTGTTGGAGCAGGTGAAGAAGGAGCTGAAGTACTGAGTGGCCCCAGTCGGCGCAACGTAAATCACCAAACCCTCACCCTTTCCCTCTCCCAAAAAGGGCGAGGGAATGAAACCTCGGCTATCACCTCCGACTGCTATGTCACCTTCTCCCTTTGGGGGAGGGATGGGGTGAGGGCGCGCGAGCTGTGATTTTAACCGCTGTCTATGAGGTCTTTGCCAGCATGCGCGACTGAGATTAATGGACTCTGATCCGCAACTGTAATATAGCTGGTCCTATCATTGCCAGTGATAACGTCGGTAGGTAACCCGTCTTTTCAGTTGGGCGAGGCGTCGAAACATGCCGAATACACTGGTTGCTCATCGATGCCGTAGGCCCGGTCATCCTCAAAAGCGAAGAGAATGCATAGCGGTCGAAGCTGATGGCGCGAAAACCCACGTTGCACTTCTTTTGCGGCAAGCTTGCTTCTGGAAAGACGACGCTTGCCGGTCAAATAGCGAAGAAGACTAATGCCGTTTTGGTATCCGAAGACGCGTGGCTGGCCACGCTGTTTCCTGGAGAGATTACCAGCTTCGCTGAATATCTCGACCGCTCAGCGCAGTTCAGAAAAGCAATTGCACCGCACATAATCAGACTGCTACAGAACGGTACATCGGTCGTGCTCGATTTCGGAGGGAACGCACCGAAAGAACGGACGTGGGTCCGATCGCTCTGCAAGCCGTACGAAGCCCGTCTCGTGTTGCACTATGTGAAAGCATCCGATGAGTTTTGCAAGACGCAGCTGCAAAACCGAAACGAGGAGCTTCCGCTCGGCGCTCAACCGACCAGCGATGCAGAATTCGACGAGATTATGAAGCACTTCATGCCCCCTGATGCCTGTGAAAAGTTCGAGACAGTAGAGCATTCCAGGAAAGAGGAGCCGCGGTCGTCGAAGGGCTCCGATCCTTTCAATCACCCTCATCCTTATCCTCTCCGTCAACGAAGAGGGAATAAAAGCCGCAGCTGATTAGGCGATATCCTGCCTGGCCCGCATTTTTTCACCCTCTGCCATTGGGAGAGGGATGGGTGAGGGGCTTCGTCATTTCTTTCTTCCGAAGCTCCACTGGAGCAGTGGCGGGCTGACGAGCGTCGTGAGCATCACCATGACGACGACGGCGGCGAAGGCAGCGTCGTCGACGATGCGCTCGCCGCCGACATGTAATGTCAGCCCGATGCCGGCGAAGATGAGGCCGACTTCGCCGCGCGGGATCATGCCGACGCCGATCGCGACGCGGTTGAGGCCGCGCTCGACGACGGCGAGGCCGCAGGCCTGCTTGCCGGCGATCGCCGCCGCGGTCAGCGCCAGCGACAGAGCGAGCACGTCGGGGCGCGCGAGCCACGTCACGTTCATCTGAAGGCCCGTATAGGCGAAGAAGAGCGGCACTAGGAACGCCGAGACCGGGTGGAGCAGGTCTTCCATCGAGCGCTCGCCTTCCGCTGCATGCTCGCTCCAGGGGACGCGCTGGAGAATGAGGCCCGCGGCGAAAGCGCCGACGATCGCCGCGAGGCCGATCAGCGCGGCGATGTAGGCGAGCGCGAAGCAGAACGACAGCGACAGGACGAACATCAGCCCTTTGATGTTCGCCCGGGCGGCCTGCGCCATCAGCCGCGGCGCGAAAAACAGCCCGAGCGTGAGCGAGGCGGCGAGAAAGACGATCACTTTCGCGACGAGCCACGCGATCGACCCCGCCGTGAACGGCGCGCCCGCGCCGGCGGCGGCGATCATGCCGGTGACGACGGCGAGAATAACGAGGCCGAGCACGTCGTCGATCACGGCCGCGCCGAGGATGATGCTCGACTCGCGTGCTTTGAGCCGGCCCATATCGCGCAGCACGCGCGCCGTGATACCGACGCTGGTTGCGCTGAGCGCCGCGCCGATAAATGCATGAGCATAGTAGGAGTGCTTCGGCAGCAGCCAGGCGCACACCGCCCAGCCGAGGACGAACGGCAGCACGACGCCGACGACCGCCACGAGCAGCGACGAGACGCCGACCTTGATCAGGTCCGCCAAGCTCGATTCGAGCCCGACTTCGAAGAGGAGCAGGATGACGCCGATCGCCGCGAGCGTCTCCAGCGCCGGATCCTTTTTCAGATACTCCAATCCGTCGTAGCCGAAGAGCGTCAGGTTGCCGATCACGATCCCGGCCAGCAGCTCGCCCAGCACCGCCGGCTGGCCGGCGCGCTCCGCGAGCCAGCCGGCGAGCTTTGCCGCAGGGAGCAATACGGCGAGCGCGAGCAGCACCCCGGCGCTCTCCTCGCTTGCCGCGCCCACGAGCAGCGGCGCCGCGGCCAGCGCTAGACAAAGCAGGAATTTTTGAGTTCGTCGTTTGATGCCCTTCACTACAAGTTTCCCGGCGCGCAAGCAACCTGCCTCTACGCGAAAGCGAATACCGCCGCCTTCTTGACCTCCGCGCTCCGTTTCTATAAAGAGCGAAGCGCCAAAAACGGAGGTCCTATGGCTTGGAAAGCTTTGAGCCGAACTTTCGCGTCGCTGGTCCTCTCATTTTTCGCGGTTTCGCCCGCATGGGCGCAGACTCCTTATTATCAGGGCAAGACGATCACGATCATCCAGGGCCGCGAGCCGGGCGGCACCGGCGACATGCGCGCGCGCTCGGTCTTCGGGTTCCTGCGCAAGTACATTCCCGGCAATCCGACGATCATCACCGAGTTCGTCCCCGGGGCCGGCGGGCGCAAGGCCGCGAACCATATCTTCAAGGGCGCCAGGGCCGACGGGTTCACGATCGGCAGCGTCGGCGCGGGACTCGTCTCGAACGCCGTGCTGCGCGAGCCCGGCGTCCAGTACGACCTCGACAAGTTCATTTATCTCGGCACGCCGAACAGCGCGACGCATTATGTCTTCGCGACGCGGCGCGAAGCCGGCTTATCGAACCTCGACAAGCTCCGCGCCGCCACCGGAGTGCGCGTCGGCGCGCAATCGGTCGGCCACGACATCTACACGACCGGCCGGCTCTTTTCCTGGGTTCTGGGACTCAAGGAGCCGCGCTTCGTCACCGGCTATTCCGGCCCGGAGATCGACGCGGCGCTGCTGCGCGGCGAAGTCGACGCGCGCGCCAACATCGCCGACACCGTCGCGCAGCGCACGCCCGAATGGATCGAAAAGAAAATGGTAGATTTTCATGCGATCCTCGAGATTCCCAAAGGCGATAAGCACCCGCATCCGGCGTTCACCAATCTCCCCGAGATCGAAACCTTCGCCAAGAGCGACCGCGAGCGCAAGGTCCTGGTGCTGCACCGCGCGTTCCGCTTGGGCGGCTCGCCGTTCATCCTGCCGCCGGGAACGCCGAAAGAGCCGGCGGAGATCCTGCGCGAGGCGATGCGTAAGGTTTTCAAGGACCCGGAGTTTCACAAGGAGTACAAGAAGCTCACCGGCGACGAAGCGACGCCGCTCATGCCTGAGGCTCTGGAGAAGTATATCCGCGAGCTGCCGCGCGATCACGAAACTCTCGAGCTGTTCCATAAGCTTGCCGGCGCCGATCCGCTGCCGCCGCGCCAATAATCGGGGGATATTTATGCAGGCATGGCCCCAACTCTCGCTGCGAGTATTTTTCTCCGCCGCGATCTTCTTTTCTCTCGCGGCCGGCGCGTCGGCGCAGGCGCCTTTCTTTCAGGGTAAGACGATCACGATCCTGCACGGGCGCGACCCCGGCGGCTCCGGAGATCTGCGCGTCAAGGCGGTGACCGCGTTCCTGCAGAAATACATCCCGGGACACCCGACGATCATCCACGAGTACATGGCGGGCGGCGGCGGGCGGAAAGCGACGAACCACCTCTTCCGCAGCTCGCGCCCCGACGGGCTCACGATCGGCAACATGAGCTCGGGCATGGTCTCGCTCGCGATCCTCGGCGAGTCGGGCGTGCTCTATGATATCGACAAGTTCATCTATCTCGGCTCGCCCTACAGCCAGTACCATTCGGTGTTTCTCACCCGCAAAGAGGCGGGCTTCACCAGTCTCGCCAAGCTCCAGGCTGCGCCCGGCGTCAGGATCGGCGCGCAGTCGGTCGGATTCTCGACCTATAACGAGGCGCGGCTGTTCGCCTATCTGCTGCGCCTGAAGGAGCCGAAATTCATTCCGGCGTATTCGGGCGCGGAGCTCGACCCGGCGGTGATGCGCGGCGAGGTCGACGGGAGGGCAACCGGCGCCGATAGCATCGTGCAGCGCAATCGCGAATGGTACGAGAAGAAGCTGGTCGATTTTCACGCCATCATGGAAGTGCCGAAAGGCGACAAACACCCGCTGTTCGGCAATTTACCGGAGCTCGAGAGCTTCGCCAAAACCGAGCGCGACCGCAAAATGCTGACGATGCAGCGCGCCTTCAGGGTCGCCGGCGCGCCGTTCATCCTGCCGCCGAACACGCCCAAGGACCGCGTCGAGATTCTCCAGGAGGCGTTCCGCAAGGCGTTCAGAGATCCGGAGTTCCACAAAGAATACAAAAAACTCACGGGCGACGATCCCTCGCCGCTGATGCCGGAAGCGCATGAGAAAGCGATTCGCGAGATTCCGCGCGATCATGACACCGTCGAGCTGGTGAAGCAGATCGTCGGCGCCGGGCCGCTGCCGCAGCATTAAAATGGAAGCTTCGCTATTTACCGCCGCGCTCCAGGGGTTCAACAACCTGTTCGATCCCTTCGTCGTCCTCGCGCTTACTGCGGGCGTGGCGATCGGCACGTTTACGGCCGTCGCGCCGCAGGGCATCGGCATGCCGCTCGTCTACGGCATGATGGTGCCGGTCGTCGTGCGCTGGCCGCCGATCCGCGCGATCGCGCTGCTGATCGGCGCGAGCTCGGTGAGCGCGATCTGCGCCGCCTATCTGCCGGTGCTCTTCGGCATCCCCGGCGGCTCCGGCTCGCAGGCGACGGTGCTCGACGGCTATCCGATGGGGCGCCGCGGCGAGGCGCGCCGCGCGCTCGGCGCGTCCTTCATGGCCGGCGGTCTCGGCTGTCTCATCGGCACCTTCACGCTCGCGCTCGCGATACCGGTGGCGAAGCCGCTGATCTACCTCATGGGCTCGCCCGAATTATTCGTCGTCGTGCTGTGGGGCTTGAGCATGGTCTCGGTGCTCGCGGGACGCCGGCCGATCAAAGGGCTCATCGCCGCCGCGGTCGGGCTGCTCATCGCCACCGTCGGCCAGCAGGCGCAGAGCGGCACGATGCGCTTCGTCTTCGATCAGGTTTATCTGCTCGACGGCTTTCCGCTCAGCATCGTCGCGCTCGCGCTCTTCGGCGTGCCCTCGGCGCTCGATCTCGCGCTTTCACGCCTGGGCGTCGAGCAGCAGCCGGCGCCGCTCAAAGGGAGCCTCTACGAAGGCGTCAAGGACACGCTGCGCGAGTGGTGGCTCGTCGTGCGCTGCAGCTTCGTCGGCATCTGGGTCGGC
>DASWZY010000060.1:0-6011 GCA_036407055.1 Binatia bacterium
GCCTTCCGGAGGCTACAGCGAGGCGGGCGGCCTTGTGCGTTTCAACGGCACCGCGGCTTGGTCGCTGTCGAACGCCGGACAGATCGAGCAATTCTTCGCGGCGCGCTTCGGACACCCCTTGCCGGTCAGCGCGCGCGGCGAAAGCGAGGTGCACCGGCAGATGCACTTCGACCATCGCAACGCGATGGACGTCGCGCTCCATCCCGATAGCCCAGAAGGCCGGGCGCTGATGGAATACCTGCGCAAAGAGAACATCCCGTTTCTCGCTTTTCGCGGCAAAGTGGCCGGATCGTCTACCGGAGCGCACATCCACATCGGCAAACCGTCGCTGCGTCTGACCGACGTTAAGCGATAACGGCATCTTGATCGAGCCTTTCGGCCGCACTAATATCGGTCCCTGCGGGAGGCCAATATGAAGGAGTTGATTGCCGTCGATATCGACGAGTCGATTCGCGGCGTCCGCGACGCCGGAAAAGGTAGACGCGTATTGTGGCAGGATTCCGAATCGATCGCGTTCCTGAGCCGCGGGCGGAAGCTGCGGACCGACTTTCATGTCGATCCGAGCGACGAGGTGACGCTGCAGATTGCGGGCGAGCAGCGGCTACATTATCTTACTCCCGAAGGGGAGGAGAAGGTCGCGCTCATTCGTCCCGGACAGATGCTTCTCTGCCCCGGCGGCGTGCCGCATTCGCCGCGCGTCACCGACGACGCTTGGTTCATCGTGATCGAGCGCAAGCGCCGCGCCGGCGAGCAGGACCGCTTTCTCTGGCGCTGCGCCGGCTGCGGCGAGCAAGTATATGATGTCGCCGTCGAGGTCGGCGACTATAGCCAGGATCCGGTCTCGCGCGTGCACGAGCGCTTCTACGGCGACGAGAACCTACGCACCTGCAAGCGTTGCGGCGCCGTCGTCCCGAAGCCCTAGCTCATGCCATCGTATGTCAACGCGCTTCGGCGCCTCGCCGACGGCTACCGGCGCGCCGAGCAGGAGATCGTCCGCAACTATTTTCGTAAACCCCGCGGCCGCCGCGAGCACATCCGCTGGCTGAAGGCGCAGGGGTTCAAAGAGCACGCGGCGATCCGGCCGCTGCTGAACATCCTCGGAGTCCTGCACGGCCGCATCGACCGCGAGATCGGCCGGCGCGAATTCGAGGGGATCGCGGAGAAGCTCGCGGAAGAAACCAAACACGCAAGGCTCGTGATGGACCTGATCGAAGAGATCGGCGGAAGAAGAATCAAGCCGAGGGATCTTGTCTGGCTTCCGGAAGATAAGAAGCTCGCGCGCGTGCGGGCGCGATATTCCAAGACTTTCGCCGCGCTGCTGCATGGGTCGAAGGCGCCCAGCGAAAAGGAAATGCGCCGCCAAGACGAAGAGATCGAGCGCGCCGCTGTCACGCTGACGGAAGGCGGGGGCGGGGCGCTTTACGAGGTCTGCATTGGACTCCGCAAAGGAGCAGCGGAGAAAAAAATCGCGTCGGCTTTCAAGGCGATCCATGCCGACGAGAAAGATCACAAAAACGCCGGCGCGCGGCGCCTTGCCGGATTATTGCGTACTGAGCGCGATTACGAGCGCGCCGCCGAGATCGTCTGTGAAGTGAGCGCGCAACGGCTCCGCATGCGCAACGAGCAGTTCGGTTTTCCGCTGAGCGATGCGGAGCTACAAGAGGTTGAGCGGTGCTGCCGCAGGCCGTCTCGCGCTGCCGAAACGGATGGACGCGCGCGGCGCAACGTCACTTCGCGACGGAGAAGATGAGAAAGTGCTGCCGGGGGAGAAAGCCGTAGTCCTCCTTGACGGCGTATCCCGCCTCTTTCATTTCGCGGAGAATGACGTCCTTCGGGGTGTAATGCCCGACGCTTCCGAGCCATCCTGCGCCCGTCTCGTTAAACTCGACGATGGCTATACGGCCGTCCGGCTTGAGATACTTCTTCACATCGGCGAAGTAGCGCGCGCGGTTTTTTAGGTGATGGAAGGTATTGCTGGTGAAAATCAAATCGACCGGCGCCGGTAACAGAGGGTCGTCGCCTTTGGCGAGGATGACCTCGATATTCGAGTAGCCTTCGTCCTTCGCGCGCCGCGCCAGCGCTTCGTTCAGTCCTTTGTCGACGTCGACGGCGTATACTTTTCCGTCCCGCCCGACGGCCTTCGCCAGTCGGAACGTGAAATAACCTCCGCCCGAGCCGAGATCGGCGACGCGATCGCCGGGCCGGATGGCGAGCGCGCGAATAACCTCGTCGGGCTTCTGCCACTCGTCTCTGCCGACGCCCTCGTAGGCGCATTGCTTGAGGCGCGTGCAGCCGGCAAGCGCGACGAAAACGAGCAGCGCCGTTAACAGTCTTCGATTATCAAAATGAGCTTTCATGAAAGCACGCATGGAAGACGGCTTAAACGGAATTGATCTTATCGGGGCCGATGGTAAAAATCTAATCAGCATGCCGCGAGTAGACCGGGAACAGATTGAGAAGGACTGGGCGGCGCGGGGTTTTTCCTGCGGCCTGTGGACCGATCCGCCGGGACGAGTCTGGGCCGATTTCGTTCACGACACCGACGAGCTGGTGCTGCTGGTGGAGGGCGAGGAGGAATTCGACATGAGCGGGAAGACCTATCGCCTCGCGCCCGGCGAGGAGCTTCTGATTCCTGCCGGTGCTCTGCACACGGCGCGGAACGTCGGAACGGTCACGTCGAAATGGCTTTACGGTTATAAAAGAAAATAACTGCGGGACACGATCGAGGTTATTTTCCGATAAACGTTCTCAGATAATCAGTGCTCGTCTGCGTGCAGTAAGCGGTTTCTTCCTTCAGCGCCGCGCAGAACGGCGTGGCATAGGTCAAATCCCAAGTATTGTCGATCAGCGCATAGACCGCGCCGCGGATACATGCGCGGCGCGCATCGTCCGACACGCTCTCGCACGCCGCCGCGGCGGTGGCGCTTTCGCCGGTGCGCGACAGGTTCGAGAGATCGCGGCCGATCGACTGGGCGCAGTCGCCGGCGAACCAGCCGGCCTTCGCGCACTCGTCGAACTGCTGCTGCTCGTTTAGCCCCATCTCCTGCATGCGCGAGGTCTGCATCCAGTAGCAGGAGCGGCGATATTTTTCCGCGACCTGGTTGCACGGATACTGCGGGTCGGTCGCGCTCACCTTCCGTTGATCGGACAGCGCCGACACGACGTTTTCCATGAAGACGCCGCCGTAGCATGACTCTTGGCTCCAAGCACCGGACAGCGCGTCGCAGCCTTTGAGCGAAGTGTCGACGTCGTTTTCCGTGAAAAACATCAGCGCGTGTCCAAGGCCGTGGAGACACTGGAAATAAACGCGGCGCTCCACCGTGACGTCGCACGCCGTCGGCGCCTTGCGCACGATCTCGCTTTCGGTCACGTGGCGCGCCGGCGCCTTGCTGTCGCCGCGGAGAAAGCGCTCGACCGCGCCGTGATAGCAGCCGGAGTGACACGTCTGGTCGCAGGCCAGGAACGCGTCGTGAATATTGCCTTTGACGCGGAAGATCTCGCGCCCGAGCGCGTGGACCACCGGATGGCAGGCGAGCCGCAAACCGGCGTCATCTTCTTCATATTGATGAACCGATTTCAGCAGCTCCGCGGGCGGGTGTTTCTCCAGCTCGCCGCGAAACAGCACGTCCAGGCATTCGTCGCTGCCGGGCGCCTGTCGCGCGAGGCATTCTTTAAGCGCGGCGAGCGGCGGAGCGGGCGGAGGCAATTCGACAGCGGCTGTAACGACTGCTGGGAGGGCGGGCGACTCGGCGGCTCGCGCCGGCGAGGCAACGCATAGGCCGAAGATCATCGTTACGGCGAAGACGGCTTTCATGACAAGCTCTAATAGCACAGACGGTGCTTTGCGAGCCAACTCTTTACCGTCGGAGCCGTATGGCATAAAATAGTGGCGACAAGGAGGCTCTATGAAAGCGCCGCTCAAGACCACCGGCATCGATCACGTCGTGCTGCACGTGAAGGACCTCGCGCGCGCGAAGAAATTCTATGTCGACTTCCTGGGGATGGAGGTCGAGCATGAGCGATCGTGGCAGCTCTTTTTAAAGTGCGGCTCGCAGGGCGTCGCGCTGTTCGAAGCCGAGGACGGCGAGGATATTCACGGCGGCAGCGAGATGAACCACATGGCGCTCAGGCTGAAGTCCGGCGAGTACGCGAAAGTAAAGGCGCTGCTGGAAGAGCGGGGCATCGAGGTTAACGGCCGGCCCGGCGATGCGCACTGCGTCTATTTCTCCGATCCCGACGGGCACCGGCTCCAATTGTTGATGCCGGGCGAAGAATAAAACTCACCTGCGCCAAACGGCGCCGACTTCTTCGCACGTCGCGAGGTCGAGGAACATCCGCTCCATTAATTTGAGCGCGAGGTCGTGGTTCTCGCGGCTGCGCGAGCCGGAGCCGTCTTTCAACACGACCATATCGTAGCCCAAGTTGCGTCCCGTTCGCGCCGTTCCTTCGACGCCGCCCTCTGTAGCCACGCCGCCGACGACGATCGCGCGCACGCCGCGGCTTCTGAGCATCAAGTCGAGATCCGTTCCGATGAACGCGTCGGGACGGCGCTTCTGAAAAACCGTGTCCCCGGCTTCGGGCTTTAGCCCTTCGACGATCTCGCGCCCGTGCGGATCGTCCTTTTCCTTCGCCGCGAGCGCGCGCGGATCGCCGGCATTGCCGCGCTTCATGCGCACGCGAATCCACGGGGCCGCCTCTTCGTGCACGGAATAGTTCGTTTGCACGGAATAGAACACCGGCACGCCGGCGGCGCGCGCCGCCGCGGCGAGCTTTTTCAAGTTCGGTACGATCTCCTGATAATTGAAAGCGTTGGGTGCGATCGCGTTTTCGAGGTCCCAGATCAGCAGCGCCGTCCGACCCGGCGCCGCGATCTCGGCCAGTGTCGTGGGTATCTCTTTTCCTTCGAATTGCAGCATGAGTCCTCCTGTCGGCGAAAATACTGTATTCAACCGTTACTTTAAATATATGACTTCAGGCGCCCGGGGTTGCGGCGGAGCCTTGTCCGCGTCGATGACCGCGGCCGAGAGATCCTGGCCGGTGATGATCTCGTAGAGCCTGCCCATCGCGGCCGGCGTGTTGACGCGCGTCAATCCGAGCGCGCGGCCCATCTCCTGCATCTGGCTCACGGCCGTCATGAGCGGCAGCGGCATGCCGAGCTCGGCGGCCGTCGCGAGCGCTTGGCGGATGTCCTTGTAGCTGTTGCTAAGCGCGCCCCCGTGGGAATTGTTGCGCTTGAGAAAGTCCTCCATGCGTCCGGAGGAGGCGCGCGATCCGGTCGTCTTGAGCAGCTCGTGGAAAACCCTCGGGTCGAGGCCCTGCGCCGCGAGCCAGCTCGAGACTTCGGCTGCGGCGACCGCGCTCGACGCGGCGAACATGATGACGGCGATCTTGAGCGCCTTCGGTATCCACGGCTCGGGCACGCAGATGATCTTCTGCGCCATGTCCTTGAGCAGCGGCAGAGCGCTTTCGAGAGTTTCATTCTTTCCGCCGACGACGATCGACAGCAAGCCGTTGGGGATTGTTACGGCAGGCGCGCCGGCCGCGTGCAGTGTCGCGCCCAAGAATCCCGCGCGTCGCTTTTCGGCCTCCGCGCTAAGCACTCGCGTAAAGCCCGGATCAGTGCCGCTCAGGTCGATGAGCGTGGAACCGTCCTTGAGGGCCGCCAGCACGCCGGCGGCTCCGAATGCGGCGGTCCTTACCTCCACGCTCGATGGCAGGACCGTCAGCGTGATATCGCTGACCGCGTCAGTCGCGTTCGCCGCTTTCGCGGCGCCGCGGGTTACGACTTCATCCATTACTTGAGGATTTAAGTCGTAGACTCTAAGCCGATAGCCTTTGTCGATGAGCCGCAGCGCGAGCGGCTTGCCCGCGTTGCCGAGCCCGATGACGCCGACGTCTTTCATTGAGATCTCTTCCTCAGCGCCCCTTCGGCGACCTTGTACATCGCTTTCACCTTGGCCGGGTCCTGGTTCTGCGAGGCGCTCAGCATGAAATAGTCGACGCCCTTTTGC
>DASWZY010000061.1:0-3331 GCA_036407055.1 Binatia bacterium
CATCGCGACGCCGGTCTTTTTGAGCGCGGCTTCGTAATCGCGCCGGATTTGCGGGTCTTCGTCTTCGTATTCGAGCAGCGTGCCGCCCTGGCGCGTGTTGGTGCGCACGCCTTCGCGGTTGAGCGCCTTGCCGATGCCGAAGAGATACTTGCCGGACTGCCCGCTGTAGCGGAACGCGAGCTGGCGCGCCTGCTCCGCGCCGGTGTTGAAGTGCTGGTGGAGCCAGCCGGTCGGCGGGCTCAGCACGCTGCCTTCGCGCCAGTCGACGCGTACGACTTCACTACTGTGGCCGTTTTTGTACGGGCGCTCGCCCGCCTCCTGCGGCCACATCAGCGTGTATCCTTGCGAGCGCAGGATTAAAAGGATCGCGCCGCCCTGGTGGAAGTGCGCCTTATGGTAGCGGCCGACCGGCCATTCGGCGATGTGGCCGACGAGCGTGCTGCCGCCCATGTCGAACGAGGTGATGCGCACGCCCGCGCCCTTCGCCTCGGACGGATCGACGAGCGCGCTGCGCGCGTCGGCGATGAAATTGGTCTCCCACGAGATAAACCCGCCGCGCTCCTCGCGCTTGTCGGAAACCGTGAAATAGTCCGCGCGGCCGTCGTATCTCTGATCGAATCGATAGTCGCAGCCGAAGACGAACCCTTCGTCGTGCAGCAGGTCGATCATGATCGGCGCGCTCGTGACCGAGAGCAGGAGCGCCGGTCCGCGGCTGCCGTTGTAAAGCTTGTGCCAGCAGTTGAGCGGCACGGCGAAGAGGCTCCCCTGCTGCCACTCGAAGTGGAGCTTGGACTTGCCGTCGTCGGCGCTCCATATTTCCGTCGAGCCCGCGCCCTGGAGCACGTAGATTAATTCCTCGTAGAGATGCTTCTCGGGCTCGAGCGCGCCGGCGGCCGGGATCTCGCTCACGTACATGCCGGTAAAGCCTTCCATGCCTTTCAGCTGGATGAACGCGCCGCGGCCGCCGGTGCGCGCCCAAGGCTTCAGCGGGAGCTCGCCCACGTCCTCGACGCCGTGCGTCTCGACGATGGGGACGCCCTGCTTTTTCATCCAGGCTTCGTAGCTCGTGTCGCGCTTCATTTTTTGCCGGGCTCTTTGCGGCCGCCGTCCCGGCCGAAGAAATAATCGCCGGCGGCGACGGCTTCCGCGACGGCGTCGTCTTCCTCGGTCCACATGCCGAGCGGGTAGCCGTACCACGGCGTGCGCAGCGCCAGCTCCGGCATGCGCTCTTCGCGCCAGATCTCCAGCGCGCGCTCCATGAAACGCTTCTTCGGCACGCCGACGGGCGGGTAGGGGCCTTTGCGCGTCGCGTCGATCAGCATGCCCGAGCAGCCGACCGGCGGCGGAAAGTGGCGGTCCTCGGGTTTCGTCATCAGCGGATGCGCCGAAGGATCGAGCAGTGGCGAGCGGCCGGTCGTGATCTGCACGTCGCGGTGTGGCTGCATCGCGAAGCTCATCGCCCACATGACCATCTCGGGATCTTTGGGATCGATGTCCTCGTCAACGACAATGATGACTTTGTTCGTCGTTCCCATGCTCGCGGCGGCGTGCAGCACCTGCTGCGGTTTGCTCGGGTGAGTCTTCTTCATGCGGATCACCCACCAGTTCCAGCCGCCGCCCATCTCTGGGCAGCTCACTTCGAGCACTTCCGGAATGCCGCAGCCGTATTTTAAATAATTATCCAGCATCATCTCGCGGCAGGTGCGCGAGATGCCGTTGGACTCGCTCGGCGGCAGGCCGACGAGGATCGCGGGAAACAGCGCGTTTTTGCGGCAGGTGATCGCCTTCACTTTGACGACCTGCTTGAGCGCGTGCTCCGCCATGAGATAGCCGGGATAGTCGCTGAAGGCACGCTCGCGGATCGCTTCTTCGGTTGAAATCTCGCCTTCGATGATGATCTCCGCTTCCGCAGGCACGTCGAGCGGAATCGTCTTGCAGCGCACCAGCTCGACCGGCCGGCCGCGGATCCCGCCGGCGACGGATAATTCGTCGACGCCGTAGGGAATATTCGCCGCGGCGACGTAGGCGATGTCGGGCAGCGCGCCGAGACAGACCGCGACCGGCAGCGGCTCCTTGCGGCGGCGCGCAACGGGAAAATGGTAGAGCATCGCGTCGTGCACGCGCGCGATGCCGGCGAGAAAGCGGTCCGGTCCGAAAAAGTGGCCGCTGTACATGCCGACGTTGCGCATGCCGGTCTCGGGGTCCTGCGTGAGGATCGGCGAAGTGACGCGGATCGCGCCGCTGAAGCCAGGCTCTTCGACGGGCGCCGGCAGCATCGTGAGGCCGGTTTTCTCCAGCTCGGCGCCGGTGTGCACCTCTTCGTGCACCGGCGCGCGCTCGACCTTGACCGGCGCGATCGGATGCGTGACAGCGTGGTGCCACTTCTCGTAAATCGCCTGCGGGTCGTCGCAGCCCATGCCGAGGCCGACGATCGTCCGCGACGACCCGTACATGCCGGTCACGACCTTCATTGCGTAGCGGTTTTGCTTCCCGTCGACGACGTTCTCGAAGAGAAACACCTGGCGCGCGTCGTCGCTGCGCCCGCGGTATTGCAGGCGCATCAGCGGCATCAGCTCGCTGTCTTTATTGACCGGCCGCGCCCAGCGGTGGAGCTTGCCGCGCTTTTCGAGCGCGGCGAGGAAATCGCGCAGATCGGCGTAATAACTTTGAGGCATGAATTCGCGTTTTAATTGAATAATTTATGCGCCAGCTTGATCGCAGGCTCGCGCACTTTTTCGAGCTTGTCTTCGGACTGATTTTCCACTTCGAGATAGTCCTTGACCGATAGGTGGTCTTTCGCCGGCAGCACGCCGACTTCGTTCAGCCACTTGGTGTCGACGTCGAGGCGGCGCGTCGCCTGTCCCATCGCCTTCGTGGTGACTTCCTGGCCTTCCTTCGCCAGAAGCCAGTTGACGAAAACTTTGGCCGCGTTCGGATGCGGCATGTTCTTCACCAAGCAGATATTGCCGCTGCCCCCGGTGCCGAACGTGCCCTCTTTGAGGTGCTGAATCGGTTTTACCGGCAGACCCGCATTGATGAAGGGGAGCAGCGAGTAATAGGTGAGGCCGAGCACGATCGCGATCTTCCCCTTGGCGAGGCTCTCGCCCAAAACTCTTTGATCGAGGCCGAGCGTAAGGTTTTGCGCGGCGAGCTTGCGCAGATAATCCTCGCCTTTGACCTGCCAGAGGAACGCCCAGTTGGAGTCGCCCGCGCCGGGCGTCCGCGGATCGAGGATGCCGATTTTGTTTTTCCACTTCGGATTCAAGAGATCGTCGAGCGTCTTGAATTCCTCCGCCTTCGCCAGCGTCTCGTTCCGCCACGTGCTCTCGGT
>DASWZY010000062.1:0-50737 GCA_036407055.1 Binatia bacterium
TATTGCATGGGTCTCAAGTGCGCTCCGGACGAAGTCGCCGACCGCTGGCTCTACGCGATGGATCATCCGATCGCGCCGGAAATCGTCGGCTACGGCCCGGTGATGGAAGAGATTCACTCCGGCACGGAGCTTTTGAGCAGAGGCGGCTTCCACGAATTTCCGATCCCGATCTCGACGCCGGGCTTCGACAACGGCCCCTACGTCACCGCGGGCCACTGGATTACCAAAGATCCCGAGACGAAAAAGCGCAACGTGGGCAACTACCGGGGGCTCATCAAGGGCGCGGGCTGGAGCGGCCTCATGTCGGGCACGCCGCAAGACCTCTCGCGCCACTGGGAGAAATGCCGCCAGCGCGGTGTTCCGCTGGAAGTCGCCGTCGCCGTCGGCACGGTTCCCGCGGTTTCGTTCGCCGCGACACAGAAAGTTCCGCCGGAGATGGACGAGCTCGCGCTCGCTGGCGGCCTCATCGGCGCGCCGATTCAGCTGGTGAAATGCAAGACCGTCGATCTCGAGGTGCCGGCGACGGCGGAGATCGTGCTCGAAGGCATCATCCCTACGAAATACCTTGAAGAGGAAGGGCCGTTCGGCGAGTCGATGGGCTACGTCGATCCGCGCACGCTGAGCAACGTCTTCGAGCTCACGGGCGTGATGCACCGGAAGAATCCCATCTGGGTCTCCATCATCAGCCAGGTGACGCCGAGCGAGAGCTCGAAGATCAAGGCGATGGGAATGGCGACGCTGGTTCTCCGCTATATGAAGAACAAGGGCTTCGACAGCGTGCTCGAAGTCTCGCTGATGGAGCCGCTGGTGAATCTCCGTCCGTACGTCGTGCTGCGGATGAAAAAACGCGACGATCAGGACCCGTGGAATGCGATGGACGCGCTGCTCGCCTACGGCGACCGGGTCGGCAAGCTCGTCATCGCGGTCGATGAAGACATCAACCCGCACGATCCCGTGGCGGTCACGTGGGCGATCACGCACCGCTCGCAGCCGCACAAGGACATCAAAGTCGTGAAGGACCGCCCCTTCGGCGCGACGCCGATCGGCATGGTCGCGAAGCATCCGTCGAGCCGCTACGACAACATGGAATCGTCGCTCCTCATCGACGCCACGCGCAAAGCCGATTACCCGCCGCTCTCGCTGCCGAAAAAAGAATACATGGACAACGCGCGGGCGATCTGGGAAGAGCTCGGCCTCCCGAAGCTCGAGCCGCACGAGCCCTGGCACGGCTATTTTCTCGGGCTGTGGCCCGACGCGCTCGACGAGGAGGCTCGCCTCGCCGCCGCCGGCGACACCGACAAGGTCGGCGAGAAGCTCCGCGAGACGCGCGTGCCCGTCGGCGAAGGCGAGACGCTGGGCTCGATGCGCGCGAAATGGGGCAAGACGCACTCCGGTAGATCCGAATAATGAAGCGCCCCGTCACATTAATCGTCAACGGCGAGAGCTACGACATCGAGATCGAGCCGAACCGCCTCCTGCTGCACGCGATCCGCGAAGACGTCGGCCTTACGGGCACGAAGGAAGGCTGCAGCATCGGCGTCTGCGGCGCTTGCAGCGTGACCATCGACGGCAGGCTCGTGAGCTCGTGCCTGACGCTCGCGGCCGCCTGCGACGGCAAGCAGATCGAAACCATCGAAGGTCTCGCGAAAGACGGCGCGCTGCATCCGCTGCAGCAGGCGTTCGTGGAATACGGCGGTCTCCAGTGCGGCATCTGCACGCCGGGCCAGATCATCGCCGCCAAGGCGCTGCTCGACAGCAATCCCAATCCGACCGAAGACGAGATCAAGGAATGGATGGCGGGGAATCTCTGCCGCTGCACGGGCTATTATAAAATCATGGAATCGATTCTGGCCGTGATGCACGGCAAAGTCACGACCGCTCAACCCGCCCGAAAGCCCGCGCACGAGGCGAAGATCCAGAGTCTCGGCGTCTACAAACCGGTGTCGAAAACGTAATATGGCGAAGCAAAGCTTTTCCGTCGTCGGGCAGCGCGTGCAGCGCGTCGAAGGCTATGAAAAAGCGACCGGCGAGTCGCGCTACATCGCCGACATCGTCCTGCCGCGGATGCTCTACGGCAAAATTCTGCGCAGCCCGTTCGCGCACGCGCGCATCCGCGGCATCGACACGAGCAAGGCGGAGAAGCTCCGCGGCGTGCGCTGCGTCGTGACCGCAGAGGACACGCTCAAAAAACCCTGGGGCGCATTCTTCGCGGACCAGTATCCGCTGTCAGTCGGAAAAGTGCGCTACGTCGGCGAAGAGGTCGCAGCGGTCGCGGCGATCGACCGCGACACCGCCGAAGAGGCGCTCGATCTCATCGAGATCGATTGGGAAGAGCTGCCCGGCGTCTTCGATGCCGAGGAGGCGATGCAGCCCGGCGCGCCGCTCATCCACGAGGACAAGGAGAGCAACGTCGCGATGGTGATCGATGTCGAGCGCGGCAACGTCGAGCAGGCGTTCGCCGAGTCCGACGTCATCGTCGAGGACACCTTTCAGAGCGCGCCGCAGTGGCATTGCGCGATCGAGACGATCGGCAGCGTCGCCGACTACTCTCCCTCCGGCAAGTATACGGTCTACATGAACACGCAGACGCTGTTCAACGCGCGCTATCGCATCGCCGCCGCCATCGGCGTGCGCGAGACCGACGTGCGCATCATCCAGAGCGCGGTCGGCGGCGGCTTCGGCGGCAAATCTTGCGACGACAACAACGCGATCGTCGCCGCGATCCTCTCGCGCAAGGCGGGCAAGCCGGTGAAGCTCGTGAACACGCGCGAGGAAGAATTCCTCGCCGGCAGCCGCCCGCGCGTCTTCATGAAGATCTACGTGAAGATGGGCTTCAAGAAGGACGGCCGCATCCGCGCCAAGCAGACGCGCGTCATCGCCGACAACGGCGCCTATTCCGCCAAGGCGCCGGCGATCACCGGCGTCGCGGCCCTGCGCCACGACACCTGCTACAAGTATTCCGACGTCAAGACGCAAGCCTATCTCGTCTATACGAACAAGATCCCCACCGGCGCGTTCCGCGGCTTCGGCAATCCTTCTGCGGAATGGGCCGTCGAGCAGGCGATCGACGAGGCGGCGCACAAGCTCGGCATCGATCCGATCGAGATCGCGCGAATGAACGCCGCCGAGCCAGGCTATGTCTCGCCGCACGGCAACCACGTCATCAGCTGCGAATTGAAGCAGTGCATCGACAAGGCCGGAGAGCTGATCGACTGGAAAAAGAAGCGCGCGGCCAAAAAGCCCAACACCGGGCTCGGGCTCGCGTGCACGGTCCACGTGAGCGGCAAGCGCCATTTCGGCGATTACGACGGCAGCTCTGCGACGATCAAACTAAACGAGGACGGCAAGGCGCTGATCTTGAGCGGCGAGGGCGAATCCGGCCAGGGGTGCTACACGACGATGTGCGCGATCGCGGCGGAAGAATTGGGCATCCCGATCGAGGACGTCGAGATGTCGCACGCCGACACGGATCTGACGACCTTCTGCCTCGGCGCGTTCGCGAGCCGCCTTACTTATATCAGCGGCAACGCCGTGCGAGATGCGGCGTCCAAAGTCAAGCAGCAGCTGTTCGAGCAGGCGGCGGACATGCTGGAGGCGAACCCGGCCGACCTCGTCGCGCGCGAGGGGAAGATTTTCGTCAAAGGCGCCGAGCAGAAATCGCTGCCGGTCGCCGACGTCGCGCGCGCGCGATTATTCCGCAACGGCGGCGCGCCGATTGTGGCCTCGGGCAAATTCGACGCAGATTCCGTACTGCAGGACTCGACGCGCTACGGCAACGAATCCGGCGCGTACAACTACGGCTGCCAGGCGGTCGAGATCGAAGTCGACCGCGAGACCGGGCAGGTAAAAATCCTGCAATACGCCGCCGCTTCGGACTGCGGCACCGTCATCAACCCGATCGGCGCCGAGGGACAGGTCGAAGGCGCCGTATCACAGGGCATCGGCTACGCGCTGATCGAGGGGCTGCGCTTCGACGAAGGGCGCCCGGTGAATCCGAATTTTTCCGATTACCGGATTCCGTCGATGCGCGACATGCCGCCGCTCAAGCACGCGTTCGCCGATTCCTACGAGCCGACCGGTCCGTTCGGCGCGAAAGGACTCGGAGAGCTCGGCATGGACCCGACGGCGGCAGTGATCAGCAACGCGATCTTCGACGCGGTCGGCGTGCGCATCAATACGCTCCCGATCACGCCGGAGAAAGTGTTGAAAGGGCTCAAGGAGAAGGAAGGAAAATAGAATCTAGAATATGGAAGCTAGAATTAGGAGGTTCTATCCGACCACCTTCTAGATTCTAAATTCTAGATTCTATCTTCAGCATCTTTCAAATGATCCGATTCGATTATTTTGAGCCGCAGAGCATCGCTGAGGCTTGCGGTTTATTGGACAAGCACGGCGACGAGGCACGGCTCATCGCCGGCGGCACCGCGCTGCTCATCATGATGCGCCTGCGCGTATTAAATCCGCGCGTCGTGGTGAGCCTGGGCAAGGTGCCGGACTTCGACGCGATCCGCTTCGACGCCAAAAACGGCCTCACGATCGGCGCCGGCGCGCGCCACCGCGACATCGAGCTTCACGCCACAGTGCGCGAGCACTATCCCCTGCTGCACGAGACTTTCCAGAAAGTCGCGCAGCCGCGCATCCGCAACATGGCGACGATCGGCGGCAATCTCTGTCAGGGCGATCCGCTGACCGATCCCGGCGCGAGTCTCATGGCGCTCGACGCGTCCGTCGTCCTCCGCTCTTCGAAGGGCGAGCGGACCATTCCGCTCGATGAATTTTTCATCGATTACTACCAGACCACGGCGGAGCCCGGCGAGATCATGACGGAAATCCGCGTCCCGCCGCCGGTGAAGAACCTTCGCTGGGCGCACATCAAGTTTCTGCCGCGGAGCCTCGAGGATTTCGCTACGATCGGCGTCGCGCTCGCGCTCCGCACGACCGGCGGCCGCTGCGAGGATATCCGTCTTGCGCTCAACTCCGCCGCGCCGACGATCTTCCGCGCGAAAAAGGCGGAGGCGATCCTGCGCGGCCAGAAAATCACCGACAAGCTCATCGCCGACATGGCGGAATCCGCCGCCGCCGACTGCGATCCGATCGACGACAACCGCGGCTCGCCCGAGTACAAACGCGAAATGGTTAGAGTGCTGGTGCGGCGCGCGGCGGCCCAGGCGACCGCGTCGACTCCCGCCGGGAACGCCTTGACGTGAGCCGCCAGGATGGCCAATCGCGCTGACGCTCCGCATGCCCTCGTCAATCCTCTACTTCTCAGACTAATCCGCACGGCGAGGTGGTTTCTCCCGCCGTCTGCGCGGGCAAATCTGCGGGATCAGCTTTTTCGCTGGCTCGATCTCAGATGGAATATAGCACCCGGCTTGTCCGCTCGCATTTCCAGTTACGGCGATTGGCTCATCTACAATGAGATCTTCGTAGCGCGCGAGTACGACCGAGCGCTTGCCATAGCCCTGGACTTCGCCGCTCGCGAGAACTCTCCGATTCACATTGTCGACTTCGGCGCGAACGTCGGCTTCTTCACCATGCGAGCCGTCCAGGAGCTTCGCCGGGCGGAGATGGCGGGCCGTGACTTCACGATCACCGCCGTCGAAGCGAATGCCGGTTGCGCCGAAGATTTCCGTACGCGAATCTTCGGCGAGAACGGTCTCTCGGATAGCGTTACGCTGGCGCAAGGTCTGATCGGCGAGCGCAGCGGCACGGCGCCGTTTTACGAAAACTCTTTATTCCAGCATGGCGGCTATCGGCGCGTCGATCTTTCGTATATCGATCTATCCGCGCTGCTGGCAGCGACGCCGCGCATCGACCTGCTCAAGTGCGATATCGAAGGGGCCGAACTGCTCTTGCTTGAGAACTACCCCGACTTGTTTCACAAAACCCGGGTGGCGATTTTTGAGTTCCATCCCTACCTCTGCGACGTCGAGCGCTGCCGCCGGCTGTTGGAAGAATACGGGCTCACGCGCCAGGAGATGTTTCGTACCTCACGCGACACTTCCATTTACGCAGTCTGGCGTGAACCGGAAACGAGCGGTCGCTAGGCGCTCCGACACCAGCTTTCATGAAGAGGATTCTGATTGTTCAACCCAGTCTTCAGCCTCCCGGCGGCGGCAATTGCGTCGCCGCGTGGATCCTCGAGGGATTGAAAGTCGAACACGCGGTCTCCGTGCTCACCTGGATACCGATCGATTCCGCCGAGATCAACCGCTATTTCGGAACGTCGCTCGGCGCGGCGGAATTCGAGAACATTCTGCCGAACACCGGCCTCCGCCGCTTACTCAATGCGCTTCCCCTTCCGCTCGGTCTTTTGAAAATGAATCTCCTCCTCAGACACACCAAGCGCATCGGCCGGGATTTCGATATTCTGATGACGATCAACAACGAAGCCGATTTCGGATCGCCCGGCATTCAATACGTGCATTTTCCCATGGCGTATTG
Source organism: Binatia bacterium (assembly GCA_036407055.1). Lineage (GTDB taxonomy): Bacteria > Desulfobacterota > Binatia > UBA9968 > UBA9968 > JAJPJQ01. Next base: position 6,445 of record DASWZY010000062.1, read on the forward strand.
GCCCCGGCCACCGGCCGATTTGCGCTGGTATCACGCGTGGCTGCCGCTGCTTAAAACCTATTACCGATGTTGTTGGAAGCTTTCTGATTTCTCTTTGGAACGCCTCAAAGATAACGTCACGCTGGCGAACTCCGACTGGACCGCCGGCAAAATCAGGGAATTCCATGGCATTGACAGCATCACACTGTACCCGCCCATTACCGGCGGATTTCCCGAGGTGCCCTGGGCCGAGCGGGAAAACGGCTTCGTGTGCATCGGCAGATTCTCGCCGGAAAAGGATTTGGACAAAATCATCAATATCCTTGCCGCGGTGAAAGTCTCGAGGCCGCAAACGCATCTGCACCTGATCGGCGCCCGGGAGGCGCGCGCCCATTCCTATTACGCGCATGTTCGCCGTCGTGTCGCGGAAAACGCCTCTTGGATTGCGCTTCACGAAAATATGTCGCGGGCGGAGATGGCGCAGCTGATCGCGCGCCATCGCTACGGCATACATGGGATGGCGGACGAGCATTTCGGCATGGCGGTCGCGGAAATGGTGCGCGGCGGATGCATCGTCTTCATCCCGCGCGGCGGCGGTCAGATCGAGATCGTCGGAGGCGACGAGCGCGTGCTCTACGGTACAAAGGAAGAGGCGGTCAAGAAAATCGCCGCAACGCTGGACGACGCCGATCGGCAGTTCGCGGTACGCAAACTCCTGCAAAAACGCGTTGCACAATTTTCTACAGAGCAGTTCATAGTGCAGTTGCGAGAGATCGTACGTGATTTCGCGCGCGGCGACCCTGCTGTCGACAGCGCGTCGGCTTGAAGGGGCACCATCGCAAACCTCTGCCCCAATCGCTCAACGTCCGAGCGCATGCCGCAGCGTTTTCGACATCGGACGATGACGATGCGCTCGCCATGTCAGTACCATCCGGAGTTTCGCGGCAAGCCGCTCCATCGCGATGTGCGACTCAGAGTTGACGCTCCGGAATCCAACGGATATGGTCTCGGCGCGAGCGCTGCTAGGATTCGGTTGATTCTTGGATGACGATTCCCAACTTTGCCGGCCAGTGGCACACGACGTTCGGGCCGATGGAGCTGACGCAGGACGGCGCTGACGTCAAAGGCCACTATAAATTTCAGGGCAACCGCTGCGCGATCGAGGGCACGATCGCCAGCGGACGCTTCCAATTCAGCTACCAAGAGCCGAACGTCGCCGGCGAAGGCTGGTTCGAGCTCCTGCGCTACGGAAAATTCTCCGGCCAATGGCGTCCGAATAACTCCGCGAGCTGGTCTTCATGGACCGGCGAGCGGGAGTATGAAGGCATCTGGGAAAGCTCGTTCGGTCTGCTTCGGCTGATTCAAGAGTCGGACCGGGTATTCGGCTTTTACGAAGGCGCCGGCCCGGCGTCGCTCGAGGGCCGGATCGAGAACAACCGGTTCGTCTTTCGCTATCGCGAGGCGAAGACGCAAGGCGAAGGCTACTTCGAGCTCGCGCCCGACAATGCGCGCTTCGAGGGCCGCTGGCGTGCCGATCGCGAGCCCGAATGGTCGGTGTGGGACGGCCGCCGCCTGCCTCAGCTGCCGGGCGCCATGTGGCTCGTCGTGATCGAGGCTTACTGGCAGCGTTCGTACCTCGAACGCGAGTATGCCTTCGGCAACATGCTGCGCGAGTTTTTCACCCGTCTGCAGCACATCAACATCCGGCAACGCTTTTTCGAAGACGAGACCGGCCTCGAGCGATGGTGCCGCGAATTGATGTATATTCCCGATCCGGTCGCGGTGGTGATCGCCAGCCACGGCTCGTCGGAAGGCTTGACCGTCCAGGGAAAGCCGCTCGACACGGCGCGCCTGGTGGAAAGCCTGCGCTACGCCGACAACGTCGTGCTGCTTCACTTCTCTTCATGCCTGATGCTCGAGGACGGCCCGACCGCCGGACTCGCGCGCGCGCTGCAGCAGGCCGTGCGGTTTCCGATCTCCGGCTACGACCGCAGCGTCGACTGGAGCGCGAGCGCACTGATCGAATTTCATTACCTCGACATGGTGCTCGGCCGCGGCCTGACTCCCGCCGACGCCGCCGAGCAGGTGAAGCGGCTGATTCGCTACGCCGGCGATGAAGGCGTGCCCGGCTCGCCGTATGCATCGGCCGGATTTCGCATTTACATGCCCACCGATAAGTCATCCGCTTCATAGCGCGCGCGACGGATGGCGAGCTAACGCCCGAGCGCATGCCGCAACGTTTTCGATAAAAGACAATCCTTCTCAAACACCTCTTTTTCCGACAGCGCCCTGTACCATTCCGGCGTCCAGGAGTCGTGCAGCCCGATCACGCATTGCTTCGGACTGAAAACATATCGGACGTCGAGCTTCTCCTCGAACCAAAACTTTCGATAGTCCGCGATGTGATCGGCGCCGCTCGTGCCGTAATGCGCGAGCTCGGCCATGAAGCCGTACTGCTTGCGATCGAGCATCGTGAGATACTTTCGATAAACGGTCCTAAAGAAGAGACCCTTGCGCCGCGCCCATACAGGCTCGACCAGACGGCGCCACGCTCCGCGCGCAGCGCGCGGCCAATTCTCCTCCTGTTTTCGCAGGCGCTGGTAAATTCGGCCGGCGATGGAAGCATCCGCCATATCCTCCATCACCTCCGCCAGGGGCCCGTTACCGAGATAATTGAAGTCCGGCGCGCCGGCGCCGCTTTCGCTGAGACGGAGTAGTCTCTCCTGCACATGGCGCTTCCATCGACATGGTACGCGCGCGCCGCGCCGCGCGGCGGCAAAACCGATATGGACGTCGAAGAGAACCATTTCAGCGCGGCTGAGATTGGCGAGGACCGGCGCGATGTCGCGGGTCACGATCGTATCGATGTCCATGAAGACGCCGCCGTGCTCGCACAAGACGGCCGCGAGCAGCGCGTCCTTTTGCAAGGCGAACGGAAGCCGCTTCAGGACAGCTAAGTCATATGTCGTTGACGGCAGGTATCCTTCGAGGTTCGCGTAATTTAACACGACGATCTCGTAGCCGCCGAGATTCCGCTTCCACGTCTCCATGCAGAGCCGTAGATACGCCGGCATCGATCCCGGGGGCTCCCAGAAGCAGAATATTCTTTTTTCGTTCGCCACGTCGCTCAGCAGCGCATACTATCATCACGCTCAGCCCGCAAGCTTGACCGCGCGTCAGCCTCGTGCGGTTGACCCCTATTAGGGCAAAAGATATTGTCGATTTACATGAAGCGGACGATCAGCGTGACGATCAACGGGCGGCGGTACGAGGAGGACGTCGAGCCGCGCCAGCTTCTCCCCCATTTTCTCCGCGAGCAGATCGGTCTCACCGGCACGCACGTCGGCTGTGTCATCGGCGAGTGCGGCGCCTGCACGCTGCTGCTCGACGGCAAGCTCGTGAAGTCATGCCTGCTGTTCGCCGTTCAGGCGGACGGCAAGGAGATCACGACGATCGAAGGGCTCGCAAAGAACGGCGCGCTACATCCCGTTCAGGAAGCGTTCGTCGAGAAGTACGGCTTTCAGTGCGGCTATTGCACGCCGGGCATGATCATGGCCGCGCACGCACTAATACAAGAAAATGCCGATCCAAGCGAAGAAGATATTCGCCGCGGTCTCTCAGGAAATCTCTGCATGTGCACGGGCTACGCGCAAATCATAGACTCAGTGAAAGAAGCGGCCAAGAAAATAAAATCGTAAAAGCAATGTCCGACAAGTTTATCGGCAAAGCGATCCGCAGCAAGGAAGGGCCGCGGCACGCAACCGGCGGCGGTCACTTCACGGACGATATCGTCCTGCCGGGCATGCTGCAGGCGATGATCCTCCGCAGCCCGCACGCGCACGCGCGCATCCTGGGCGGAGACGCGCGGGAGGCGCTGGCGCTGCCCGGCGTCATGGCCGCGGTGGTACCGTCGGACGTCGTCAAACATACGAAACCGTTTAAGCCGGGGCGCTACGCCGCGGGTCTCAGAAAGCCGATCGCGGAATACGCGACGGCGGTCGAAAAGGCACGCTACATGGGCGAGCCTGTCGCGGCCGTCGCGGCCCGCGACCGCGGCACCGCCGAGGACGCGCTGGAATTGATCACGATCGATTACGACGCGCTTCCCGCCGTCGTCGAGACCGCCGACGCGATGAAGCCGTCCTCGGCGCTGCTCTACGAAGAGCTGGAATCGAATATCGCCTGGAAAGGCAGCCTGACCTACGGCGACATCGACGGCGCATTCAAGTCGGCGGACAAAATCGTCAAGGAGCATTTGAAAATCCACCGCTACAGCTCGACACCGCTCGAGCCCTTCGCGATCATCGCCGACTACGACGCCGCGAGCCGCAAGCTCACCGTATGGGTCAACGCGCAGGTGCCGGAGGTGATCTACGACGCGCTGCGCGAAGCGCTCGAGCTCGAAGACATACGCGTCATCATCCCCGATATCGGGGGCGGCTTCGGCCAGAAAATCCATTTGATCCGCAAGTACGTCGTGATCGTCAGCCTGCTCGCGATTCAAAGCGGGCGTCCGGTCAAGTGGATCGAGGATCGCAGTGAGCACATGATGGCCGGCGGCCATTCGTGCGCGCAGGAATTCGAGGTCGAAGCGGCGGTCAAGAAAGACGGCACGGTCCTCGGCCTCAGGTTCAAGGAGATCGACGACGTCGGCGGCACCACCAGCACGCTGACGATCCACTTCACCAACAAGCTCAACAACCTCGCGAACACTTACAAAGTTCAAAACATCGCGCTCGAAGGCTGGTCGGTCCTCACCAACAAGTGTCCGGTGATTCCCAACCGCGGCATCGGCAAGCCCGGCATGTGCTACATCTGGGAGCGGACGATGGACCGCATCGCCGAGGAATTGGGCATGAGCCCGATCGACGTGCGGCGCGTCAATCTGATTCAACCCGAGCAGATGCCGTACACGACGCCGAGCGGCAACGTGTACGACAGCGGCGATTATCCCGGTCTGCTCGAAACCGCGCTGGAGAAGATCGGCTACGACAAGCTGCGCGAGGAGCAGAAGCGTGCGCGCGAAAACGGGCGGCTGCTCGGCTTGAGCGTCGTGATCGGCGTCGAGCCCGGCGGGCGCAACGCCGCGCGCGACATCGCGATCTTTCCCGAGATGAAAGAAAGCCCCGGATCGGGCGGCGTCAACGGCGCGACGATCAAGCTCGAGAAAAACGGCACGATCGCGCTTTACCTCGGCTCGCCCAACTGCGGCCAATCGCACGAGACGACGACGAGCCAGGTCGCCGCCGACGTGCTCGGCATTCCGCCGGAAAAGATCAGCATCTCGACGCCGTTCGACAGCGACTTGGCGCCGTGGGGCGTCTCGGCGGCCAACAGCGGCAACAATTTCCATCTCTACGATATCGGCGCGGTGCACGGCGCGGCGACGAAGCTGAAGGAAAAGATTCTCGCGATCGCCGCGCACGTCCTGCGCGCGAATCCGGCCGATTTGAAGATCGAGGACGGCGCGGTGCATGCGTCCGGATCGCCGATGAAAAAACTCACGCTCGCCGAGCTGGGTAAGATCGTATACGGCAACCAGGCGCTGCTGCCGAAGGGAGCCGAGGCGGGATTGCAGGCGACTTTCTACTATACGTTTCCGCACGCCGAGCCGAACATGGTACCCGGCCCCGACCGCAAGGTGCGCGCGCAGTTCACGTTCTCCGCCGCCGCGCACGCCGCGGTCGTCGAGGTCGACCGGGAAACGGGCAAAGTCCACGTGCTGCGCTATCTCATCGTCGGCGACAACGGCACGATCATCCATCCGAATGTCGTCAACGGCCAAATCTACGGCTCCGCCGCCCACGGCATTTCCGTCGCGCTCGGAGAGGGCTTCGTCTACAACCCCGACGGGCAGCTGCTGACGCTGACATTCACGGATTACGGCAAGTCCTCGACCGAAGAGACGCCCAAGGTCGAGATCATTCACAAACCTTCGCCTTCACCGTTTACGACGCTCGGGCAGAAAGCCGCCGGGGAAGGAGCCGCGATCCCCTCCCCCGCGGCGATCGCCGCGGCGGTGGAAGACGCGCTCAAGCCGCTCGCCGTCAAAGTGCGCGACCTGCCGCTCTCGCCGGAGCGCGTCTGGAATCTGATCCAGGAGGCGCGGCGATGATTCCCGCTGGCTTCGAATATTTTACGCCTTCGTCGGTGAAAGAAGCCGTCGAGCTGCTGTCGAACTACAAGGACGACGTCAAGATTCTCGCCGGCGGGCAGAGTCTCGTGCCTCTGATGAAATTGCGTCTCGCGAAGCCGAAGTATGTGATCGATCTGAACCGCATCGGCGATTTGAATTACATTCGCGAGGCGAACGGCGCTATTCACATCGGCGCGCTCGCGACGCACAGCGAGATCGAGCGCTCGGAACTTGTCCAGCGCGACTGCCGGCTGCTGGCGCAGACCGCCGCGACGATCGCCGACACGCAGGTTCGGAACCGCGGCACGCTCGGCGGCAGCCTGGCCCACGCCGATCCCGCCGGCGACATGCCGGCGGCGATCTTCGCGCTCGACGCCGAGATGAAGGCGAGCGGCCCGTCGGGCGAGCGCTGGATCAAAGCCGAGGACTTCTTCGTCGGCTTTCTAACCAGCGCGCTCGAAGCTGACGAAATTTTGACGGAGATCAAGCTGCCGGTCACGCGCGGCGAGAAAAGCGCCTATTTGAAGGCGGCGCAGCGCGCCTCGGGCTTCGCCGTCGTCGGCGTCGCGGTGCGATTGAGACTCGGCGCGAACGCGAATTGCGAAGACATCGCCGTCGGCGTCACGGGCGTTACGGATAAAGCGTACCGGGCGAAGAATGTCGAGCAGGTTTTGAAAGGCGCGCGGCTGGAAGACGATCCGATCGAGCGCGCGGCGAATCGCGTCGGCGACGGCATCGACCCGCTGGAAGACATCAACGGTTCGAAAGATTACCGCACGCACCTGGCGAGGGTTTATACGGCGCGCGCGATCAAGGCGGCTATCTCATCGTAGGGCGGTTCGCGAACCGCCCTACTTCGCTACGACTGTTCCTTCCCCAACGTCACAGCGAATCCTTCCTTCTCGACCCGCACATAGCTGAGGTCGCTGCGCGACGACAGCTCCTGCACGAGCTTCGTGAGCGGCTGATTGGCGTCGAGCGTCGCCCGCGGCGCGCCCTTCTTCATGACCTCGTCCGCGGCGTCGGGACCGGCATAAAAGCGGAGAATGAGCTGTTCGTCAGAAACGCCCGGACCGCCGAACTTCTCGCGCACCTCTTTGAGCGACGGGTCGGGTGGGGTCCAATTCTGCCATTTCTTCGCGCGCGGCCGGTTCAATATCTTATCCTTTACTTGAGGATCCATCAGCTCGGCGCCCTCTCTGCCCCAGATGCCTAGCGCGTACTGGATCGTCTGGTCCGTCACCTCGCGGTAGCGCTCACTGGTGATGACGTTGATCGCGGCCTGAGAGCCCACGAACTGCGACAGCGGCGTTACCATGATCGGATAGCCGAATTCTCTGCGCACAAGCGCCGCCTCCTCCAGCGTCGCCTCGATCTTGTCGTCCATACCGACTAACTTCAACTGATGCTTTAAGTTCGATATCATGCCGCCGGGCACCTGGTGGCGATAGAGATTCTCGTCGTAATCGACCGGCTTGCCGATCGGCAGGCCGTCCCTTTGGGCGACCGCCGTGAAATGCTCGGTCACCGGGCCGATCTCCTCCTCGTTGATCAGCGGCGTGTGCCCCAGCGCGCGGGCGTTTTTGGCGACGTTCAGGATCGACGGCTGCGCCGAGCCATTCGCCAGCGGCGGAATGCCCGTGTGCAGGGTCGTGAGGCCGAGCTTGATCGCCTCCATGTAATTCAGCGGCGCGAGGCTGTTGTTGCAGTGCGCATGGAATTCGAGCGGCACGTCGCCGACGTTTTTCTGCACGATGGGGATGAGCGTGCGCGCGCGCTCCGGCGTGAGCAGGCCGCCGACATCCTTGAAGCAGACGCGGAAGGGCTTCATCGCCGCGGCCTGCCGCGCGCGTTCGGCATAATATTCGTCTGTGTGGCGCGGCGAGACGGAATAAATCAGGTTCGCCACGCAGTCGATGCCCAGCTCGCGCATCGCGTCGACCTCGTGCTTGAACAGCGAATAATCGTTCCAGCAGTTCGACGTGCGCGTTAGCGTGATGCCGTAGGAGAGCACGCGCTCCATCAGCAGGCGCATGATGCAGGTCGGGATCTTCTCGAAGCCGCCGTGCATGCCGCCGTGGTAGCGGAGCCGCGTGCGCTTGAAGAGCTTGGTGCCCTGGCGCAGCCACTCCCAGGCGTTCTCCTTGTGCTCACGCGCGTACTTCTTGAACATCATCGACAGGAAAAATTCCATCGACTCGTAGCCGCACTTGTCCATCTGCTCGGCGATGCCGAGCATCGCGCTCGTGCGCATGTTGAGCGCCCACAGGCTTTGCTGGCCGTCGCGCAGCGTGGTGTCGATAAAATGAATTTCGCTCATACTAATCGAATATAAGAGCGCTCCGCCGAAGGCAAGCGAGCTTGCTTGGAGCGGATACGGATGTTATCCGTAAAAAGATGCTACGACGATCAGTGATCCATCCCTGTCAATATATTTGTATGCTGCTCGCAGCCGTTTTGCTCGCCGGCGCGGCCGCGACCGATTTAGGTCCGAAGGACGGCGCCGGACTGCCTCCGACTGACATCGAGCGCGTGAAAGTCGGCGATCAGGCGCCCGATTTCACTCTCGAGAATATGGACACGCGGCGCATCACGCTAAGCTCCTACCGCGGCAAGAAAAACGTCGTCCTGGTGTTTTACCGCGGCTACTGGTGAACCTACTGCACGCTTCAGCTCGGGAAGCTGAAAACACTCTTCACGCCGCAGGAGAAAAAGCAAACGGAGATTCTCGCCGTCAGCATCGACACGCACGCGGAATCGAAAAAATTCGTGCAGAGGATCAAGGCGTTTCCGGGCGAGTTCGACTTCCCCCTGCTCGAAGACAAGAATCATAAGGTCATCGACCGCTACGGCCTGCTCAACCCCGAGGGCCAGGGCTGGCCGCATCCCGGCACTTTCGTGATCGACAAGCAGGGGGTCGTGCGCTGGAGCTTCATCGAGACCGATTATACCAAGCGGCCTTCTAACGAGCAGATCCTCAAAGAAGTCCGCGCGCTGTCATAGCGCCGCTGCTGACATCATCTCTCTCGGCTGGAGAAACTCACGCAAGAAAAAAAAGAGGCCCCCGCTTGCGCGGAGGCCTCTCTGTATTAGCAGCGCGCGTGTCGCCTTTACACCGTGAGCTCTGTCGAGGTCATCGTGTAGCGGAACGATTCCGGCTCGAGGCTGTCTTTCTTGCCGTCGGCGGTCTCGGCCTGCGGGTACATGAAGTAAATGATCGGCTTCGACGCCGAATTGGGCAATTTCACATCGTGATCGTAGTTGAACGCGAGCCAGTTCATCTCCCATGCGCCGAAGAGCTTCGCGCGCGCCTTCTTGACCTGCGGGTCAGTCAGCGGCAATCCTTCCGGTCTCTCTTCGAGAACAACTTTACGCACGTCCGCGGGATCGACCGGTACCCAGCCGTAGTTGTTCAAATAAACCTCGGCGCGGCAGTGCTGCGCCTTGGTGATGTCGCCGGCTTTGCCCAAGCTCTTGAAATCGGCGGAGTTGGCGACGCGGACGCCGTAGACGTCGCGCGCCGGCAATCCCGAGGCGCGCGCCATGCCGACGTACAAAGCGTTCAGATCGGCGCATTTGCCGCCAAGGTTGCGCGATTCGAGCATCGCCCGAATATCGCCAATGCCGCAGCCTTTGACTTTCGGATCGCGGAACGTGTTGTCGACGATCCATTCGTAAATCGCTTTTGCCTTATCCACGTCGCGTTTAGCGCCCAGAGTCGCCACGCGCGCCGTATCGGCGACGATGCCGTCGGTCGGGATGAAGGTCGACGGCTGGAGATAGTATTTCAAGACTTCCGCATCTTCCTTCACGGCCTTGGGCTTCTTGAAATCGATCTGGCGATCCCGCGTCATGAAGCGGCTTGTAAGTTGGAGCACCGGAGCTTTTTCGCCGTCTTTCCATTCCGCATAGACGATTCCCGCGCCGTAATTCCCGTTGCGGAAATTCCCCATGTTGACGGCGTTGCCGGTCCAGTCGTCGCCGAGCCGCTTGAAATAATCGGTGTCGGTCAAAAGCGGCACTGGAAGCCACGTTTTCGAAGCGCCTTTCGGTTCGAGGACTTCGACCTTGGTCGTCACCTCGAACGTGCGCCATTTGGAATTTTCGGTGGACGCTTCGGCCGGCTTCGGCGCGGGCAAGCGGCTCGCGACCAAAAGACCCGTGGACACCGTTAAGCTTTGCTTTAGAAAGCTCCGACGATTCATAAACCCTCCAGTGGTATTAGCGATGGACTCCAGCCGATCGCTTCATTGTTTGGGAAGATATTAATTCTTATACAGTTCGCGCTTATCAAGTCAAACCGGCCGATAGGCCGTATCACAAATGTCTATAAGCTCACGTCCACGGCCAATTCCGCCATCTCGCGGATCGCGTTGTAATCGCCGTCCAATACGGCGGCGAAGCGGGTAAGTCTACCGCGCGCCAGGATCGCTTGTCCTTCTTTCCTTTCGTGCATGGCGAGCAGCTCGGCGCGGATCGTTGCACGCGTCTCCGCCGGAACTTTCTTCGATATCGCCCATGGAGGTACGGGGCTGGGTCCGAGCGTGCCGACGACGCGAATTTTCCCGGCCAGTTGCGGCTTGTGCCCCAATTCCCATTCGAGAACCATGCTGTCGATGGCCGCGCCGTCGACGGTTCCGTCGAGCACCATACGAAGCGATCGGCTGTGCGCGCCGGATTCGACGACAGAGCCGAAGAAGCCGCGCGTCACACCGAGCGACGCGAGATGCCAGCGAACGAGATTGTAGCCCGAATGGGACAGCGGCTCGTTATAAGTCCAGCGGCTGCGATGGAGATCGGCGAAAGAGTGAAACGCGCTGTCGCGGCAGACGACGATGTCCGAAAAATAGATCGGCCGGTCGCGGTAGCGCTCACCCGCAGGCAGCGGCGCCCCGAGCAGCTCGATGTCGGCGCGCCGGTCCGCCTTGAGGACGTACGGCCAGCCACACAGCCAGCAGATGTGAATCAGTCCGGCATCGAAAAGCCGCTCACGCTCCTGCCAGGATCCCTGGTCCACGAACGCGACGGGCGTGGAAAGCCGCGTCTCGAGATAGACTGCGGCGGCGCGACAGAAGTCGGCGGCGTTGTCCCCCATACAGGAGGACAGCTTGAGCGGATTCATATGCGCATCGACCCTGGCTTCACCTAGGCCTCCGAGACGCAGCGGAATTTCGCGAACACGTACGGATAATGCGCTTGGTACCAGTTGCGGAAGCTCGGCCGGATGAGGCGCGCGGCCGTGGCCCACGACGCGCCTTTCAGGACGAAGTGTTTGCCGTCGAAAAAATCCGCCGAGTATTCCGGATAGGTTTTCTGCGGCACGAAACCCGGGAATGGAGCGAAGGGAGTATCGGTCCACTCCCAGCCGTTGCCGCAAAGCTCGTGAACGCCCCATGCGCTCACGCCGTCGGGATGCGAGCCGACGGGAATGGGCGACCAGTGCGTGAAATCGAAATTGCCGTGCTGCGGCGCCGGCGCGTCGTTTCCCCACGGGTAACGCGCGACCGAGCCGTCGGCGCGGCAAAACGCCGCGCGATGATATTCAGCCTCCGTGAGGAGGCGTTTGCCTTTCCAGCGGGCGTAGGCGCGCGCCTCGGCGAGGCTCGTATAGGCCGGCCACGAGAACACCGCCGGCAGCGGCAGAATGTCGAACATCGCGCGGTAAAACCACGACCCGCGCTCGGAGAACCAGAAGTTCGGGTGATGCAGATTCTCTCGCGTCTTCCACGCCCAATCGCCCTCGGTCCAATAACGTCGGTCGCCGTAAGCGCCGCTCGCGACGAATTCGTAATATTGCCCGACCGTTACCGGTAGCGAGTCGATTTTGAATGCCGCCACTTCCACGGTCGTCGATTTGAATTCGTTGTCCCAGCCGTATGCGAGCTCATCGTCGGACGTGCCGAGCCGCGCCGGCCCTGCGGGAATGACGATTTGCGCGCAGGCCGGCGGCTCGTGAAAAATATCTTCGGGAAAATCGCGCGGGCGAATCTTCCGGCCGGGCGCGAGCTGGTAGACCATGTAGAGAAGGGTTTCCTGATGCATCAGCTCGTGCTCGAGAGCGATATATAAACTCTGCCGCCGCTCTGCGTCGCGCGGTTTTGCGCGGGCGCCGTCGAGCGCCTCCAAAACCGACTCGCGCACGCCGTCGCGATACCGGAGCACCGCCTCGAAATCCGGCCAGCGGCCCGGCGCTTCGGGGTGGGCGTGGCACGCGCCGGAATCGATGTCGGGATCGATACCGCGCGAGAAAATATCGTCGAAGTAGGGATTGGCAGACGGCCGGCCGCGATGGACCTGGTTCCAGGCGAACGCCGGCAGGTGACCGATATAAAAGATAAACGGATGGCGCCAGACGATCGGACGGAACAGCAGCGCCTCGGGGCGCAGCAGCGCGAAAATGTCGTCGCTACGCCGCCACGCTGCGTCAAGCTCGGCTTCGATGCGGTCGAAAGAAACGTCCATCGTCACGAGCCCGCGCGCAGGAACTCCAGCACCTCTTCGGGATGCGCCTCGGCGTTTTTCACCGTCTGCCAGTGTTTGCGCACCTTGCCGTCGGGGCCGATGACGACCGTGGAGCGGATCGTCCCCTCGACTTCTTTGCCGTACATCATTTTCTTCCCCCACGCGCCGTAGGCGCGCATCGTCTTCGTATCGGGATCCGAGAGCAGCGGGAAATTCAGGCGGTATCCGTCGCGGAATTTCTCGTGCGAGTTGATGCTGTCCTTGCTGACACCCAACACGACCGCGCCGGCCTTCTGCGTGTCTTTATTCAGGTCTCTAAAGCCGCAAGCCTCCTTGGTGCAACCCGGCGTGTTGTCCTTCGGATAAAAATACAGGACCACGGTCTTGCCCTTGTAGTCTTGCAGCTTGTGGCGATTGCCGTCGCTGCCTTCGAGATCGAAATCCGGGGCCTTCTTCCCTTCCAGGTTCATGCATCCACCTCCTCGTAAGTTTCATATTAGAGATAAAAACTATATGTCAAGTAGGCGGGCTCTATGGCCGGAGAAAATCTATGCGTGCATGAATCGACGGGCCGGGCTTCGGTTTACGAATTCTTTTTCAGGAATTGGAGGAAGGCATGCGCGACCGGAGAGAGCGCGCGCTGGCGATGGACGACCTGATAGAAGTCGCGCTGCAATCGGCCGAGACCCCGGAGCGGGACCACGGCGAGGACGCGGTCGCGGAGCTCGCGCTCGACGGCGTGCCGCGAGAGAATGGAAAAGCCGCTGCCAGAGAGCAGCGCTTGTTTGATCGCTTCGGTGCTGCCGAGCTCCATCGCCGCACGGAGCGCGTTATCCGACCCGCGTCCTTTGCGCGCGAGCAGGCGCGTGAACGACCGCAGCGTGCCCGAGCCGCCTTCCCGAGAGATGAATCCCCTGCCGGCGAGGTCTTTAACGTTGACGGTCTTTCGGCGTGCCCACGGATGCCGCGCGCCGACGACGAGCACCATCTCGTCTTTCCAAAGTTTTTGAAACACGAGCCGGCGGTCGCTGCTTTTGAAACCGACGAAGCCGATGTCGACAGCGCCGTCGAGCACTGCCTGGACGATGCCGGCGGAGTCGCCGATCTTGAGCGCCGGCTTCGCTTCGGGATAACGCGCCGCGAACGCGGCGAGCTTCGGCGGCAGGATATATTCCCCCGGAATATTGCTGCCGCCCAAAATCAAATCGCCAGCGATCCTGCCCTGAAAGCGGTCCAGCGAAGCGAGGGCTTCCTGCTTGAGTGCGAGCATCTTGCGCGCCGATTCCAGCAGCATCTCGCCGCACGAAGTCGGCGCCACCTTGCCGCCGAAGCGATTGAAAAGCTTGGCGCCGAGCTGCTCTTCCAGCTCGCGCACGTGCGCGCTTACCGTCGGCTGGCGCAGCGACAGGCGGCGCGCTGCGGCGGAGAAGCTTTTATACTCCGCCACCCAGTGAAACACCTCCAGCTTGTGGAGGTCGATATCCCGCTTCGGGCGCGCCATATGCACATTAAAGGTACCGCGCGGCGTCGTTGTCAACTCCGGCGGCCGCGTTATATATATTTAAGTATGTCCCAGCCTACGATCCTCGCCGACAAACACCGCGCAAACGGCGCCGAATTAGTCGACGAGGACGGCTGGCTGCTGCCGAAGCACTTCGGCGATCCGGCCGCGGAATACGCGGCCGTCCGTTCCGCCGTCGGGCTGATCGACCTCTCGCACTATGCCTTCGTCGAGCTCACCGGGCCTGACCGCGTCTCGTTCCTTCAAGGCATGGTGAGCAACGACGTCAAGAAGCTCAAAGCCGGCGACGGTGTCTACGCCGCGGTGCTCGACGTCAACGGCAAAGTCCTCGCCGACCTTCGCGTGCTCTGCGCCGAGGACAGCTTCATCCTTCTCGTCCGTGCGTCGCTAAAGCAACCGGTCATCGATCAGCTCAATCGCTATCTCGTCGCGGACGATGTCACAATCGAGGACGCGGAAGCGAATTACGGAATCATTTCCATTCAGGGACCGCACGCGCTGCTGCTGCTTGAAGCGGCCGCGCCGCATCAGGACCCGCCGGTGCATATGTTCGAGCACGCTGTCATGCGTTTGGACGGCCGCGAGGCGCGCGTCGTGCGCACGACGCATACCGGCGAAGAAGGCTTCGATGTCGTTGCGGCAATCGAGGACACGGTTCCGATAGCGGAAACGTTGGAGCGCGCCGGCGCCGCTCTCGGCGCCCGCTGGGTCGGCCTCGAGGCTCAGGAAATTCTCCGCGTCGAGGCCGGACTGCCGCGCTACGGCGTCGACATGACCGAGGAGAATATATTGCTCGAGACCGGCCTCGATCACGCGGTCAGCTTCAGCAAAGGCTGCTACCTCGGGCAGGAGGTGATCGAGCGCATCCACTCGCGCGGGCACGTGAACCGCAAGCTCGCCGGCCTGGTGCTCGACGGAGACGAGCCGGCCGCGCGCGGGGACGCGGTGTTTGTGGGCGATAAAGAAGCCGGCAGGGTCACGAGCTCGGTTTTCTCGCCGAAGGTCAATCATCCGATCGCGCTGGCGTACCTCCATCGCGATTATCTCGAGCCCGCGATCGACGTGACGGTCCGCTCGGCGACGAGAGAGATCGCCGGAACCGTCGCCGAGCTGCCGTTCGTTTACGAGACCTCGCCTTGAAAAAGGCTTCGCTGCTGAGGTAAAAGTATCGGACTTCGCAACCAAGGGGGATTTGAATGGCATTCGTCAAAGTCTGCAAACAAAGCGATATTCCCGCGGGGACGGGAAAAACCGTCAGCGTGAACGGCAAGCCGGTCGCGCTGTTCAACGTCGAAGGCACGTTTCACGCGATCGACGATACGTGCATCCATCGCGGCGGGCCGCTCGGCGAGGGCGAGCTCGACGGCAAAATCGCGATCTGCCCGTGGCACGGTTGGCGCTGGGACGTGACCAACGGCGTGAATCAGCTCAACCCCGCGATCTCGATAAAGACCTACGAAGTCAAAGTCGAAGGCGACGACGTGCTCGTCGCCGGGTAAAATCTTTTCGGAAAAAAAGAGCCTGGATTCCGCGAGGGATCCAGGCTCTCGTATTATCACCCGCCTTAAGCGCTATTTCCGATTGATCTTATCGACCTCCGCGAGCAGTTCTTTGTCGTCCGGAATCCCCTTGTCGTATTCCCTCCGGTACCGGATCACGCCCTCTTTGTCGATGATGATGACCGCGCGCTTGGGGTAGCCCTCCGCCCGCAGCACACCGAAAAGGTCGCAGACCGCGCCGTGCGGATAGAAATCCGACAGCATCGGAAAGTTGATGCCGCCGATCTTCTCGGCGAACGCTTTATGCGAGAAAACCGAATCGACGCTGATGCTCAGGACCTGAGCGTCTCGCGCCTCGAACTCCTTGCGGTCGGATTCGAGATTCGCGAGCTCCTGGCTTCAGCCGCCGGTGAAATCGAGCGGGTAGAACGCCAGCAGGACGTTCTTTTTCCCGAGATAATCTTTCAAGCCGACTTTCTGCTCCCGCGACACGGGCAGCGAAAAGTCGGGCGCTTTTTGCCCGATATCGAGAGTGGACATGAGACCTCCGGGTGATCGTTTGGTATCCTCTACCCCATTCCCGCTCTGAGGTAAAGCCGAAGATAATCGCGGAGCGCGTCCCGCGTGCTGTCGAAGCCGAGCTCCGCCCACGGAATAGCGTCGGGCGCGAAGGCGCGCGCCTCGACCGACTCGTCGCCGGCGGCGAGCGCGCCGCCGATCACTTCCGCGGCATAGACGATGATGACGTTGGGCGAGCCGGCGTAAGAGTAAACGCCGACGAGCGAGCCGAGCCGCACGTCGAGGCACGACTCTTCTCTGGTCTCGCGCACCGCCGCGTCGGCGACGCTCTCGCCGCGATCGACGTAGCCGCCGGGGAAAACCCACTTGCCGAGCGACGGCTCGACGCCGCGCCGCAACAGAACGATGCCGCCGCCGATCGTGAATACCGTGCCCGCGACGACTTTCGGATCGAGGTAGAAAATAAACGCGCAGCCGGCGCAGACGAGCCGCTCGGGCTCGCCGTGTTTGACGATGCGGCGCTCCAGCGCGCCGCCGCATTTCGGACAAAAGCGATACTCCGGCGCGCCGTGCGCGTGCGCATGGCCGTGATGATGCTCTTTGGCGTGGGCCATTTTTTCTTCCTATCTTAGACTCGGTTGAAACGAAAGACCCGATTGGATAGCGTGAGCCAATGCTGAAAGCGGTCATCTTCGATTTCAACGGCGTCCTCGTCGACGATGAGCCGATCCACTTCGAGCTCTTCCGTAAAGTGCTGGCCGAAGAAGGTTTGACTCTGACAAAGGAAATGTATCTCGAGCGGTACATGGGCATGGACGACCGCGGCTGCTTTCGCGCCGTCTTCGAGGACAACGGCCGCCAATTGAGCGATGCGCAGGTCCCGCATCTCATCCGGCGCAAGGCCGCCTATTATCGAGACACGATCGCCGAGCGCATCGTCATCTTTCCCGGCGTGAAGCGGCTCGTGCCCGAGCTCGCCGCGCGCTTTCCGCTCGCCGTCGCCTCCGGCGCGCTGCGCGCGGAGATCGAGATGATTCTCCAGGTCGCCGGCTTGAAGGATTGTTTCCAGGTCATTGCAAGCGCCGAGGATGTTGACCACGGCAAGCCGCATCCGGAGGTTTTCATCAAGGCGCTCCGCGGCTTGAACGAGAAGCAGCGAGAGCCGATCCGCGCCTCGGAATGTCTCGTGATAGAGGATACGAAGGACGGGCTCGCCGCGGCGCACCGCGCCGGCATCAAGTGCCTCGCGGTGACGAACTCCTACCCCGCCGCCGAGCTCGAAGCCGAAGCCGTGGTCGACAGCCTCGAAGAAGTAACGATCCCCTCCCTCGAAGCCATATTCAAGTAATACTTGAAGTTTAGCGGTACGGCGTCTGCTGCGGACGGATCGTCATCTCGACGGGACAGGAATTCACCGGCGTCGAGAGCACGAACAGGACCGCCTCCGCGATGTCGCGGGGCTGGATCATCCGGCTGCGGTCGAGGCGCCGGTTCAGCGGTATGAGCGGGGTGTCGACGAAGCCGGGCAGAAGGATCGAGACCTTGATGCCGTACTCCCTCACCTCTTCGAAGAGCGACTGCGTGAAGCCGAGAATGCCGAACTTCGATGCCGAATAGGCGGAGGTGTTCGCGGTTCCCGCCTTGCTGGAGATCGAGCCGATGTTGATGACCGCGCCGGACTTCTTCGCCATCATTCCCGGCAGCACGAGGCGCGTGAGCACCATCGGCGCCCGCAGATTGATCTGCAGCGTGCGGTCCCAATCCTCGACGCGGCTGTCGGCCACCGTCGCGGTCTTGCCCCAGCCGGCGTTGTTGACGAGAATATCGACGGGACCCCATTCCTTCGTCGTTTGCTTGACGAGCCGCTCGATTTCCTCATCGCGCGAGAGGTCCGCCGCGATCGCGAGCGCGTCCCCGTGTTTACCGCGGATCTCGTCCGCGACGGAGCGGATCTCGCCTTCGCTGCGCGCCGCGAGCCCGACGCGCGCGCCGGATTCAGCGAGCCCGAGCGCGATCGCGCGGCCGATGCCGCGTCCCGCGCCAGTGACAATCGCGACCTTGCCTTTCAGCTGCACACTCATATCTTTGCCAAGTTATTCGCGAGGAAATATTATCCGTGCGGTTTCGGCGCCATGAGTACGAGCAGGACCAATCGCTCGGGCCCCTTGTTCTCGACGCCGTGCTTGAGCCCCGACGGCGCGATCGCGATCTCGCGCGCGCCGAGCTCGCGCTCTTCGTCGCCGATATGAAACAATCCCTTGCCGTCTACGACATAGTAGATCTTGTCCGATCCCTCGTGCGTGTGCGGCGCCTGGCTCTGCCCGGGCTCGAAACAGTAGAGATCGCAGAAGAGCCTCGGCGTCTCGAACAAGCCGTTCTTTTTCATCTTCTCGCCGGCGAACGCCAGCGCCTCGGAGATTTTGCGAAAATTCGCCATGGCTCGCTCCTCCGCTCTCTGAGTTTCATACAGCGACGCCGCCCTGCAAATCAAGGACGAATCTGCTATTTTGACGGCGTGGATTCGGTCTTGATCCGCTATCACGAGATCGCGCTGAAGAAAGGCAACCGCCCGTACTTCGTCGATCTCTTGAAGCGCAACCTGGTCGCGTCGCTTCGCGGCGTCGAGGTGAAGGAAGCCAAGACGCTGCAGGCGCGCATCCTGCTGACGCTCGCAGGCGGCGCCGCGCGTGAAGAGATCGCGCGGCGACTGGCAGGCGTCTTCGGCGTCGCGAATTTTTCCTTCGTCGAGCGCACCGAAGCCGATATCGACGCGCTGCGTGAGCGCATTCTGGGCGGCCTCGACGGCAAACGCTTCGCGTCGTTCCGCATCGACGCGCGCCGCGCCGACAAGAGCTTCCCGCTGATCTCGCCGGAGATCAACCGCGTCCTCGGCGCTGCGGTGAAGGAGAAGACCGGCGCGCGCGTGGATCTCGAAAACCCCGAGGTGACGATCGACGTTGAGATCCTGCCGCAATGCGCCTTCTTCGGCTTCGAGAAGATCCCCGGCCCCGGCGGCCTGCCGGTGGGCGGCAGCGGCCGGGTCGTTTCTCTCATCTCGGGCGGATTCGATTCTCCGGTCGCGGCGTACCGCATGATGCAGCGCGGCTGCCGGCTGATTTTCGTGCACTTTCACAGCGCGCCGTATCTCGACGGGACTTCACAAGAGAAATGCCGCGAGCTGGTGCAGCTGCTGACGCGGCATCAGTTCAAGTCGCGCTTATACCTCGTACCGTTCGGTGAGATTCAGCGCGCCATCGTGGCCGGCGTCCTTCGGCCGCTCCGCGTCGTGCTCTACCGCCGGATGATGCTGCGGATCGCCGAGACGATCGCGCGCAAGGAAAAAGCGCTGGCGCTCGCGACCGGCGAGAGCCTCGCGCAGGTCGCTTCGCAGACACTCGAGAACATGGCGGTCATCGAGCAGGCGGCGGCGCTGCCGATCCTCCGGCCGCTCGTCGGCATGGACAAGCAGGAGATTATCGACCAGGCGCGCCGCATCGGCACCTTCGAGGTTTCCTCGATGCCGGACCAGGACTGCTGCCAGCTTTTCGTTCCGAAGCATCCTGCGACCAAATCGCGCCTCGCCGATGTAGAAAAGGCCGAGGAGCGATTGGATATCGCAGCGCTCGTTCACACGGGAGCGGAGCAGGCGGAAGTCGAGAGCTTCGAATTCCCGGGGCCGTCCCGAGCCGCGTCGTGAAGGTCGTTTACAAAAACGGTAAGATTCTCACGCCGCAGCTTGAGCTCAACGCAGCCGAGCACTGCAACCTGCGCTGCGTGGAATGCAGTCATCTCTCGCCCTACGTGCCGACGGCGCTGGCGGAAACGGCCTGGGTCCGGCGCGACCTCGCCGCGCTGGCGCCGGTGCTGCATTGCGAAGCTTTCCGCTTCGTGGGCGGCGAGCCCCTGCTGAACAAGAACCTCCTCGAGCTGGTTCGCGCCGTGCGCGAAAGCGCAATCGCCGACCGCATCGTCGTCGTGAGCAACGGAACGCTCATCGACCGAATTGGCGATGATTTCTTTCAGTCGATCGACGCCCTCGACATTTCGCGCTATCCGGAGACGGACGTCGACGCCGCCAAGATCGATATCGCCCGCACGCGCTGCGCGAGATTTGCCGTCCAGCTTTCCGTGAACGACAAGCCGCAGTTTCGCAAGGTTCAGATCGATCGCGAGATCGAGGACGAGGCGATCGTGCGGATGATCTATGGCTCATGCCGGAACGCGCACATGTCGGTCTGCCATGCGTTCCACAACGGCTACTACTATAAATGCTCGCGGCCGATCTTCAGCGATCGCTACCTCGCGCTGAAGGGCACGCCCGTCCAGGACCTGGCGCACGCCGACGGTGTCTCTCTTCACGGCGCCGATCTACTCGCGCGGCTCGCGTCCTATATCGAAGAGGAAGCGCCGCTCCGGTCCTGCCGGTACTGCCTCGGGACCGCCGGCAAAAACGTGACGCAGCGCCAGATGTCGCGCGAGGAGGCGCGTAGCGCGGAAGCCGACCCGCGGCCGGCCGGCGAGCTACTGGATTGGAAACTGCTGCGCTTCGACCTTCGGCTCCGGCGCGTGCTGGACGGCATCGACGGTATTGTGCCTAATCCTTCGATCAGGCATGCGCTTATGCGCGTCGCCGACCGGCTGCGGCCGAAACGGACGCGGATGGAATAGGCTGAGGGCACGGCAGATCGCGTCGCTCGTTCGAATACACGCGGATCAGCCCGAGGGCGAAGAGAATTCAGCGCTCCGTTAGGAGCGGTTTCAGAGATAGCTCTGGATCTCCTGCAGGCTCGCCGGGAAGAACAGCTCTTCGATCGCGAATTTCTTTCTGATCATCCCCTGCTCGTGCTCGTAGCGCACGGCCGCCTCGAGCGCCTTGCGGTTTTGCTCGAGGTTATACGGCCAAGGATCGGGACCGAAAATCTTTCTCTGCTCCTGCAGCGCCTCTTTGAACCATACGATGATCGAATTGCGCGGGTCCTGGTAGCGCTCGTAACACATCTCCTTCGAGCGCTGGAGCGCCTGAAGGAGGCTCACGGCCACCCAGGGATTTTTTTCGAGGATGTGGCCTTTGACGACGACGGTGTGCATGATCGGATAGATGCCGCTTTTCTTGTAATACTCGATCTCCGCCGCCTTGGGGTCCGGAAACAGGAGCGCGACGCGCGGCGAGGCGTTTTTTATCGACGGCAAAGTCTCGGGATAGAGCGCGCCCTCCAATTCGCCGTCGACGAGCATCTGATCGATATTCTTCCCCTTCGGCACGCGATGGAGCTTCATCCACTTCGCCGGCTCGAAAGCGACGTCCTCCTCCTCCTGGCACCACCATTCGACGCTCTTTAGATCGACGCCGTAATGGTCCTGCAAAATGCCGCGCATCCACAGCCCGGCGGAATTTTGCAGCGTATCGAGGCCGACGCGCTTGCCGTTCAGATCCGACGGCCGCTCGATGCCGGCGTCCGTCCGCTTCACCATGTAGCTATGGCGGAACCGCCGGTGCGGAAACGCCGGAATCGCGCGAAACGTTCGCCCCTGGTCGAGTGCGACGAGATAGGCGATAAGCGAGAGCTCGCAGACGTCGAATTCCTCGTGGCGCAGCATGCGGCCGTGGCGCTCGGGCGACGCCATCGTGACCACGTTGAGATCGATCCCCGCGGGCGCGACGGTGCCTTCCATCAGCGGGCGCAACAAGTCGTATGCGCCGCACGCGAGCGTAAGCTTCAGTCGTGACATTCAGTTGCCTCCTATGCGCCGGCGGTATTCCTCCGGCGTGTCGATGTCGTACGTAATGCCTTCGTCGTCGGTCTCCACCTCGACCGTTTCCTTCGCGTGCGCGCGCACGACGCTTTTCGCGCCTTCATCGAGCGGCGACGCAAGCAATTCCGGAAACAACCCCCGTGAGAAAATCACCGGGTGGCCGCGGCGCCCGCGGCATACCGGAACGACGATCAGCGGCTGCGACGCATAAAATGCCTCGATCATGCGGTCGACGAGCGCTGCGTCGATGAAAGGATGGTCCACGAGATGAAGCACGATTCCGTCGATGGCGTCGTTATCCAGCTCGCGCAATGCGACCTGGAGCGAAGAGAGCTGGCCGCGCGAATAATCGGGGTTCACCAGGATCGTCACGGGCAGCTGGCGGATCTTCTCTTCGAGCGCCCGGGCGTTGTGGCCGAGCACGACGAAGATTTTTTCGACGCGCGTTCGGCGCAGGGCGTTGACGATCCGCTCGAGAAAAAAGCTGTCGCCCACCGGCAGCAACGCCTTGGGGCGCCCCATGCGGCTCGATTCGCCCGCTGAAAGGACGACGGCGACGACCATAATCCGAAATCTTCCTACAAACCGTCCGGACCGTCAATCGCGCGACCGGCCACGAAACTGGTTATTTCGACGGATGGATGAGCTTTTGCAGCTTTGCCTTGAGCTCCGGGGACATGCCCAAGAATTCTGTCACGAGCTTTTGCGTACGCTGCGCCGACAGCGGCTTGATCTCGAGCCGCCCTTTCTCGGCTTCCGCCAGCAGATCCTTGTCCGCGAACGCCTTTGCGAACGCGGTCTCCAGCGCCATGGCGCGGTCCGCCGGCACACCGGTCGCGAGCAGATACACCTTGCCGAACTGGTTGGGCACGCTCGTGCCGAAGCGCAGGAGCTGCCGCTGCTCGTCGCTTTTCGCGAGCATTGGAATCGTCGGCACGTTAGCCGACGGCAAGTCCGGCAGGGACTCGTCGCCCATCTGGGCAAGGATGGTCCATTCGCCGGTCTTAAATTTATCCATCGAAGTAACCTTGCTCGATGTCCAGGTGTTGAAGAATCCGTCGACCTCGCCGCTGTCGATCGCAAGCCGCACGTCGGCGGTGCCCTTGTACCCCGCTACGAGCTTGATGTTCGCCCCGAGGACGTCGCGCACGATGATCGGCGCGTGCTCCACCGTCGAGCCCGGAATGCCGCCGAGGACGACCTGCTTGCCCTTCGGCCCGAGCATGTCGTCGAAGCGAGAAACCCCGGGTTTTTTGCTGACGATTAAAAGATAGGTTTCCTCCACCGGCACGGCGAGGTAGCGCAGCTTCGCCATGTCGAACTGCACCGCCGGCGTGCCGAAAAGCTGCTCCAGGATAATCGGGCCGGAGATGTTGCCGACGACCGTGCCGTCCTTCGGCGCCGCGTTAGCGACGGTGTTGGCCGCGAGAATACTGCCGGCGCCGGCCATGTTCTCGACGATGACGTTCGGGGTGCCCGGAATGTATTTTCCGAGATACCGCGCCACCAGGCGCGAGTATAAGTCGTAGCCGCCGCCCGCGGAGAAGCCGACGATGATGCGGACGGTTTTCCCCTTGTAGAAATCCGCGACTGCTTTTTCATTGAAAGCAGGCTTCTCGGCGGCGAACGAATGGCCTACCAAGACCGACAACGCCAACCAGAAAGCCGCCGACAATATCGCGCGCGGAGTGACTTTCATGAATTCCTCCGATCCATGTCTCTATATCGAGAGCACCGCCGAGTATGCATTGGCGCAAACGTCCGAACCGCCCAAGGGTGTACAACAAACATTTTTAGCCGTCAATTGGGCCGCTTGACACTCCACGCGCATAACTTCTATGGTAAACGCGATCGAGAATATCCAGCGAGGTACAGCCATGATCCAGGGACTCAAAGATAAAGTCGTCATTGTCACAGGCGCCGGACACGGCATCGGCAGGGCCTATTCCCGCGGCTTCGCCGATGCCGGCGCGCGCGTCGCGGTTACGGACATCGACGGCCCGGCCGCCGAAAAAGTAGCGGGCGAAATCTCCGGCAAGGCCGAGGGACGCGCCATCTCTATCCGCGTCGATGTGGCCGACGAGCAGTCGACCAAGCAGATGGCGAAGACCGTCCTCGACCGCTTCGGCCGCATCGACTTTCTGATCAACAACGCAGCCATCTTCGCGACCATCCCGATGAACCGCGGCGGCATCGAGACGATCGACCCGGCCGAATGGGACCGCATGATGGCGGTCAATCTCAGAGGCGTTTTCTTCTGCTGCCGCGCCGTGCTGCCGACGATGCGCGCGCAGAAATCCGGCAAGATCGTCAACATCGCCTCCGGCACGGTGCTCTCCGGCAGCTTGGGGCGCATCCACTACGTGACGTCCAAGGCGGGAGTCATCGGCTTCACCCGCACGCTCGCGCGCGAGGTCGGCGGCGATAATATCCAGGTTAACTGTATCGCGCCGGGCTCGACGCTCTCGGAGGATAATCCGACCGAGGAGATTCTCCGCATGCGCCAGGCGCCCGTACAGGGGCGGTCGCTCAAGCGCGTGCAGAAGCCCGAGGATCTTGTCGGCGCGATGCTCTTTCTCTGCTCGCCGCTGAGCGACTTCATGACCGGTCAGACCGTCTCTATCGACGGCGGCCAGAACTTCCTCTAGGCCGAGACGACGATGCCTCGCCTTCGCCTCTTCGCTCTTGTCGCCGCCCTAAGCTTCATCCTGCCGGCGCTCGCGCCGGCGCAGATGATCCGGCTAAAGACCTCTTACAGCTCGATCACGGCAAACAACGCCCCCGTATGGATCGCGAAGGACAAGGGCATCTTCGCGAAGCATCGCCTCGACGTGCAGCTGGTGCTGATCGAAAGCGGGACGACCTCGATTCAGGCGCTGGTCGCCGGCGAGACCCAGATCGCACAGCTTTCCGGCGGCGTGATCCTCAGCAGCGGCCTTGCGGGATCGGACGTCGTCTGTATCTCGGGCCTCGAGAACCGCTCGGCGTTCAGTCTCATCGCGCAGAAAGAAATCAAAAGCGCCGAGCAGCTCAAAGGCAAGCGCCTGGCGATCTCCCGCTTCGGCAGCGCGTCGGATCTCGCCGCCCGGCTCATTCTCCAAAAGCTCGGATTGAACGCGGATAAGGACGTGACGCTGCTTCAGGTGGGCGGCACGAGCACGCGCCTCGCGGCGATTACAAAGGGCGCCGTCGAATCGACGGTGATCACGCCGGAATTTTACATCCTGGCGAAAAAAGCCGGCATGACCACGCTCGCCGATCCGCTGTCGGCGAAAATCGATTTCCCGCAGAATACGATCGGCACGGCGCGCGCTATGCTGAAGTCGCAGGCCGAGACGGTGAATTTATACTTGAAGTCGATCGTCGAAGCGATCCACTACTTCAAGACCAACCGCGAGGAGACGATCCCGATACTCTCGAAGTATCTGAAGATCGCCGACAAGGACGCGCTCGCCCAGATTTACGATCTCTACAAGAACATTCTCCAGCCGCTGCCGCTGCCGACGCCGGAAGGCATGCAACTCCTGCTCGGCTGGATCGCGCAGTCGGATCCGCGCGCGAAGGGCGCCAAGGCCGATCAGTTCATCGACAACGGGCCGCTGCGGGAGATCGAGAAGAGCGGCTTCGTCACGGCGTTGTACCGCTAGCCGCCGCCTTGCGCTTCAAATAGAAGTACATCCGCCAGCGATAATTGATCAGGCCGATGTACTCGTAGATCGCCTCGCCGATTTTGTCCGCGGCGTCCTCGCCTACCAAGTCCCAACTGCCGTCGCCGGCATAGCTGAAATCTCCCGGCGCAGCCAGCGGCTCCGGCGCCAAGGCGCCGAACGCCAGCATGCTGCGCGGCATGTGCGTCGCCGACGTGACGAGCAGATATCTTTTCCAGCCTTTCTGCCGAAGAATCTTATCGACCTCGATGGCGCTCTCGAAGGTGTCGCGCGAGTACGGCTCGGGAACGATGTGCGCGCGCGGGACGCCCCATAGAATCAGATAATCACAGGCGATCTGGTTTTCGTTCTGCGGCTTCGTCCACGGATTGACGTGGCCGCCGGAGACGATGATCGGCCTCGGCCGAATACGGTACAGCCGCCAGGCCTCGTCGAGACGGTGAAACAGCGGCGCTTCGACCGTGGGGAAAGGAACCGGTCCTCCCGCGGGGATCACCCCGGCCATCAGGACAACGATCGCGTCGTACGGCTCGGCGGCGGCCGGCTCGATCAATGGAGCATAGCGCGTTTCCAGCGGATCGCGCAGTAACCGGCTGACCTGAGGACTATGAAAAAGGAAAATCAGGCCGAAGGCCGCCCAAAAGAGCGCCCGCCCCCATCGTTTGCGCCAGAAGATGCCGGCGAGGAGCAGCAGCACGAACCACGGCATCGGCGGCAGAATGAGCGGCTTCAAGAATTGTTTCAGCAGAAACATTATCGCCGTTTTATCCGAAGCTTCGCCGGTTTTCCATAACGAATGCTCAGGTATTTACTCTATTGCGCGGTAAGGAGATTCGACGCTACGCTGGTTGCTGGAAGGGAGGAGGAAGGATGAAAATCATCTCAATAATCGTTCCGATTGCTGCTTTGGTCTTGAGCGGCTTCGGCTTCGCGCACGCGGCCGAGCGCGGCCGGGTTCATTGCGGCGGCAATCATCGCATCTCGATCGAGGATCTCGACATGTCGCCGGATCCCGTCAATCGCGGCGAGCGCGTCCAGAACTGGCGCCTCAAAGTCCACGTCGACGGCTCGGGCGAGTGCGACACGCTTTTCGAGATCCGCGAAAAGCCCGGCGACACGGTCGTGGCGCGCGGCGCCACGCACGTCCTGCGCCCGGGGGAAAACGAGATCGTCATTCCCGCGGCGCAAGGCTACCGCTTCAAGAGAAACGAGACTTGCTTTCAAGTCCTCGCAAACATCGAGAATACGCGCAAGCCGATCGATACCAAGGAGAAGTTCTGCGCCCGGGGGCGCGACGACGGCAAGCGCTACAGCATGCGCGAGCGCGGCGACCGGCCGGTGCCGCACTAAAATATCTATCGGTGGTCCACGCGCATCCTGCTACTGGAACGCCAGCCGCAGGATGCGCTGGATCAGCGCTTCGTACGACAATCCCGCCTTCATCGCCGACTGGGCGAATTCGTCCTCGCGCTCGAGGTTCGGATTGGGATTTGCCTCGAGAATCACGATCTCCCCCGCCGGCGTGACGCGGAGATCGATGCGCCCGTAGCCGCGGACGCGGAGCACGCGGTAGGCTTTCTTGCAGATCTCCGCGATGCGCTCGCTCATCTCGCTGTCGAGACCCTCGGCGAAGATGTTCTGGATGCCCCATTTTTTCCGGTAGGCGTCGTCCCACTTCGCCTTGAAGGTCGAGAAGCGCGGCTGCCCTTCGGGCACCTCGGCGAAGATCACCTCGCGCAGCGGAAAGACGTTCAGCCGCGCGTTGCCGAGGATGCTGACGTAAAGCTCGCGCCCCTCGATATACTCCTCCGCCAGCGCCGCCTGATTCATCCGCTCGTGGATGAAGCGGACGCGCTCTTCGAAGGCCTGGTCGTTTTCCACGAAGGAATCTTGCGCGATGCCGTACGACGCCTCCTTCGCGACCGGCTTGATGAAAAGCGGGAATGCGAGGCGCTTGGGCCGCCGGATCGCGCTGCCGGGCGGGAACACGGCGGAATCCGGCACGCGGATGTGGTGGTAGGCGAGAATCTCCTTCGCCATGCCTTTATGCTTGCACAGCGTGAGGCCGGTCGGGCCCGAGCCCGTGTAGGGCAGGTCGAGCATCTCGAGCAGACCGGCGACGTTGCGGTCGTAGGCGGAGCGCGCGTTGAAGTGCTCCGCGAGATTGAAGACGACGTCCGGCGGATGCGCCTTGACTTCAGTGATAATGAGCCCCGGGTCCTCGTAGACGCCGATCGTCCGCACTTCGTGGCCGAGCTTCGTGAGGGCGTCGATGACGTGCGCCTCAGTCGCCCAATCGTCGGTTTTCAGCTCGCGGCTGAAGTCCTGGTCGTCCGGCGGCGTTCCCGCCGAATCGAAGAGGACCAGGACTTTATTTTTCCGCCGCGCCGGCATTGAGCGTCACGACTCCTTGAATTTGCCCGTCATGCGGTAATGCGCGGCGAGTGTCGCGAGATAGGCGGCGATTTCGAGGCCGGCGGAATCGGAGCGCACGCGCAGATCGAGCGCGGCGCAGCGCTCGGTGAGCGCGCGCAGCAGCCGGTCGACGGTGAACTTCGGCTCGCCGGTCCAGGCCGCGACCGCGCTCAGCATCGGCTTGCGGTTGTGCCGGAGAAAAGCCGCGGCGCGCTCGGCGCCGGGCGCCGACGACGCGGCGGCGAAGAGCTTTTTTAAATCGGCGTCGAAAAATTCCGGAAAGTCCTGCGCGTAGAGCTTGCGCCGCTTCTTGTAGTAGGCGTCGAGGCGCGAGCGCAGGCGCGACGCCTCGCTCAAGTGGCTGCGCGTCAGCACGAGCGGCTTCTGCCCGGCGAGCTTCGCCATCATGCGGTCGACGTATTCGAGCTTCTCCAGCGCCTTCCAGCCGCGATACTGGCTCCGCCAGTCGAGCGCCGGCGTGAGCCAGATCGCCAGCGTCTCGGCGAAGTCCTCCTCGGGATGGCTCTGCGCGTACCAGCCCTCCAGATGGCGCACGAAGCGCTTGCTGTACGGCCGCGCGCGGAAGCTCTCGGAATATTCGTGCGACGGCGAGCCGAACAGCTTCTGCCACTCCTTGTCCTTCGCGAGCAGATACGCGTGGATGATCACGTGGCCCATCTCGTGGCGCAGCAGCCGCATGCACCACTCCTCGGTCCCGCCCTCGACCTCCATCATCATCTTCTCTTCGAGGCGCTTCAGCCGCGGATGCGCGAGGTAGAACGGGATAGCGATGTTCGCCGCGCCCTCGGCGCAGAACCACTCGTCGCCAAGGTAACACTGCGGCTTCAGCGCGATGCCCTTCTCGCCCAATTCGCGATGGAATCGCGCGATGCGCGCTTCGAGCTCGCTGCCGGCGATCTGCGCCTTCAAGTCGCAGATGCGCATCTTGAGCAGCTCATCGTCGCTCATCGACGCGAGATCGGGCTGATGCGAAGGTTTTTCCTTCGTCGCGGGTTCCATGAGGATGCTATTTTAGCAAAGGTGGGTTTCGCGAGCGAACTGCCCTCACCCTTCCCTCTCCCACAGGGAGAGGGCACTAAGAAGTCTTCTCCCTCGCCCCTTTGGGGAAAGGGTCGGTGTGAGGGGTCTATTTCGGCTGCAGGAACGAAAGCCGCTCGGCCATCGGCGTAGTCGGGAACGTATAGCCGCAGGCCACGCAGGTGCGGAGCGCCGGATCGGCGTTGAACTCCGAGTAGACTTTGGAAACCTGGCCGCCGACGTCGCCCTGGACGACGGCGCGCGCGAGAACCTTGGCATCGCATTTCTCGCAGAACCAGACGAACTCTTCGGTCTCGTCGGGCTTGCGCTTGCGCTCGATCACGAGCCCCCAGGTGTTTTCCGGCCGGCGCGGCGAATGCGGCAGATTGCCGGGGCAGACGAAAATTTCCCCTTCGCGGATGTGGACCACCTCGCGCCTTTTGCCTTCCGGCTTTAAGTGCAGCTCCATGCCGCCCTCGACTTGATAGAAAAATTCGTCGCCCGGGTCGATGTGGAAATCGAGCCGCGTGTTCGGCCCGCGCAGCATCATCACGAGAAAGTCCTGGTGATGGACGAGCAGCCGGTTGGTCTTGAACGGCGGCGAGAAGAGATGCTGGTTCTCCTCGATCCAGCGCTTCAGATGAAATGTCGAGAGCGCATCCATTTTTATTTGCCGTACAGCTTGGCGACGAAGCCGCTGTCTTCCAATTCTTTTAGGAAGCGCGGCTCGACGAAACGCTTCGGGTCTGCGCCCTTCGCCTTGGGATTCGTTTTCGCGAGATCGTCGATGATCGCCTCGATCCCCTTCTCCGTCGGATACGGCACCCGCGCCATGAACTTGATCGCATAGGCGTCGTAGGATTCTTCCAGCGCCTCGGGATCGTTGGTGTTCATCAGCTTCGCGATCACTTTCAAGCTCGCCGGCTTGTTGGTCTTGAAGTAGTGAATGCCCTCGACGAACGCCTTCGTGAGGCGGCGCACGAGGTCCTCTTTCTTGTCGATAACCGTGCGCGTGGTCGCGAGCGAGGTGCCGAGATAATCGAGCCCAAGATCGACAAGCGCGACGAGGCGGTTGAAGCCCGCCTTCTGCGCCTTGGTCGTGAGCGGCGGCTGGAACAGCGCCGCGTCCACCCTGCCGGACTGGAGCGCGAGATAGCGGTCCGGCGGCCCGCCGATCGAGACCAGCGCGACGTCCTTGTCGGGCTCGAGCCCCCACTTCTTCAAAGCGACCGTCGCGCCGTAGTAGTCCGAAGATCCGGGACGCGCGATGCCGATGCGCTTGCCCTTGAGATCGGCCGGCTTCTTGATCGACGGCGCGGCGAACACAGAATGCTCCAACACGTTGACGAAGCTCATCAGGATCGCGGTGTCCGCGCCCGACAGATTGGCCGCGACCGAGGACGGCCCGGCGAAGATGTTGAAATCGACGCTGCCGGAGATCAGCGCGGCGGTGTTGGTGGGGCCGCCGACGATGTAGACGATCTGCGGCTCGATGCCGTACTTGGCGAAGATGCCGGCGTCACGCGTGAGGTAGAGAATCGCCTGCGACGCGGACATCGCGCTGTGCGCGATCGGCACCTTGTCGAGCGCCGCGCTGGAGCCGGCGCCGGAAAGGATCAGGAGCGAGGACGCCGCCAACGCCTTGAGACTCAGTCGCATTATTTCCTCCGCCCCCGGCGCCGCCGGACGAATTTGTTGCGGTTGCAAGCGACCTCGACGCGGTTGCCGTCGGGGTCGAGGAAGCTGACCGAACGGTTCTGCGCGACCTCCAGAATCTCGGGGCCGCTGACGATCTCGATGCCGCGCTTCTGTAAAACCGGATAGAGCTTGTCGACGGCCTTGTCGTCGTCGACGTAGACGCAGAAGTGATGCAGCCCCGGGATGCCGTCGCCGGCGATCCGCTTCGCGCCGCGCGGCAGCTCCATCAAAGCGATGTCGTGGTGCTCGGCGCCGAAGCTCAAGAACGACATCTTCGTGCGCGCGTTGCGCCCCGAGACCGCCATGCCGAGAATATCGCGGTAAAAGCGCTCGGACTTTTTCAAGTCCCGCACGTTCAAGACGACGTGGCCCAGGACGCCGCGCGCAATAGCCATTGCGCTAACTTTTAGACGGGAAGGAAGAAGGTGTCAAGAAAGCGCCGGCGCGGGCACGGGCATGAGACCGGTTCGGGATTAGAAATTAAAGCGTGCAGGAAAGATCGAGGCTGCCGATATCTCGAATCGTCCAGCCGCGGTGCGTTTGGAGGATGCGAAAAATGTCCCCGCAAAATGCGGGATCGTCGAACAGCAGGCAGCCCATGTATTCGCTATCTTCATGCTCGACGATCAGAAATATCCTGGTCGTCGGCGGCACAATCGACGGGATAACGTCTTTCAAAACCCCGATCTCGCCGCGCACTTCTTGTTCATTTTTTCGGGCGCGCGCGACCCAGGCCGGGGGCCAGTTCGCTACGCTCCGGTAAGACATGAGAGGATGAAATCGCAGCTCCACAAATTCCGTTGAATCTAATCTGCGCCGTCAGAGCTCCAACGCCTGCCAATCGGTGCCGGCTCTGTGGATCGTGACCTGATGACTGTGGACGGCATCGAACATTCTCGCCGGCGTAACGGCAAGCAGATTGTAGCTGCACAGCGCGACGATTCTGTGCTTCTGTAACATTTCCTGGTTGAAGCCGTTCTCGTACTCTATGAATAGCCGCCAATCGTCTTCGCTGACAAATGAGGTATTGGTGGCAATGCGAAGACCGCTGTAGCCGGCGGCCAGCGCTTCGCGCTCCTCCGCGAGCCAGTGTTCGACGACATTTAAGCCGCGGAGGCTATTCCCGTTAACGTACCAGCCGCCGGCATCGACGATACGCATCTGTTTGTCGGCGATCATTCGGTCCAATCCCGCCACGGCTGCTTCGAGGTCACGCTTCGCGTCGGCCATCTCGTACGGCGCGGCCGTGACCCAGACGCACCGTTCACGGTTTTTCAACCCGGCCTCGAAGTACGGCACGAGAGTTTGCGCGAGGTCTTCGCGTCTCAAATACCACTGGCAGATATGGCTACCCCAGCGCAGATCCTCGATGCCGCAGATTCCGGACGGGGTAGTCGCCGCTAACGGCGTTGTTCTCGCCCTTGCCGTCTCCAATTTCAACTCCAATCGAGCTTCCGTGTTACTCCCTACCTCAAGGATAACGCTAATAACCCGAGTTTGGATTTCGCATTATGAAAAAATTTTACCTGCATCGGGATATTTTTTCCTTATTTTTTAAATCCGGGAGCAGCTTTATGGCGTTTTATTTTTGTGTAAGCGCGACACGACAAGATCATGCTGCGGGCTCCTTGATTTCTGACCGCTTGACTGACAAAATTCCGCCTGCATGACCTTCGCCGCGGTGCGCTCGATGAAAACGCTCGGGGATGTTCTCTATGCCGAGAAGTCAAAGTCTTGCGTATCCGAGGACGAGTGGCTCGAGCTTGTCCGCGGCGTCGCGGCCGGCGACCAGCAGGCGCTTCATTCCTTATACGAGAAGGCGCATCGAATCGTTTTTACGCTGATCATGCGCATAACCGCCAATCGAGAAACCGCCGAAGAAGTCACGGTCGACGTCTTCCACGACGTGTGGCGCAAAGCGTCGGCCTACGATCCCGCCAACGGATCGGTCGTCGGCTGGATCATGAATCAGGCGCGCAGCAGGGCTATCGATCGGCTGCGGTTCGATCAGCGAAAAAAGCGGGTGGACCCTTATCCGCACAGCTTGGGGCCGACAACGGACATGGTCGATCCTCAACAAGCCTGTCTGTTCGAGGAGCAGAGCCGGATGTTGCGGTATGCGCTGGAGCTCCTGACCCCGGAGGAACGAACGTCGATCGAAACCGCCTTTTTCTCCGAATTGACTTACGAAGAGGCGGCAAAGCAGCTGAATCAGCCCCTCGGAACCGTCAAGACGCGAATTCGCTCGGGATTGCGAAAACTTCGAGAGGCGCTGGGAAGGAATAAGATCGCATGATCGCAAAAGCGGGTGCACATAGCCAAGAGCATCAGGAGCTTGTGTCGCTGTTCGCCTTACATGCGATTCCATCGCTTGAGATCGCCGCGGCCGAGGCACAAATCGCATCGTGCGCGAAGTGCCGCCGCGAACTCGAAACGCTCCGGCCGGTCGTCCGCTCGTTCGCCGGCTGGTCCACCGATGTGTTGCGCCCCGCGGAATCCCTATGGGGCCGGCTCGCGGAGCGCGTCGCCGGAGAAACGGGCACCGCGCCGTTCATGCCTCCTCCACAAGCGCGAATTAAGCCGGAGTGGGAGGAGCCGGCGCCCGGTATCCACGTCCAAATACTCGCGCGGAACGCTCAAACCGATAGCGTGAGCATGCTGGTCCGGCTCGAGCCGGGAACCGATTATCCCGCGCATAGGCATGCCGGCGTCGAGGAATTGCATCTTCTCCACGGCGTATTGAAGGTCGACGACAGAACACTCTATCCCGGCGATTTTATTCGCAGCGAGGCGGGCACCGTCGACCGTCGCGTGTGGAGCATCACCGGATGCACCTGCTTTCTCGTGACCTCCACCAAAGACTCGCTTTTCTGATTTCTCAGGTTTGATCGAGTCTTATGCCTATTCCGATTCTGGTTGTCGACGACGAGCCCAACTTCCTGATGCTGATGCGAAAGGCTTTGGGAAGACGCGGCTTCGAGGTCAGCATCGCGGCGACGGCGTCTGCGGCGCTCGATCTGCTCGATCACGAGTTCTTCAACTTCGCTCTCGTCGACCTGCGGCTCGGCGGCGGCAGCGGCATGGAGCTGCTCGCCGATCTCAAGCAGCGCAAACCGAACGTCCACGCGATCGTCGTGACGGGCTACCCCAGCGACGAGACGCGCGCAGCCGCCAGAGATAACGGCGCATCGGCGTACCTGATCAAGCCCGTGACCATTAACAATCTGTTCGATGCCATGACGAAAATCCTCACGAACTGAAAACGCCGGAAGCCGGATTCGTCGCCGCAGCCCGGTCCCGACAATCAATCAGCAGCAATTAATTTCCGGCGAGCGCCCTGTTTACAAAACTCGGGCTATTTCCGTATTGCAGCGCTCGGCAGTAGCTCTAAAATTTTTACATGGCCTACGAGTACCAACCGTGGACCATCGTGCTCCGCTGTTATCGCTGCCAGGGCAAGTTCACCGTGACCGATGTTTCATTTTCGAAGGTCGCCGCGCTGCCGCTCGTAACCCCGTGCCCGCACTGCCGCGCGCGGCCCTTCGTCTCTGCAAGAGAAGATGAAAGCAGAGTCCACCGGGTCTTCGACCTTCGCCGTCGCGGGCACGCCGACGCGGCATAATCGACCGCGCGGGTCGCCTATGCATCCTCGCGCGTTAAACGAACGATTAGATGCCGCCGCGGCATTCGCGGAAAGCATGTCGCGGCGTCGGCCTTCGCCGCGCAATGAGGGCAGACGGTGGAATCGGCTGTTGTCCGGATCTCTGTCGCCGCGATTCCGTTTACGGGGAATTCACCCCCGCATTCGTAGCACCGCAGCTGCAAGGACCAACTACGGCTCATACTTATGACGTAGCCAATATCCATCGTTCGGGAAGTAGAGGAGATTACTGATCGGTATTACTTCACGGATTGTCCCGATTAAATTCAGCCGGAGGGCGCTTATGCCGGATCGCGGTAAATGGACGCTTCGGTGTCAGAACTGCCAGAAAGACTTTCAAGTCGTGGTGAAGCCCGGCGAGCGGCTCAGCGATTTCGCGCGCTATCGCCCGTGCCCGCGCTGCGGCACGAAGCCGGACGACGTGAGCGACCATCGGTCGCTGGGAACATGGCACCACGTGATCGATTTTCGGAGCATTAAAGAACCGACATGAATGCCATCCGATGCGGGCGGCTGTCGCGCAAACTTAACCGCCGTCGGTCGGCGGTGGAAGGAGGCAAAAGCTGCATTCGGCAAAGTGCCGCTTTGTGATGCACTCCAAGCACAGAGCCGCGCTCAGACTGTTCTCCACGGTCTCCAGCTGAAGATAATCGCTCTTCGGCCAGGTGCTGCAATTCTGGCAGAAGTGCCACTTTTCGCTGCCGTTCCTTCGCCGGTAAGTTACGTTCATACGGGAGGGTCCGAAAAAGTCAGTTCCTGTAGGAAATCACAGCATTGCCTCCGGCGCAAGACGGTCGGCGGTAAAATTAGCAACTTGCTCGCTGCGGCGCGGGATCGCTTGCGAATTCTCGCGCGATAAACGTCCAACCCCACCCCAGGGTCGCGCAGATCGCCGTGACCCGGGCTACTTTTTCTTTTTCCCGGACTCGGCCGCTTCCGATAGGGTGCCCGTGCCGTGGCTCGCGACGATTTGGTCCTTGATCTTATCGTAATCCTTCTGCTTGATGATTTTCTTCGAGACCAGCTCGTCCTTGCGGGCGTAGGGGCGATTTTTGACGATCTTCTTCGCCACATCCTCGTCGACGCCCTTGAGCTCGCCGAGATCCTTTGCCGAGGCGCTGTTGATGTCGACAAGATGTTTCTTGTCGCCGTTCCTGTCATCCGTCTTCGACCCGCTATGCCCGGTCGCCTTGTCGTAAATCTCGTTCGCCCCGGGAATCGACGGCATATCGGCCGACCACGCCAACGGCACCCCCATCACCCCCGAGAAAAATAACGCTCCCACGATCGAGAAAACCGATTTTTTCATAAAACCTCCCTGCTAATGACTTCCGTGTAGTCCATGCCGTTACCTTGGCAATGGCACACGACGGCGAGGGTGGATATCGGGGAAGGCCCTATTTTAGGTTCGTAAGTCCTGGTACGGGAGTCAGGCTTGCATAGATGAATAGCTCGGAAGACTCAACGTCGCGGTAAAAGCGCTCAGACTTTTTCAAGTCCCGCACGTTCAAGACGACGCGGCCCAGGAGCGCGGGAGGGAGAGGCATTGCGCTAAGTTTTGGGTTGGAAAAGAAAGAGGTTTAGCAACGGCGAGCGGGTGCGGTTTGCGCGGCGGGAGAAAATTCAAGATCCAAGACCTGACCCCGCATCTTCTGTTTTCGCCCGATTATAAGTCATTCGTATCCGACAATCAAAATTCAATGTTGAGAGGACAATGAACCGAGAGACGACATCTGGTGCGCCGGTTGCGCCCGGAGACCGCCATGCCGAGAACGTCGCGGTAAAGCGCTCGGAGTTCTTCAAGACCGGAGGTTCAGGAGGACTGGCCCCAAGACTGCGGGAGGGATTGCAACAGTGGATAAGTTTTTGACGGGAAGAAGGAAGGTGGCAAGAAATGGGGTTGGCGGATGCAGCGGATGAAACTTGACGGATGGTTCGTGGATGAAATAGGCTGCGGCCCAACAGCGAGATAGGCCGACGCTCAATAGCATGAGGTAAAAATGGCAGTACCCGATTTCCAATCGTTCTTTAAGCCGCTACTGGAACTCGCTTCTGACGGGATTGAGCATTCAGTCGCAGAAGCTCGGGAAAAGATCGCGCAAACAATGGGCGTATCCAGTCAGGATCAGGCCGAGTTATTGCCTAGCGGCACTCAAACAAAATTTGACAATCGAGTGGCTTGGGCAAAGAGCTATTTCATTCAGGCCAAAGTACTCGAAGCGACTCGTCGCGGGCATTTTCGAATCACGGACAGAGGGCATGAGCTGTTGGCCAAAAGGCATCCTCGCATCGATGTTCGGATTCTTGATCAATATCCTGAGTTTGTTGAGTTTCATACAGCTACTAACGATGGTGACGAGACCAAGCCTGACACTCCGCCAACAACGGCTGAGACTCCCGAGGAGGTTTTGCAGAAGGCGTATCAAGGAATCCGCCATGAATTGGCTGGTGAAATGCTCAATCGGATAAAAGCAAACTCTCCTCGCTTTTTCGAATTACTCGTCGTCGACCTAATGGTTGCAATGGGGTACGGCGGATCAAGAGCTGACGCAGGTAAAGCAATAGGCCAGACCGGCGATGAAGGCATTGATGGGATCATCAAAGAAGATCGACTGGGCCTCGATATCATTTACCTGCAAGCCAAGAGATGGGAAGGAACCGTCGGCAGGCCTGAGATTCATAGATTTGTTGGCGCTCTCCATGGCAAACGCGCGAGGAAAGGCGTCTTTATCACTACCGGCCGTTTCTCCGAGGATGCGATCAATTATGTGAACAGCATCGATCCAAAAGTCATACTAATAGATGGCCGCACGCTCGCAAATCTAATGATTGATTTCAATCTGGGAGCTAACACTACAGCTAACTATGAAATTAAACGTATCGATTCCGATTATTTCGGGGAAGAATAACGATGCTCACATTGGCTAAAGAAAAGCTTTTAGCGCACGGCCTGCTCAATGCACCGTCACATTTCATTGCCCGCACCGCCGCGCGTCAGAGCGATTAGAAAGCCTCGTTCAGGTACCGTGAAATATATAACGCACTTTCCTACACCGGTCCTTACTGACCTCGTGAACGGCCGCTGGTTGCCAACCGTAGGGGCAGGACTATCACGCAACGCGGTTACTCCGGACGGTAAGCCGATTCCCTTATGGAGTGAGCTCGGTGATCAGGTAAACAAAGATCTCGGAGATTACTCTCCTACCGGCCCCATTGATGCGCTATCTGCATTCGAACATGAGTTTGGACGGCCGAAACTTATTGAGAGATTGGCCGATCTATTGCGCGTAGACATCGCCCGGCCAGGTGATGCACACAAGGCGTTCTGTAAATTGCCTTTTGAGCTTGTTTGCACAACGAATTTCGATTTTCTACTCGAACGGCAGTATGAAATTATCCCTCGACATTGCACACCCCTCATTGAGGAGGATCAACTCTCAGTAAACCTCGACAAATCAGGTACAGGTCTTCTTAAATTACATGGCGATCTCAATCATCCGACGCGTCTTGTAGTCACAGAAGCCGACTATGATTCTTTTCTTGAACGATTTCCACTTTTAGCAACTTTCCTCGCAAATCTTCTGATCACCCGGACAGCAGTGCTTATAGGTTATAGTCTCGATGATCCAGATTTTCGCCAGATATGGCAGGTTGTAGGCGAACGACTTGGCCGATCACGACGGATCGCCTACGTCATTATGGTTGGAGCTAAGCCATCGGACATAGCACGTTTTGAACGGAGGGGTGTGAAAACAATCAATCTTCCTGGCAGTCGAAATCGCTATGGGGAAGTACTCACCAGTGTATTCAATGAACTTTACGAATACTGGCAAGAGCGAGTTATTCCAGCCAGTAGGGTGAGAGAAGAAGAGCCCCTTCGGCAGCTTTCGCTTCCACGCGATGCTAATACCCGCCTCTGTTATTTTGCAATACCTCTGGCGCTTGAGCCGTTTTATCGTGAACGAGTGTTCCCAATCGTTCGCGAAGTGGGGTTCGTCCCGGTTACCGCCGACGATATAGTTTCACCCGGGGATAATATAATAGCCAAGATTGATGCACTCTTGGAACGTGCTCTTCTTGCAGTTGTTGAGGCCGCAACCGCAGCAACTTTGTCTGAACTTCAGCTCGCCATGATGCGACTTGGCTCTGAACGGGTTCTGGTAATTACTCCCGAAGGATCACGTCCTCCGATACAGATCGGCCAGCCTTATTCCATCTCGCGTCCAGAAATGACAACAGTAGACCCCGTCGACTTCCTGATGCGACTCAGGGAATGGTTCGAAGTCGCGGCTAAAATTCACTTGGCCGCGTTTTCAGGAGAACCCAGTCGCCTTCTCATGGTCAAAGCTCCAACGTCGCGCGTGGTCTCACTCCGACAAATGCTTGATTTTGTCGTTCAGCAAGGGCTTGTTTCTCAAGACGACACCGCGAACATTATCGATTGGCTCCGCATTCGGAATGAAGCCGTGCACAGTAGAAAGGTAATACAACGCGATACCGCTGAGGAGATTGTTTCTGGGGTCTTAGCAATCGTGAAACGAATGAATGATCAATTTGGGGTGAAAGGCTGAATAGGCTCTTGTCATCAAGTAGGCCTGCAATGATACTAACGAGAGAAGTCACAGATTTGCTGCTAATTAGCAAAGCTATTATCGATACCGTGAGATTTCAGCTTGGCGGTGCGCCGGATCGCCATTCTTTGGCTCTTCGCATTCTCGCGGCTCATGATGCTGCAGAACTGTGCCTTTCTGCTATCGGCAATGCCCGTGGAAAGATGCCGAATAAATCACAACGCTTTTTGATGGATTACTTTGAACCCTTGAAAACATTGCATCCGAGGAGCGAAGTGGCGGGCAAAGAATACTTCAACCAGCTCAACAGGGTCAGAGTCGCTATTAAACATCATGGTATCTTTCCAGATGCAAGGCAATGGGACACAGTAGGTGAAAATGTTTATAAGTACATGTCCAAATGGTGCGCTAAGTATCTAAGCGTTAATTTGGAGGATCTTGATGAATCAGTCTTACTAGAGAACGTGAAAGCCAAAGCGAATTATATCGAAGCAAAACAATGCGTCGAGCAACAAAGTTACAAAGGAGCTCTTGAGAATATCGCGTTAGCGTTACACATAATTTTGGACACAAACCCAGCCGTGCGCGGCTTAATGGTTGGATCTGCACATGCCGAAGATGCCATTAAGCTCGCGACGTTCGGAGTCCAAGCAAATGACTTCTTAACGCTGCAAAATTTCCTTCCGAAAATATTCTCTAGCGGCGAAGAACGTGGCGCCCATTGGGATCAGGAGCAATTTGGACACCCTGGAAACTGGAATAGAGAAACCTGTCTGTTTTGCCTGAAGGCATTCCTCGACGTGGCACTCAAGATTCAGCATGCACCGAAAATTCCTGGACCAACGAAATTCGGTGATGTTTACGAATACAAAATAACTGCGCTAAAGGATCGGACG
The DNA here is from genome assembly GCA_036407055.1 of Binatia bacterium. Classification (GTDB taxonomy): domain Bacteria; phylum Desulfobacterota; class Binatia; order UBA9968; family UBA9968; genus JAJPJQ01. The sequence continues at coordinate 46,263 of DASWZY010000062.1, forward strand.
GAAATTCGGAATTTTCCCGAAAGTCCCTACGGGATTGATAAACATAAAATCTTAAAAACTCTGTCTCGCGGTGAATCAATAAGAGGAATCGTTACTGTATTAAAAAGTGACCCTCTGTTCGAATCAATTGTTTTAGGAATACCTCCGCGAAAAACGGAACTCAAAATTGAATCGACGTCGGAGCATTTGAATGGCTTCGTTAAAGAAGAGGACGTTCATGTCACATGTGTACCAAAACAGAATACTTATGTTAAAAGCTCTTTTCCTGATCTTCCTGAGATTAACTGGCAGAAAGGTCGAATGTTCGACTTGATCCGTACACGCTTTAAAGACTCGGAGGATTCGGCCGATTAGTCTTCGCGATTCGGCTGCCATTTGGGGATCAAACTATTCTGGAAAATCTCTATTATAGCGCTCCGCTTGAAGCGTGAGTGCTGCATCGACAACCCCCCGCTTGCTCTCTCCCCTTCTATATCGTAAGACTTCCCCCATGAAGCTCGGCGTCTTCGATCATTTGCAGAAGAACGACCGCCCGGAATTGTCGTACCAGGACCTCTACGCGCGCCATCTCGACATGGTCGAGTACCTCGATCAGGCAGGGTTCGACCTGACGCGTTAGACGTCGAGCCGTCCTTAGTCTAATATACGAAATGAGACGTAAGCAGCATACTAATGAGTTGCGCCCGGAGTACAACTTTGACTATTCCAAAGCTGTGCGTGGTAAGTATTACCGGCGCATTTTGAAGGAGGGCGCGAACGTTGTCATCCTTGAACCCGACGTGGCCAAGGCGTTCCGCGACTCCGCTGCCGTCAACGATGCACTGCGTGTGCTTCTTGCCGCTGCCCGTTCATCCCGGCGCCCAACTTCCCGCCAAACACGGGCGTCGCGTCAACGCGCCGCCGGTTAGTGGAACGTCTGGGCATCGGCGGTGAATTTTCTATTCGGACACCGTTTGTAGCGCGCTCCGCTCGAAGCGGTGAGCGCTGCATCGATGCCTGTTCCCGAGGCAACTGGCTCTTCTTTTCCCGCCCCCGCTTGCACCCTTCCCTTCTATATCGTAAGACTTCCCCCATGAAGCTCGGCGTCTTCGATCACCTGCAGAAGAACGACCGCCCGGAATTGTCGTATCAGGACCTTTACGCGCGCCATCTCGACATGGTCGAGTATCTCGACCGGGCGGGGTTCGACTACTACTTCGTCGCCGAGCATCATTTCGATCTGGGCTTCGCCGAGTGCCCGAGCGCGGGCGCGTGGATGGCCGCGGCGTCGCAGCGCACCAAGCGCATCCGCCTGGGCCCGCTCGTCTACGTGCTGCCGCTCTGGCATCCGGTGCGCGTCGCGGAGGAAGTCGCGTTTCTCGACAACGTGACCGGCGGCCGGTACGAGTGCGGCATCGGCAGCGGCATCGGCAAGTACGCCTTCTCCGCCTACGACGCGCCGTGGGACGAGAAGAACGACGTCACCTGGGAGGCCTACAAGATCATCAAGGGCATGTGGAGCAACCCGGGCGGCTTCAGCCACCGGGGAAAATATTTCAAGGTCGACAACGCCGAGCTGAATATCCCCTTGGTGCAGAAGCCGCACCCGCCGCTGTGGATGCCGACGCGGAGCCCCGAATCGGTCGCGGCGGCGGCGCGCGAGGGCTTCAGCACCGTGCAGTGGTGCCCGCCCAAGATGGACGTCGTGCGCGAGATCTTCGATTATTTCCGCGAGACCTACCACAAGACGAAGCCCGCGGGCCCGCGGCCGAGCGTCGCGCTGATGCGCCAGATGTACGTCGGCGAGACCGACAAGAAAGCCTACGAGGAATCCAAGGACCACTGGATTTATTTCTGGCACCGCGTCGGCGGCGGCCGGGCGTACGGCGGCTACGGCAACGAGAACCTCGCCAACATCACGCGCGAGGAGCGGAAGAAAGAGCTGCTCGACGTCGACAACGCGATCCGCGAGGGCTCGTTCATCTGCGGCTCGCCCGAAACGGTCGTCAAGCAGATCGAGAAGATCGCCCGCGAGGCCGGCGCCGACACCTTCCTCGGCGAGTTCACCTTCGGCGCGCTGGAGCATGACCAGGTGATGCGGTCGCTCAAGCTCTTCGCCGAGCGCGTGATGCCCGAGCTGAAAAACTTGGCGATCGACGCGCTCGACTATCCCAAGAAGGGCTACCGCGTCTGGCTCAAGCCCTCGGCGACGGCGTAGTACTTCCCTTCAGAATCCTGCGCGATCTTCTTTTCCCGGTTGAGCTTCCCGACGGCGGCGGCGATGTCGCCGAACTCCTCGCCGCGAAACGTCTCCAGAATGTCGGCGAAAAAGGCGTGCGACTTCGCGAGCGCGTTCAGCAGCCGCGCTTCGAGCGGGGACGCCGTCCCATTGCCGGGGCGTGATTTTTTCTCGTCGCCCTTCCCCGCCGCGTCGAGATAATTTTTTAGCTTGGCCTTGCCCTCGTTCAGATAGACGATGCGCTTGTAGCGCTCGCGCGGGACATTCTCCGGGATCGTCGCGTCGATGCCCATCTTCGCCGTCGTCGGTATGCCGCCGGCGACCGGCGGGAGCGAGGGGTCGAGCGGCTTGGAGCGCGCGTTGGCGACGATCAGCACGTCGCGGTCGGCCTGGACGCGCGTCGCGACCGCCCATTCGAGATCGACCGGGTCGAAGACGTCGATGTCGTCGTCGGTCACGACGACGTGCTTGATGTCGGCGATCGAGAGCAGCGCCATGATCGCGTTCTTGCCGTCGCCGGGCGATTTTTTGATCGACGCGGCGATGTGCCAGTGGCAGCAGCCGCCGGGCGTCACGTTGACGGCGGTCGCCGTCACGCCCGCCTCGCGCAGCACGCGGTACGCCGCCGCCTCGTAGATCGGCGCGCTCATCCAGATATTTTCCCACGGCATGTGGAGCGCGTAGTAGATCGGGTCTCTCCGCTGCATGACGGCCTTGATCTTCACGCGCGGGTTCATGTGCAGCCCGCCCATCAGGCGGTTGAATTCCGAGAACGGCCCCTCGGGATGGACCCAGCCCTCGGGCGGGATCTCGCCTTCGAGCACGATCTCGGCGTCGGCGATGCACGGCACCGGCACGGTCTCGCCCGGCGCGAGCTTCAGCGCCGCGCCGCGCATGCCGCCGGCGAAGCCGAGCTCGTTCTGCCCGAGCGCGGCCTTGAAGGTCGAGGCGATCATCTCGTAGGGATGGACGCCGATCGAGATCGAGATCGGCAGCGGCTTGCGCCGTTGCAAAGCGCGCTCGGCGTAGCGCCGGAGATTGTTCGGCGTGACGATGTCGATGCCGGTGACGTTTTTTTCCTTGATCATCAAGCGGTACATGCCCGCGTTCATGCCGTACTCGGGGTCTTCGGCGATGACGACGCCGCCGGTGATCATCGGGCCGCCGTCCATCAGGCTGAAGACGGGCACCGGCAATTTGTAGAGATCGACCTTGCCGCCGGTGTGAATCACATCCTTGACCGGCGCGCGCTTGGCGATCTTCGGCGCGATGGGCCGGTCCATCGCCGCGCGGAGCTTGCCTTCGATCGCGCGATAATCGACGCCCATCGCGAGCGCGAGGCGCGCGCGCGAATTCAGCAAGCCGGAGACGACCGGCGTCGGGTAGCCGCGCGGGTGGGTGAAAAGCACCGCCTTGTCCGACTGCGGCACGAGCGCGGCCAGGTTGCGCAGATCGACGGGGCGGGAAATCTCGACCAGCTCGCCGTGCTCGCGCAACGATTTGAGAAAACCTCTGAAGCTCGATTCCATAGCATCCCCCAAAGTCCGCACCTTAGTCAGCCGGCTTCGGCGTGTCAACGCGCTCGCTTGACAACGCGCACCCGCGCGGATACGCCAGACTCATGCGGCACTCCTTCGGCCTCACGCTGGCGAACCGCGGCGTCATCATCGGCGCTGTGAAGGCGCGCGATCTCATTCACATGACCGTGCAGGCGGAAGCATCGGGCGCGTTCGACGCGGTGTGGGTCGGCGACAGTTTGCTGGCGAAGCCGCGCCTCGAATCGGTCGCGCTCTTGTCGGCGCTCGCGGCGGTGACGAAAAAAGTGCGCCTCGCCGTCGGCTGCATGGCGACGTTTCCGCACCGCCATCCGGTGCTGTTCGCGCAGCAATGGGCGAGCCTCGACGTGATCTCGGAGGGGCGGAGCTGGCTCGTCGTATGCATGGGCGGCCCCGACGAGCAGAGCAAGGCGCAGGCGCTGGAGCACGCGGTGATGGGCATTCAAGCGAAGGAGCGTCCGGCGCGGATGATCGAGGGGATCGAGATTTTACGGAAATTATTTGCGGAGAAGAACGCGTCGCATCACGGCAAGTTCTACAACTTCGACGGCGTGACGCTGGAGCCGCGGCCGGTGCAGCAGCCCTGCCCGATCTGGATCGCGAGCAACCCGACGGGGCTCACGTGGAAGGACGGCGCGAGCGCGCCGGGCGAGATCATCGAGCGGAGCTTCCGGCGCGTGGCGAAGTACGCGGACGGCTGG
>DASWZY010000063.1:0-13067 GCA_036407055.1 Binatia bacterium
TGTACATGACGTAGGCGAGATTCTGCGGCGAAGGTCCATCATCGAGATCCTCATCTGAACGCGCAGCAATAGCTTCGCGGTCCGCATCCATGTAGACGGCGGACGGCGCGTTTACGCCTTCGAGGCTAGGATAAATGGCCGATAATCTTTTCTCGGTCAGTAGCAGCGACGCTCCCGAATCTGCCAGCAGATAAGAGAGCCGCTCGCGTGGATATTCCGGATCGAGCGGTAGATAGGCTGCGCCGCCTTTCATAATTCCTAGAATACCGATGAGCATTTCCGGCGACGGCTCGGCGCAAAGCGCAACGATCGTCTCCGGACCTGCCCCTTGCGCGCGCAGGTGCCGCGCGAGGCGATTCGCGCTCTTGTTCAACTGCGCGTAGGTCGTTGCGTGTCCTTCAAAGTCGAGCGCGATTCGATCGGGATTTTTTCGTGCGGCGTTCTCGAACAAGCGCGGCAGCGTCTGCTTGCCGGACGGCCGCCACGTCGATGCGTTCCAGTCTTCGACGATCAGCCGGCGCTCGGAGTCGTCGATTAGTGAAATGTCGTCGATTCTTGTCGCGGGATTTTCGAGCAGCGCATCGAGCACTTTCAGAAAATGACGGATCACCTCGTGGCGCTCATCCTTGTCGAAGACGTCGCAATGCAAGTCGAAATCCAACGAGAAGTGACCGGTGCCTCCGAAATCATGCACCTGCAGCGCGAGGGCGTCTCGTGCATAGCCTGGGTGGAGCCAGTCGTTCCGCACCGGCATGCCGCAAAAATCGGGATAGATTGTCGTAAAGTAATTCAGCCACACATCGTAGACGCGTGCGGCTGGGGAGTTCGCCAGAGTGACGTTGCGATAGGGGCGGATGGCGGACATCTCGCTGTGGATTTTTTCGATGATCGCGAGAAATGTGTCGCCCCGTTCGATCGTGATCTGCAGGGGGAGCACCTTCATGATGAGCCCGAGAACGTCCTTGAACGGAGTAGCGGCGCGATTGTGGAACGGCACGCCGATGGAAAGGCGGTTTTTCCCGCTCGCGCGATAAAGATAAGCGTAAAGCGCTGCGGCGATCAGCGAAAAGACAGCCAGGTTTCCCGAACCCCGGGCGACTGCCTTATTGGAGGCGATCGCCCTCAGTTTGGAGCGCCGTTCCAGTCCGAGGTAGATCGAGAGTCTCTCGGTGCGCATCGTCCGGCGGGGCCGCGGGCCGTAGATGTCGATCGGTTCGACGTCTTCCGCGAGCTTGCGGCGCCAGTAGGTCTCCATCTCGGCTTGTTGCGGCGAGCGCTGCCGCTCCAGCTCGTAGTCGATGTGATCGTAGGATCGGGGCAGCGGCGCCGCGTCGTCCAGCGTGCCGGCGAGCATCCGGCTATAGAATTCTGCCAAGTGGCGATACGCGAGCATGAAGGAAACGCCGTCGCTGATGATGTGGTGCTGATTGAAATACCAGACGTATTTCTCTTCTCCCAGCTTGAAGAGCGCCGCGTCGAAGAGGCGCCGCGACATATCGAGCGGCACACCGAGGCGCGCGCACATTCGTTCATTACAAGCCTTTTCCGGTTCGGAAGCCCCGGAGCAGTCGATGTATTCCAGCTCGTAGCGGTTGTCTTCGACAGGCCGCTGATGCGGTACCCCGTCGATCTCGTCGATCACCGTGCGGAGCGCATCGCTGGCAGCGATGAGCTTGCGGAACGCGGCGCAAAACGCCTCAGGATCGATCTTGCCCGATAGCATGAAACCAACCGCAACGTTGTAGAGAGGGACCTCGGGATTAAGCTTTTGCCCGAGCCAGACGAGCAATTGATGCGGAGTTAGATTAGAGTGCCGGTAAAGCCCCGTGGCGTCTTCGACGAGCAACATAAAACTTCGCCTCGCGAAAATAGCCGATCCGTGTTTGTAGATCAATGAAAAATCGCCGTGCCGCGTCTTGCCCGGCCTGCGGGAATCCGTGCTAGAATCCGACCATGGCGGAGACGATCGACCAGGCGCGCAGCAAGGCGGCGCAATGGCTCGCGAATCACCCGCAGGCTGCGCTTTACGACGCCGAGAGCTCGACGCTGCTGGACGTCGCGTCCGGAAAATCGCTGCGCGTGCCGTGGCGCGACTTGAAAGCCTTCGAGGAAAAAATTCATCCGGAGACGAAAGATACCTATCTTGTCTTCATGTTCGAGGACGGCCGGCAGATCGCGCTCGTCGATCCCGGCGGCGTCGCCTTCGAGCCGTCGACGGCCAACACCGGACCGTTAAAAGACTTGCCGCCCGTCGTCTGCCTGCGCGACTTCTTGACGCTCAAGCAGCGCGTCGATCATTATCTTTACGAGCACCCGGACGAGGCGCCGCCGAAGGAGACGCTCGACCTCGTGATGGTGTGCATCGCGATCCTCGACGGCGCGCGCGCGGTCGGCTTCGACGTCGGCGATCTCGAGGGCGAACTGGAAAAATCGCTGAACGAGCTGGAGCGCAGAGCGTCGAAACAGTGAGGGAGAGATGGACAGCGAAGATTTCGTCCACGAGCTGCTGGAGCCGATCCACGCGTTCTGCCGCTCGCTCGACGGCGCGCCGCCGGCCTACAGCTACATTCCACTGACGACCGACGCCGAGCGCGTCCGCGTCATGCAGAGCCGCCTCTACAACGAAATGCGGGCGGCCGATCTCTTCGGCATGTGGCTCAAAACTACGCCGGAGCTCGACGTGAAGACGATGATGGCCGAGTCGGCGCACGAGGAGATGACCCACGCCGGCCTGCTGTCGAGGCGCATCCGGGATCTCGGCGCGGAGCCGTTCGATTACAAGCCGCTGCCGGCGCAGACAGCGATGTTCAACGCCATCGAAGGGCTCGCCGACACCTGCGAGCGCATCGCCGGCTTCTCGCTCGCGGGCGAGACGGTGGCGAATTATCTCATTCAGATGTGCCTCAAATCGCCGTCGGTGCCGGAGTGGATCAAGGAGCCCTACCGGCGCATCACCGAGGACGAAGAGGGGCACGGCAGCGTGCCGCAGACTTTTCTCAAGCGCTACGCGATCACCGAAGAGCGCCGGGAGCGCGCGCGGCGCGCCGTCGCGATGCGCATGGTGCTGTTCCGCGAATATCTCGCGAGCCTCGACCGCTGGGCGATGGGCAAAGCGGACTGGTAAGCAGCGGTGGGAAAAATCAAGGCGCTCGAATGTCCCCGCTGCCGCTGGATGTCGCCGTCGTGGAAGACGTTCCGCTGTAAAGATTGCGGCGCGGTGCTCGAAGCGATCGTCGATCTCGCCGGTATCGATTTAGAAAAGATTCATGAGCGCGCCGAGCGCACGATCTGGCGCTGGTTCGAATTTTTTCCCGTCGAAGAGCGCTCCGGCGTCGTCTCGCTCGGCGAGGGCTACACACCGCTGATCGCGCCGCCGCGCTTGGCCGAAGCGCTCGGGCTTTCGCGCCTGCTGCTCAAAAACGACGCGACGCTCCCGACCGGCTCGCTCAAGGACCGGAGCAACGCGGTCGGTATCTCGCGCGGGCGCGAGCTCGGCTTCGACACCGCCGCGGTGATCTCGACCGGCAACGCCGCCGCGTCTGTCGCGGCGTACGCAGCGGCAGCAGGTATGAAAAGCGTCGTCATGGTGCCCGCGGGAACCGAAACATCGAAAATTCTCCAAGCCGCCGCCTATGGCGCGACGGTTGTCGTCATCGAGGGCAGCTTCGACAACGAGGTCGCGCGCCTCTACCGCGAAGCGCTCCAGGAATTCGGCTGGTACGATTGCCTGTCGAGCAATCCGTACCGCAACGAAGGGAAGAAATCTTACGCCTACGAAACGCTCGATCAATTGGACGGCGCGGTGCCCGATTGGGTGATCCATCCGACGGCCGGCGGCGCGGGCATCTGCGCGATGTGGAAAGGGTGGGGCGAGCTTCAGGCGCTCGGCTGTACGAAGAAATCGCCGCGGCTCGTCGCGGCTCAGAGCGCGGCCGCGGCGCCGATAGTGGCCGCATTCAAAAATCGCCTCGAGCGGGTCGCGCCCGTCGCGGCCAATCCGACGGTCGCGGAAAGCATTCAGGTCGGCAATCCCGCCGCCCTCGGTGACCGCGCGCTCGCGGCGCTGCGCGCATCGAAGGGCGCGGCCGTCGCGTTGAACGACGAGGAGATTTTATCGGCGCAGTCGATGCTGGCGAAGCTGGCGGGAATATTCGCCGAGCCGGCCGGCGCGATCTCCGTCGCCGCGGCGAAGAAGCTCGTGGAGGCGGGATCGATTCAGAAAAATGAGACGGTCGTCTGCAACATCACGGGCCATGGCTTGAAGCAGCCGTCGGCCGTGCAAGTCGCGGACGCAACGTTGAAGCCGATCGCGCCGACGTTGGACGCCCTGAAGCAGCGGGTGGATAGCGCGTAGGGGCGCTTCGCCGTTCGACCAGCTCAGGGCGGGCGAACCGAAATTAAACTTTAAACCCGTGCTCCTTGTACCAGCGCTCGGCCCCGGGATGGAGCGGCACGTCGCGCGGCGTCGCCGGAGTATCCTGCCCGAGCTGGCCGATGCCGGTGAAAGAATCCTCCCAGAAAATTTCGTCCTTGCGCGCGGCGATCGCCGCGCAAACTTTGTACGCGTCCTCGTCCGGCAGCGCTGCGCGCGTGTAGAGCGGCCAGCCGCCGTAATCCAGGCAATCGTGGTCCGCCTCCAAATGCGGATAATGGCGCGCGGGAATCGTGACGCGCCGCCACCCGATCGCCTGTAATTTCGTAAATACCGATTGGTCGAGTGGAATGGGCTTAAAGCCGGCGGCGAGGGCCTTGTCGAACCAGAGAATCAGTCCTTCGTCGAAGATCGCGTCGATCGTGCCGGCGGCGAGCGCGTCCATGCGCCGCTTGTCGCCCGGGCCGCCGTTCACCTGCAAGCTCCCGCCCCACGATTCCAAATCCGCCAGCGTGAAGCCGTAGGCGGCGAGCGTCTGGTCGACGAGCACACGCGTCGAGTGCGCCTTGTCCTCGCGGATCGAGAGCCGCAGCGGATAGCGCTTCTCTTTGATCTCGGCGAGCGACTTGAGCCCCGTTCGCGGATGGACGACGTAGACGAAGCGGTCCCACGACGGATAAATCGCGAGCACGCGCACCGGCAGCGGGTCCGGGAAAAGCCCCATGCCGCGGTAGGCCTGGGTTAAAAAGCCGGAAGGATTCACCATCGACATTTCCAGCTCGCCGCGGCAGACCGCGTAGGCGAGATGCGGCGCGCCGGTCGCCATGCGCAGCCAAGGGCGGTAGTTTTCGCCCGAGCCGCTGCCGACCGCGATCATCATGTCGCGATTGCCGTAGTACGGCGTGGCGGGGTCGCCGGCGATGTTGAGGCCGATTTCCCAGAGGAGCTTGCAGCGTTGAAAATTCGCGCCGCGCGGCAACGGTTCCATAGGCACCTCAGTTTCGGGTTTCGAGTTTCTAGTTTCGAGACAGAGAGATCGGGCCCAGACCTCCGCGCCCGAAACCCGGAACTCGAAACTTGAAACTAATTATTTACGGCGCTACCGTTCCCGGCCGCTGCGGCTCTTTGCCTTCGAGCTCCGCAGTGATGTCGCCGTAGAGGCCGTAGGGATTTTTGACGGTCTTTTTGTATTCGTCCGGCGGCACGTTGCAGTAGACCTCGAGCATGTTGCCGTCGGGATCGTAGAAATAAATGCTCTTCGTGATGCCGTGAAAGACGACGTGGCGGAGCCGGACGTTGTTCGCCTTGAAGATGCGATATGCTTCCTGCAAGTCGGCGAACGATTCGAGCTCGTAGGCGACGTGCTCCATGCCGATGTCGTTCGGCTCCGGCGCGCGCGCGCCCTCGGGCGCCTGGCGGATCGCGAGCACATGATGATTCGCCTCCACGTCGGGGCTGAAGAAGAGAAAACCCGCCTGCGGCGCCTCGCCGACAATGGGTAACCCCAACACTTCCGTGAAGAAGCGCCGCGAGCGCTCGAGATCTTTCACTTTGAGAACCAGATGGCCGGTGCGCTTGATTTTGATCGCCATATTTCGCTCTCCTTACGAATACTATAGCGCCTTCGCAGGCAACTTACTTCTACGCGGCCCGGAGGTCAACGCGGTAATAAAAATCGATCCGCCGCGACTTGCCACCTCAAAGCGCTTCGCATATGGTGCGTTCGAGAAATTCACACCCACATAGAGAAGGAGTTCTCCATGAGCAAGCCCGCCAGGAAAATCGAAAAGCCGCGCGCCGAGTACGGCTCGGACGTGATCGTCGACATGCTGAAGACGTTCGAGTTCGAGTATATCGCGCTCAATCCCGGTGCGACGTTCCGCGGACTCCACGATTCGCTCGTCAATTACGGCGGCAACCGGGCGCCGGAGATGATCCTCTGCCCGCACGAGGAGATCACCGTCGCGCTCGCGCACGGCTACGCGCGCGCGTGCGGCAAGCCGATGGCCGCCGCCGTGCACAACATCGTCGGCCTCCAGCACGCGGCGATGGCGATCTACAATGCCTGGTGCGACCGGCTGCCGGTGATCGTCATGGGTGGCACGGGTCCGATGGATACCGCTCTACGCCGTCCGTGGATCGACTGGGTGCACACCGCGCTCGTGCAGGGAAACCTCGTGCGCGACTTCGTCAAGTGGGACGACCAGCCGGGCAGCGTCGAGGCGGTGCCGGACGCGTTCATCCGCGCGTACCGTCTCGCGACGACCGATCCGATGGGGCCGGTGTATCTTTGCTGGGACAGCGAGGTGCAGGAGAAAAAGCTCGACGGCGAGATTCCGATGCCGTCGCTCGACCGCTATCCCGCGCCGCTGCCGATGCAGGCGCCCGAGGAGGGCTTCGAGAAAACGATTAAATGGCTGCTCGCGGCGAAGGCGCCCGCGATCGTCGCCGACTGGGTCGGCAGGCGCGAGGCGGGCTTCAACGCGCTCGTCGAGTTGGCGGAGCTGCTGGCGATTCCCGTCCTCGACCAATTCGGCCGCTTCAATTTTCCCGTCAAGCATCCGCTCAATCTCACCGGCATGGCGAACAAGGTTCTCGGCGAGACCGATCTCTTGCTCGTGCTCGACGTGCCGGATCTCGAAGGCGGCATCACGCAGCGCGCGCAGGAGGCGGGCAGGCGGCGGCCGATCCCGTTGATGTCGCCCTCCGCGAAGATCGTCAACGTCGGCCTCGACGATCTGCTCGTGCGCGCCTGGTCGCACGATTTCAACAAGCTGCGCGAAGTCGACCTCTCGATCATGGCGGATACTTCGGTATTCTTGCCCGAGCTTGTGCGGCGGCTCAAGGCGGAGAAGGAGAGTCTCAAGAAAAACGCGTCCACGATCTCGCAGCGGCGCGACCGCTGGGCGAAGCTCCACGCCGAGCGCGAGGAAAATCTATCGCGCGAGCTGAAAAAGAAATGGGACGAGAAGCCGATCTCGACGACGCGGCTCTATACCGAGATCGCCGAAGCCGTGAAGAACGAGGACTGGGTGCTCACCAACGGCACGTCGCAGGGGAAAGAAAATCTCTATATGCCCGGTGCGAAGTTCAACCAGATCCTCGGCAAGTACAAGGGCGGCGGCCTGGGCTACGGCCTTCCCGCTTCGCTCGGCGCGGCGCTCGCGCACAAAGGCTCGGGCAAATTCTGCGTCGATATCCAGCCCGACGGTTGTTTGCTGTTTACGATCAGCTCGCTGTGGACGGCGGCGCACTACGAGATCCCGCTGCTGATCGTCGTCAACAGCAACCGCTCCTACTACAACGACGAGGAGCATCAGGAGCGCATGGCCGTCCTGCGCAAGCGGCCGGTGGAAAATAAGACGGTCGGTATCCGCATCGAAGAACCGGCAGTCGATTTCGCTGCGAACGCGAAATCGTACGGCGTATGGTCGACCGGGCCGGTGACCGAGCCGAAGGATTTAGCCAAGGCGCTGCGCGACGCGGTCAAAGTCGTGAAAAGCGGCAAGCCGGCGCTGGTCGATGTCGTTGTGCAGATGCGCTGACGACCGCTTCGAATCACTGCGTTGCCTTCTTGCGGGCCGAATAGTACGCTTTCGGCGAATCGCGACGAAAGCGATTGGCGAAACGAAATCGGAAACGAGTCATGGCGATTTCCGAGACGATGAAAGCGGCCGTTCTCCATCGCGCCGACGATATGCGCGTGGAGCGGCGGCCGGTGCCGCAGCCCGGCCCCGGCGAGGTCCTCCTGAAAGTGGAGGTCGCCTCGATCTGCGGCACCGACATCAAGGTCTTGCACCGCACGCTCCAGGGACAGCCGGCCGGAGAGTTCATCATGGGCCACGAGTACGCCGGCACCGTCGCCGCGCTCGGACCCGGCGTCGACGAGTATCAAATCGGCGACCGCGTCGCCGTCGAGGTGCACAAGGGGTGCGAGCGCTGCGAGAACTGCATCAAGGGCTGGTACACCTCGTGCCTGAATTACGGCAACCTTGAAAAAGGCCACAGGGCGAAGGGCCTCACCTGCGACGGCGGCTTTGCCGAATACGCCGTCAACCATATCAATACGCTCTACCGCCTGCCCGACAATCTCACATTTGAGCAGGCCTGCATGGTGACGACCGCGGCCTCGCCGCTGTGGGCGATCGATCTCATGGGCGGCTATATCGCCGGCGAAACCGTGCTCGTCCTCGGGCCTGGGCCGATCGGCCTTATCGCGGTACAGCTTTGCAAGGCGCTCGGCGCCGAGCGCGTTCTCCTGAGCGGCACGCGCGATCCGCGCCTGGAGATCGGCCGGCGTCTCGGCGCGGATTTTACGATCAACGTGCGCCGGGAGAATTTGGCCGATCGAGTCCGCGAGATCACCAACGGGAAGGGGGCCGACTCGGTCCTCGAATGCGCCGGCGGCGCAACCTCGATGCAGGAGGCGCTCGAAAATGTCCGGCGCGGCGGCCGCATCGGCGTGGTGGCGTGGTACACGGGACCGGTGCAGATGGACATGAATCTTGCGGTTCGCAGCAACGTCCGCATCTACGCCGCGCGCGGCGAGGGCGGGATGAACTCCGGCCGCTCGCTCGCGCTCATGAGCGCGGGAAAGATCGCGGCCGATCCTATCATCACGCATCACTTCAGCCTCGACCAGATTCACGAGGCGTTTCGGACCTACGTCGAGCGGATCGACAACGCGCTGAAAGTCGCCATTCATATTTGATTTAGCGCGTCGCTTACGGAGGAAAATTATGAGCCGACAGCGTTTGCTGGCGATCCTTGCGACCGCAGCGGCTATCGCAATCCTGCCGAGTCTCGCGGACGCCCAGGCGCCAGGGCGAAAGCTCGTCGTCGGGATGCCGGTGACGCCGCCGAATCTGCCTCACATCGGAGTCTATATCGCGAAGGACCTAGGCTACTTCGATGAGGAAGGGATCAACGTCGAGCTGACCGCATTCGAATCGGGGCTCCAATCGCTGCGCGGCGGCATTACCGGAGGGCTGGATATCGTCGGGGCGAGCAGCGAGCCTGTGATCACGGTCATCAGCCGCGGCGCGAAAGTCCGCAGCATCTTCAGCTACGCTCACAGGCTGACGGTCGTTCTGGCGGCTCAGGAAAATATCCGCAAGACCGCCGATCTCCGCGGCAAGAATCTCGGCATCCAGGACGTCGGCGCGTTTCGCGAAGTGATGACCCGCGCCGTCCTGCAGAGCGCCGGACTCACGCCGCAAGACGTGCACTATATTTCGGTGTCGAGCGCCGGCTATATAAGCGCGCTTCTCAGCGACAAGATCGACACCGCCGTGCTGCACATCGATCAGGCTTACATGGCGCGAAGCAAGAAGGCGTCTCTGCATCCCCTGGTTCCGCTCTGGGAAGTCATGCCGAGCTACTGGTACGGCACCTTCAGCGTCAACGAAGAGGCGCTGCGCAAGGAGCCGGATGTTTTCGCCCGCGCCGTCGCGGCGATCATCAAGGCGCACCGCTTCATGTACCGCAATAAGGAGCGCACGCTCGACCTGGCGAGCAAGCACACCGGCTACCCGAAGGAAGTGCTGAGTCCGGCCTACGATGCGCTGGCGGCGGCGAAGGTCTGGCCGGTGAATGACGGCATGCCCGCGGACATGGTAAACACGACCATCAACAAGCTCGTGGAAATCGGCATGCTGAAGGAAAACGAGAAGCCGAAGGTCGATCAGATTGTCGATCGCGGGCCGGCGGACGCCGCGTTAGCCAGGCTGGGTAGATGGACGGACGATCCGGGCTGGAAATAGTTCAAAAACTACAGGCGGCTCGGATCGGTGAATTTTTTCTCCAGGCCCGCGAGCGCCCGCGCGCACGCTTCTTCCGTTTCGACGCGCGCGAAGCTGCGCGCGAGGCCTTCGGACGTCTCGACATAGCGCACGCGCGATGTATCCAGCGCGCTGAGCAGGGCGTCTCCCGGATGCGCGAGGGCCGCGTCGAGGCGGGCGAGAAAGCTCGGGTTATAGATCGCGAACAGCGGCTCGACCCCTTGCGCGTGGCGCGGCACGACGGCGTCGGCCGCGGGTTCGTCGTGGTCGAGCAGCCATTCAACCATGTCGGTCGATATAAAAGGCATATCGCCCGTAGCGACGAAGAGCCCGCCGGGCAGCTCTCTCAAAGCCGTCGCAAGCCGGGGCGCGTCGGCTAAGACCGAAACGCGTCCTATATCATGGCGGCCGTTCCCGGGCGTCCCGATTACCGCAAAGTGTCGGAAAGGGAATTGGCCGAGCGTCCACGCGAGATGCTCCGTCAGTCGGTCGCGTGGATTCGCGGCGCCGTCGGTGTCGGGCGCGGCCGGGGCGAAAATGACGGCGGTCAATCTGTTTGCAGAATTCGTTACGTTAAAATTCATAGCATGTTGCCTTCGATTGCGCTGACACGTTATTTTTGACCGTCTTGGGCGCGTCGTCAACAGGGTCGGCCAAAAAAATGGCAACCGGCGTTAAAGCGATACTGTCTCGTCCGCTCGCGGGTGATTTTAACGCCGCGGCGCTGTGGGCCGGGCTTACGACCTTCATCTGGTTCGCTTCCGGCATGGTGCCGCTCCAGATCGCTGTCTCGCGGCAGTTGAGCCTCGGCGCCGCGGAGTCTTCGAGCTGGATCTTCATCGTCTGGGCAAGCGCCGCCTCCTCATCGCTCGCGCTCTCGCTCGCTTACCGCCAGCCGATTCCGATCACCTGGACCATTCCCGGATTAGTTTATATGGGCACGCTGGCGGGGCAATACAGCTTCGCGGAGCTTGTCGGCGCCAATCTCATGGCGGGCATCCTGATCGTGGCGCTCGGCCTCGCCGGGATCGGCGGGCGCATCATGGACTGGCTGCCGCTGCCGATCGTCATGGGCATGTTCGCCGGCAGCATCCTCGAATACGTCCTGCGCATGATCAAGGCGACCGTCGAAGAAGTGATCGTCGGCGGCGCCACCGTCGCCGGCTATCTGCTCGGCCGGATCATCGCGCGGCCGCGCGTACCGGCGATGGGACTCGCGCTCCTGGGCGGCGCGGCCGCGATCGTCGTGACGCGCGACTTCGCGGCGCGGCCGATCGCGTGGGAACTTCCTGCGCTCGTCGTGCCGCACATGGAATTTACTCTCTCCGCGTTTATCGCCGTGAGCCTCCCGATGGTGGTTTTGTCGATGGTGCTGGGTAACGTGCAGGGGCTCGGATTCCTCCGCGCGCAAGGCTACGACGCGCCGGCGAAGCCCGTGACGGTCGTTGTCGGCCTCGGCTCGATCGTCAACGCGCTGCTCGGCGGCTGTCCGGCGATCGTCGGACGCACGGCGGTCGCGATCGTCGCCGCACCCGACGCCGGACCGGCGGCCAGCCGCTATGCCGCGAGCGTCACTGCGGCTATACTGACGTTCATCCTGGCACTGGCGGCGAGCGCCGTGAGCTCTTTGTTATCCATCATGCCGCGGCAATACATCATCGCGCTCGCCGGACTCGCGATCCTCTCGTCGCTCCAGGAGGCGTTCGAGAAGGCGTTCGGCGGCCGGTTGAAGTTCGGCGCGCTCGTCGCTTTCGTTATCGCGGCGACGCCGTTCAGCTTCGCGGGCATCAGCTCGGCGTTCTGGGCGGTGCTCGCCGGATTCGCCGTATCCGCGCTCGCCGAGCGTAAGGAGATGCGCGCCTATTGGCGCGGAGAAGACGATGCGCAGCGGGAAAGGAGCAAAGATCATGCGTAGGCTTAAGCTGATGACGATGCTGTTGGCGGTGTTGCTTTCGCCGCTTGCGGCTGAAGCGCAAACGCGCCAGGTCGTACGTGTTGCGGTCTCCACGGCCACGCCGCACAACACGCCTTTCTGGGTCGCGAAGGACAAAAAGATCTTCGATAAATACGGCCTCGACGTGCAGATGATCTTCGTCGCCGGGGGCGCGCTGGTGGCGCAGATGCTGGCGGCGGGGGAGATTCAGGTCGCGGCCGGCGCTCCGGCGGCGCTCGTGAGTCTCGTCGCGAGCGGCGAGAAGATCGTGGCGTTTCTCGGCGTCAGCAACACCTCGCCGTTCACGCTGGTATCTCAGCCGAATATCAAGAACGCGGCCGAGCTGAAAGGCAAGCGGCTCGGCACCGCGCGCTTCGGCGGCTCGTCGCACATCTCGGCGCTGATCGCGCTCGACCACCTCGGGCTCAACCTCAAGCGCGACGGCATCGTCCTGCTCCAGACCGGTCTCGACCCCGAGCGCATGGCGGCGCTCGAAGCCAAGGGCCTCGATGCCGCGATGCTCCAGCGGCTCCCGACCAAGATGATGCTCTCGAGAGGCTACACGGCGCTGCTCGATCTCAACGCGGCCAAGATCCCGTATCAGAACACCGTCCTCGCGGCGAAGCGCGAGTTCGTCGCGCCCGGCGCGAAGACCGGCGAGAACTTCACGCGCGCGGTCATCGAAGGATATGCCTACGTGTTCAACAAGGAGAACAAGCAGGCGGTGAAGGAGGTCATCGCGAGAAATCTGCGCCTGCAGAAGCCCGAGCAGGCGGAAGAGTTTTATCAAGAGGCGCTGGAGGAGATGGACCGCAAGCCCTATCCGACGCTCGAAGGCACGCGCACGGTGCTAAAGTACGTAGCCGAGCAGAATCCAAAGGTCGCAAACGTGAAAGCGGAAGACTTCGTCGATCCTTCGCTGCTCAAGCGTCTTGAGGCCGAAGGATTTTTTGATAAGGTTTATGGAGCAAAAAACTGACGC
>DASWZY010000064.1:0-15838 GCA_036407055.1 Binatia bacterium
AGGCCGGAGAGGTGACCGAGCGGTTGAAGGTGCACGACTGGAAATCGTGTATGCCGTTAATAGCGGCATCGGGGGTTCGAATCCCCCCCTCTCCGCCACTTCCAAGTCTTCGAGTGCCGATTTTTTCTTGATTCTTCGCCATGATCGTCGTACTCTTTTTTCAAGCTCACCGGAATTCAGCAGCTCGAAGCGAGCCGGAAAACACGTCCAGAGCGCCGGATGTCGATTGCTGATAGCCGGGCCCTGTGCAAGGCGGTTCCGCAAACCCCGTCAGGTCCGGAAGGAAGCAGCGGTAGCGGCTTTACCCCTGTGCCACAGGTAAACCCGGCTGTCAGCAATGGGCATCCGGCTTCGCTTCGCTCGGCATCTCAGATGGCAAATCTCAGTTTACCATTTGAGATGTGAAATTTGAGATCCCGTAGGGACTATGTCTTATCTCGTTCTCGCGCGAAAATGGCGGCCGCAGACGTTCAAAGACATCGTCGGCCAGAGCCATGTCACTCAGGTCCTGCGCAATGCGATCGGCACCGGCAGGATCGCGCACGCTTATCTCTTCACGGGCGTGAGAGGCGTCGGCAAGACAACGGCCGCCCGCGTGCTCGCGAAGGCGCTCAACTGCGAGCGCGGTCCGGCCGCCGATCCGTGCAACGAATGCTCGCAATGCCTGGAGATCACCGAAGGCCGTTCTCTCGACGTATACGAGATCGACGGCGCGTCCAACCGCGGCATCGACGAAGTTCGCCAGATCATCGAGAACGTCAAGTACCAGCCCGCGCGCAGCCGCTTCAAGATTTACATCATCGACGAGGTTCATCAGGTCACGAAGGATGCCTTCAACGCGCTGTTGAAAACCCTCGAAGAGCCGCCCGAATTCGTCAAGTTCATCCTCGCGACCACCGAGCCGCACCGGTTGCCGGAGACCATTCTCTCGCGCTGCCAGCGCTTCGATTTTCGCCGCATTCAGACCCGTGAGGCGATCGAGCGGCTGAGGGAGATCGCCGCCAAGGAGTCGCTGAAAATATCCGACGGGGCGCTGCTGCTGCTCGCGCGCGAAGCCGAAGGCAGCATGCGCGACGCCCAGTCGCTGCTGGAGCAGATGCTCTCCTATGCGCCGCCGGAAAGCGGCACGTCAATCGACGAGCGCCTGGTGGAGAATATTCTCGGGGTTACAGACCGGCGGGTGCTCTACGATATTTCCGCGGCGGTGCTTCAGGGCGACGCGAAAAAGGCGGTCGAGATCGTCGCTCAAGTCGTGGATCAGGGGAAGGACGTCGCGCGGCTCTCGCGCGAGCTCGTCGAGCATTTCCGCAATCTGCTGGTGGCACGGCTCTCGGCCGGGGCGAACGAGGCGAAGCCAGCCGCCGATGCCCGCCGCCAGCTTCTGGATTTGCCCGACCAGGAGATCGATGAGCTGGGGCAGCAGGCTGCGGGTGTATCTTCCGATACTTTGCTTGACTATTTTAAATTCATTACCGCGGGCGACGAGGAAGTCGCGCGCTCGCCCTATCCGCGTTTCGCGCTCGAAGCCGCGCTCGTCCGCCTCGCGACGCTCTCGGCCGCCGTTCCGATCACGGAGCTGATCGACCGGCTGGAAGGATTGGAAAAGAAACTCTCCGGCGGTGATTCTAGACCGTCCTCGCCGCGTTCGCTCGCGCGACCGTCTGTCGATCCGGCGCCTGCGGCTTTCCGCGCGCATAGTCCGGAGACTCCGCCTGCGCCTGAAGCGCCGGAAATCGCACACGCGCCCGCCGGTTTTACCGCCGCCGGCACCCCGTCCGAGCAGTGGCAGAAATTTGTCGCCTTCGTCACGCAGCAGAAAAAGTTTCTCGCAACGCATCTGGCGAACGTCGAGCCGCTCGGCTTGCCGCCCGGACCGCTCCAGCTGGCCGTCGAGGGCCGTCATCATCTGACCTATCTGCAGGATCCCGAGAATCTCTCCGCGCTCAAAGAATTCGCCAAACGTTTTTTCTCCATCGACGTTTCCGTGTCGCTGTCGCTGCTGCAGGAAAAAAGGACGCAGACCGACGGCACGGCGGGAGGCGGCGAGAAGAGCGACGTCGTCAGAGACGCGCTCAAGATCTTCGGCGGGTCTGTCAGGCAGGTTAAACGGCCGGAGTAAGGCGAAAGGGACTTTTATGGCCAAGGGTTTCGGCGGCATGGGAAATCTTTTCAAACAGGCGCAGGAGATGCAGGCCAAGCTCGCGCGCGTTCAGGAAGAGCTCGCGCACCAGACGGTGGAGGCCTCCTCCGGCGGTGGCATGGTGCGCGTCACGGTCACCGGGCAGCTCGGTTTGGCTTCGATCAAAATCGATCCCGCGGTCGTCAATGCCGACGAGCGCGAAATGCTCGAAGACCTCGTGCTTGCCGCCGTCAACGAAGGGCTGCGATTGGCGCGTGAGATGGCCGCTGAAGAAATGGGCAAGATTACCGGCGGTATGAAGATTCCCGGGCTGACTTAGGCAGTTTTCGCTATGGCAAACTACCCCGCGCCGCTGGCGCGCCTGATCAAAGAATTATCGAAACTGCCGGGCATCGGCGAGAAGACCGCCGGCCGTCTCGCTTTTCATCTACTGAAGGAAAGCGCCGACGAAGTGGAGGCCCTGGCCGAGAGCGTCGCGCGATTAAAGCGCGAGCTCGGGCTGTGTGCGACCTGTTTCGGCCTGAGCGAAGTCCAGGCCGGAAACGGCGATCGTCCGGAGTGCGGCATCTGCGGCGACCCGCGGCGCGAGCGCGAAAAGATTTGCGTCGTCGAAGAACCGTCCGACTTAATGGCAGTGGAAAAATCGCAGGAGTATAAAGGCCTGTATCACGTCCTTCACGGGACGATCTCGCCGCTCGACGGCATAGGCCCGGACGCCCTCAGGATCAAAGAGCTTTTGGCCCGCGTTACCGCCGAAAGCGTGCGCGAGATCATCGTGGCGACGAATCCCACGGTGGACGGCGAAGCGACGGCGCTTTACTTGTCCAAGACGCTCAAGCCGCTGGGCATCACGGTGACGCGCATCGCGCGCGGCTTGCCTATGGGCGGCGACCTCGAGTACACCGACGCCGTAACTCTGGGAAAGGCGTTCGAAGGCCGAAGAGAAATCTAGCAGGGCGCCGCTCGACGCCGGTGATTCGTGCGGCGATCGCATGAAGTCGCATACCGAATACCTCTGGTTCAATACCAAGCGCGAGCGCGAGTTCGTCAACATCACGGACAAGGCCGCCGAGATTCTGGATAAAAGCGGCATCCGCGAGGGAATGATGCTCGTCTCGGCGATGCACATCACCGCCGGCGTCTACGTCAACGATGCCGAGGACGGCCTCATCCAGGATATAGAGGATTGGCTGGAGCGGCTGGCGCCGCGCGGCGACTATCGCCATCACCAGACGGGGGAGACCAACGGCGACGCCCATTTGAAAAATCTTCTTATCGGGCATCAAGTAATCCTGCCAATCACCGCGGGCCGCCTCGACCTCGGCCCGTGGCAGCAGCTCTACTACGCTGAGTTCGACGGGCGACGACGGAAGCGGGTTATCGTGAAGGTGATCGGCGAATAGCCGTGAAAGTTCCCGCTCATTACAAGCTGAACAGAGTATTGGTTGCAATCATTGCATGGCTCGCGAATCACTGTACCTTCAGATCATCGGACGCCGCGGATGATTTCCGTCGCGGCAGAATCCGCAAAATTCTCCTCGTGCGGGCGAATTTCCGCCTGGGCGACTCGATTCTCGCATCGGCCGCCATCGAGCCGTTTCGGCGGTGCTTCGCGCGCGCGAAAATCGACTTTGTCGGCTGGTCCGCGACGCGTTCGCTATTCGAGCTACTTCCTATCTGCCGCTATTACGGCCTCACCCGACGGTTTCCTCAAGCATGTTGGCATTATTTGTCTCTCGTCCGGCGCCTGCGCCGGCGCCGCTACGATCTTGCGGTGGACCTGAGTTGCTCTCACTCCGCGCTGGGCTCCTTCATCGTCGGGCTTTCCGGCGCTCGATGGCGGGCGGGACTAAAGGAAAAAAGCGACCGGTGGCTGAATGTGCGAGTACCGCGTCCGCGGTCCAGAAATAAATATCTCGCCTTGCCAGAGATCCTGTCGGTGTTGGGTGTCCCAGCTGAGCGGGCGTTCCCCCGGCTTACGGTGCCGGCAGCGGAGCGCGTAGACGCAAGAGACAGGTTGGCGGCGGCTACGGGATCAGGACCCCTCGTCGGCGTCTTCGTCGGCGGCCGCTTGAGCGTCGGTAAACGATGGCCGGCCGAGCGCTTTCGTGAAGTTATCGTGGGTCTGCGGTCCCGCGGCGCACGAGTGGCGGTTTTCGTGGGCCCTGAAGAAAAACGGCTGGTTGACGAATTTCGCTCAAGCAGTCGCGCCGGCGTCGCGGTATTGTATGAGCCTGAGCTTCGACGTGTCGCCGCGATGCTTTCCTGCTGCGATCTCTTTGTCGCGCACGACAGCGGACCGATGCATCTGGCCTGCGCCGTCGGCACACGCACAGTTGCGCTCTTCCAACAGCCCAATTTTAAGCGCTGGGGTCCACCATCGGAGGTTGGCCGGATCGTATATGACCCGGAAGGACTTACGCCGGGAGACGTTCTCGCGGTTTGCGTGGAAGAGCTTTCGCGGCTCTTCCCGGATCGCACTTTCGAGCCGTTTGCGCCCGACGTCGCTCCAGTGCCCGCCGCCGCACCACCCGCGTCTACACGGCGTTTACCGGATTGGGTATTCGCCCCGGGCTTCGCTCAGTGCTGTTTCCTGGTCGCAATGGCGGTTTATGCCTGCTTTGCTCCTCCGTCGTTCGTTGAGGAGACCTGGCTCGATACCTTGGTTGACGCCATTGGCCTCATGAGCCTCGGCGCTGGCGCTTTACTGCGCGTTTGGACCTTGAGCCACGTGGAGAAGTGTCCGCTTTGGTCCCAGCGAAAGCCCGAACGGCTCATCACCGACGGGCCATACGCTTTCATCCGCCATCCGATCTACATCGGCAACTTCCTCGTGGCGATGGGGCTCATCTTTCTCGCCGACGCCTACGTCCTGTTGCCGCTGCTGTTTTGCCTGACGATGTTCCAGCATCGCGTCGTTGTGGGCGCCGAAGACCTGCTTTTACAGTCCCGATTCGGACGGCTTTTTAGTGACTACCGTGCCTCCGTACCGGCGTACGTGCCGCACGTTGTTCCGCGTCCGGCGGATTTCTCCCTCCGGGATCTTCGGCCGCGCGCGTTCGCGCATGTTTGGGAAATAGTCCTGGCCGCTTCGTTCTTCGAATGGCTGGACTCGCCGGCGCATCGCGAGTGGCTGCACACAATGCTCCACCGGCTGGTAGGATAGATAATAGTTGGGCTGCTCGGCACGAACGAGTGGGGGTGATTTCGCTTAGACGCGGGATCGCTGAAGGTTGCGAGCTTCTCGGGCCTCTTATAGCGGCTCCATTCACCGCCGCAAAGAGAAGCCCGCCGTTCCTCTTCGAACATGGCCCACTTGCTTCAGCCGATCACTCGTCTGATAATATGAATCGCCGCCCAGGCGGCCATCGCGAGCCCGCCCGAGGCGGGAATGGTGAGCACCCAGGCCCAGACGATCCGTCCCGCAAGATTCCACCGCACGGAGCGGACCCGGCGCACCGATCCGACACCGACGATCGCGCCGGTGATCGTGTGCGTAGTCGAGACAGGGATGCCGAAGTGTGCCGCGCCAAAAAGGGTGAGCGCCCCCGCGGTCTCGGCCGCGAAACCGCCCATCGGCTGTAATTTCGTGATTCGCGAGCCCATCGTGCGCACGATGCGCCACCCGCCCGAGAGCGTCCCGAGGCCGATGGCGGCGTGCGCCAGCAGTACGATCCAAAATGGGATCGTCAGCTTTCCCGCCGCATCGGCGACAAGATAACGGTAGGCCGGCACGGTGAAAAGCACCCCGGCGATGATGCCCATGGTTTTTTGCGCGTCGTTGGTTCCGTGCCCCAGGCTGTAGGCGGCGGCGGATATCAGCTGGCCGCGGCGGAACAGGTGATCGACGTGCGCGGGCGTAGCGCGGCGGAAGAGATTCAAGATCAGCACCATCATCGCCATCGCGACAACCAGCCCGAGCACCGGCGCGATCAATATGAAAGCGAGCGTCCACGTCCAGCCAGACGGAATGATAACGCCGACACCGGCTTCGGCGATGGCGGCGCCGGCGTAGCCGCCGATCAGCGCGTGCGAGGAGCTGGTCGGTAGGCCGACATACCAAGTTATAAGATCCCAGGTGATCGCGCCGATCAGGCCGGCGAGAATGACATAGGAATCGATCAGATTGACGTCGAGCAAACCGCTGCCGACGGTCTTCGCGACGGCTGTGCCGAATGTAAACGCCGCGATGAAGTTCCAGAACGCCGCCCATGCGACGCCCTGGAGCGGCGTCAGCACGCGCGTCGAGACGACGGTCGCGATCGAATTCGCGGCGTCGTGAAAGCCGTTGACGTAATCGAAAGCGAGGGCGACGGCGATGATGAATACCGTCAGAAGGAAGCTCGGCTCAGCCATTCTTGATGATCACGCGTTGGAGCACGTCCGCCACGTCTTCCATCCGATCGGTCGCTTCCTCGAGCAGCTCGTAGATTTCCTTCCAGCGGATCAGGTTGAAGAGATCATCCTTGTGGCTGACGATTTCCGTCAGCGCGTCGCGCAGGACGCGGTCGCCGTTGTTCTCGAGCGTATTGATCTCGATGATGTGGGCGTTGACGACCGAGAAGTTCTTTTTGTCACGCAGGTTCGGGACCGCCAAATTCAGCTCATTCGCCCCGCTGCGTATGATGTGTGCGAGCTGCCGCGCCCGCTCCGTCGGCTGTTCGATCTTGTAGATGAGCATGCGCACAGCGACGGCCTCGATGTTGTCGAGCGCGTCGTCGAGCGAGGAAATGAGGCGCTCGATATCCTCACTGTCGAGCGGGACGATGAGCGTGTGCATCAGGAGGTGCATTACCTCGTGAACCATGAAGTCGCCGCGGTGCTCCAGCTCAGTAATACGGGCTACGCGATTTTCCACGTTGTCGTACATGTCGAAGAGGTCCTGGAGCTGCTGCGCCGCCTCGAGAAGGTTGGCGGTGGCTTTTTCGAACCAGTCGTAAAACTGAGTTTCCCCCGGCAGGAACTGAAACCGCACCATAATAATGTCCTCGTAATGATTGAGTGAGCCGCTGTCGCCGTCCCTGAACAGCGTCTTATCCGACAAGCGGGGGCGATGCTAGCATGCGGAAGCCGCGGCTTCAAACGCGCGCCGCAATTCTGATGGGAACGATCAACGGCTGGCCACGGCGGCCGACGGTGAGTACGCTACGGGCAGGAAGACCCTTGCGGTCGTTC
This sequence comes from Binatia bacterium, assembly GCA_036407055.1. GTDB lineage: Bacteria > Desulfobacterota > Binatia > UBA9968 > UBA9968 > JAJPJQ01. The sequence goes on from DASWZY010000064.1 coordinate 7,316, forward strand.
CTTTTTGGACGCGGCTTTCGATCTCCAACCGGCCGCCGTGGGCCTGAACGATGTGTTTGACGATTGCGAGTCCGAGCCCGGTGCCGCCCATCTCGCGCGAACGCGCCTTATCGACCCGGTAAAAACGTTCCGTCAGGCGCGGCAGATATTTGTCGGGAATTCCGCAGCCGGTGTCGCTGACGGCGATCTCCACCAATCGGCCATCATCGCCGGCGGCCGTCGCCGCCGCAACCTCGATTTTTCCGCCCTCGGGAGTATATTTAAGCGCGTTGTCCACCAAATTGATAAGCAGTTGCTGCAGGCGGTCGGTGTCCCCGACGATCTCCGGCAAATTCGCCGCCAAGTGCTCGGAGAGAGTAATATTCTTCTTCGCCGCGCGGTCTTGAAAGATCTCCAGCACGCGATGGATCAGGTCGGCGGGACGGAGTTTGTCCTGATTTAGATGGATCTTGCCGGATTCGAGGTCCGAGAGCGTGAGGAGGTCGTCGATGAGCCGTCCGAGTCTTTCGGAATGGCGCTGGATGATATCGAGAAATCGCTCGGCTTCTCTCGGATCGGCCGGCGGCGATTGCAGCAGCGTCTCAGCGTATCCGCGAATCGCCGTCAGCGGTGTGCGCAGCTCGTGCGAGACGTTGGCCACGAGGTCCGCCCGCATCGTCTCCAGCCGCTTGAGCTCCGTGACGTCGTGAAAAACGAGAATGTAGCCGACCGGTTTTTCGTCCGCGCCGCGCAAGTCGACGGCTGTCGCGCTGAGCCAGCGGGCGTCGTCGAAGGATATGTCCTTGACGAACCGCTCCGAGGAGAGATCGCGCGCAAGGATATCGTCGATGAGTTTCCGCATCTCCGGGTGGCGCGAGAATTCCATCAGCGACGCGCCCTGAGGCGTCGGGTGCGGGAGGCCGAACATCCGCTGGGCGTTCTGGTTCGAGAGAATCAGCCGACCGCGGGTGTCGAGCACCAGAACGCCTTCGGTCATGCAGCGCAGGATGGAATCCAGCTTTTCCTTTTCGCTCACGATACCGCGGATTTTTTCCTGAATCGCGAGGCTCATCGAATTGAGATTGCGCTCGAGGATTGTGAATTCGTCCTCCCTGCCGAGCGGGATGGGCGCCGGAAAGGACCCGTGCGAGACGTTCTCCGAAAACTCCACCATGCGCTGCACGCGCCGTTCGAGCTGGCGCGAAAAGACGAAAGCCAGCGACAGCCCGAGCCCGGAAAATAAAAGCAGGCCGCCGAGAATTGCGCGTCGTATAGACCCTTCGGCCTCCTCGACCGCGCCGAGCGGCACTGAGAGACGGACGATGCGGCGCTTTTCGGGCTCGAGGACGGCGCGATAGAGCATCTCGTGCTTTACCGTCGTGCTGTAGCGCGAGCTCGTTCCGGTGCCCGAGGACACCGCTGCGAGCACTTCCGGCCGCCTGCCGTGGTTTTCCATCGCGCTCGATGCCTCTTCCGAGTCTCCGAGAACCTTGCCGTCGAGCGCGATGACGGTGATGCGCACGCCGAGGTCGCGCTCGAGTCCGCGAAGAATTTCGTCGAGCGCGCTTCCTTCGATACCGGCCGGCAAAAGCCGGCTGACGATGCGCGCCTCTTCGGCCATCCTGTTCGACAGCGTGCCAACGTGGAACTCTTTGACGGCGCCCGCGGCATAGAAATAGAAAACGACCGAGAGAAAGAGAACGATGGCGAGATACGCGAGAAAGAAATTGAGCGCGGCTCTACTTTTCCAGGGCCTTTTCATCGAATTTGTAACCGACGCCGCGAACGGCGAGCACCCACTCGGGTTTGCTGTCGTTCTTTTCGATCGCCTTACGGAGTCTCCGGATGTGCACGTCGACGGTACGGGGATCGACGAAAACGTCGCCGCCCCAGACGCGGTCCAGCAGCTGGTCGCGCGTGAGCACGCGGTTGGGATTTTGCACGAGAAAGCGCAGCAGCTCGAACTCCTTCAGCGTGAGGCGCGCGGGTTTCCCGCGGATCGTCACTTCGTAGGTGGCGAAATTCATCTTCAAGCCGCCTTTTTCGTACACGTCGACGATCGGAGACGCGCCCTGCATGTCGCTGCGGCGGAGGATCGCCTTGACGCGCGCGACCAATTCGCGCGGGCTGAACGGCTTGGTTAGATAATCATCCGCTCCCATTTCGAGGCCGACGACGCGGTCGGCCTCGCTCGCCTTCGCCGTCAACATGAGAATCGGAATGCGCGTGGTCTCGGGCCGCTCGCGCAGCCGCTTGCATATCTCCAGGCCGGAAAGGCCGGGAAGCATGAGATCGAGGATGATCAGGTCCGGTTTTTCACGCTCGAGAATGCGGAGCGCTTTTTCGCCGTCCTCGGCTTCGACGGTCTGCAGCCGCTCCTGCGCGAGATTATAGTGTACGAGCTTGCGAATGTCCGGTTCGTCTTCGACGACGAGAATTTTTCTGCCTGGCATGGAAACTCTTCAGATCGTCTGCGGGATATCCTTCATGTGCCGGATGCTCTTTCCCTTGACCATGAAGACCACCATCTCGGCGATATTGGTCGCGTGGTCGCCGATGCGCTCGAGATACTTCGAGATCGAGCTGATTTTCATCGCGCGGCTGACCGTGTGGGGGTCTTCGATCATAAAGCTGATCGTCTCGCGGAAGATCTGGCTGTTGAGATCGTCCACTTCCTGGTCCTCTTTGCAAACCTTGAGCGCGAGGGAGGTATCCTCGCGCACGAAAGCGTCGAGGCTTTCGCGGATCATTCTTTCCGAGATGCGCGCCATGCGCGGGATATCGATGTAAGGTTTGAGCCGCGGCTCTTCGTTCAGCTCGAGCGCGCGCTCGCAGATATTCACCGCCATGTCGCCGATGCGCTCGAGATCGGTCGTGATTTTGAGCGCGGTCGTGATGAAACGCAGATCGCGCGCGGCCGGCTGGTGCAGCGCGAGCAGCTGGATGCAGAGATCGTCGATCTCGACGTCGAGGCGGTTCACCTCATGGTCGCGCTGGATGATCGTCTCGGCGAGCTTGGAATCGCGCTCGACGAGCGAGCTGACCGCTTTTTGAATCTGGTCTTCGACGAGTCCGCCCATGTAGAGGATGTCTTCGCGGAGCTTCTTAAGATCTTCGCCGTATTTTTTGTCGGTATGCTGGCTCAGCATAAATCCCTCCATCGGAGGACCGAGGGCTCAAGCTCTGCAAATGGTCTCAACCGAACCTGCCCGTGATGTAATCCTCGGTCTGCCGCTTGTCGGGGTTGGTGAAAATTTTGCTCGTCACGCCGAATTCTACCAGTTCCCCCATATAGAAAAAAGCAGTAAAATCCGACACCCGTGCGGCTTGCTGCATGTTGTGCGTCACAATGAGGATCGTGACGGTGTCCTTGAGCTCGTGAATCAATTCCTCGATCTTGGCGGTTGCTATCGGGTCGAGCGCGGAGCACGGCTCGTCCATGAGCAGCACTTCCGGCTCGACCGCAAGCGCGCGCGCAATGCAGAGGCGCTGCTGCTGTCCGCCGGAAAGGCTCGTCCCGGGTTGGTGCAATTGGTCTTTGACCTCGTCCCACAGCGCCGCAGCCCGCAGACTCTTTGCCACTTTATCTTCGAGCAGGCGCCGGTCGCGGCTGCCGTTCAGACGAAAGCCGGCTATCACATTGTCGTGGATCGACATTGTAGGAAAGGGGTTGGGCTTCTGAAAGACCATGCCGACCTTACGGCGCACCTCGACGGGATCGGTTCCGGCGCCGTAGAGATCGACGCCGTCGAGAAGCACCTTGCCCTCGACTTTCGCGCCCGGAGTGACTTCGTGCATGCGATTGAGACAGCGGATAAAAGTCGACTTGCCGCAGCCGGAAGGGCCGATAATCGCCGTGACTTTGCGGCTTTTGATCGCGAGGCTCACGTTTTTCACGGCTTTCGTTTTGCCGTAGTAGACGCTCAAGTCTTCCACCTCGATGCGAGTCTCTTCGGGCTGTGGCTGTTCCGTAGGCTCCGAATACTCCGATCGCGCCGACTCGTTCATCTCACGTTCCTCGTTGACCGCCAAATGTTCATTGTTCATGCGACTTACCTCGTAAGAAGGCTCGCGTGAGCACGCTCGTGACGAGAACGACGACGAGCAAAATGAACGAGGCGGCCCAGGCCTTTTGATGCCAGTCCTTGTACGGGCTCGTCGCGTAAGTGTAAATAAGCAGCGGCACGGTCGCAATCGGCTTTCCGATATTCAAATTCCAGAACGGATTGCCGAAAGCCGTGAAGAGCATCGGCGCGGCCTCGCCAAGCGCGCGAGAGACCGCCAGGACGACGCCGGTAATCAATCCGCGCGAAGCGACGGGCAGGACGACCCGGAGTATCGTGCGCCACTTGGGTATGCCGAGCGCGAGCGACGCTTCACGGAGCGAGTCGGGGACGAGGCGGAAGGCCTCGTGCGCGCTGATGAGGATGATCGGGATCATGATAAAGGCATAGGCGACTGAGCCGGAAAGTCCCGAGAACCCGCCGAGCGGCTTTACGACGAGCGCGTAAGCAAAGAGTCCCACTACGATCGACGGCACGCCGGTCAAAACCTCGGCCAAAAACCGTACGAAGCGGCCGAACCCGGCGCTGGGAAATTCGTTCACGAAAACGGCCGCGCCGAGGCCGATGGGGACCGCCATCGCTGCGGCGCAGAGCACGACCAGCACGCTGCCGACGAGGGCGTTCGCGATGCCGCCGCCGGTCTCGCCGGGCGGCAGCGGCAGCTCAGTGAGGAACTCCCAGTTGACGGCGCCCGCGCCGTTATACAGAACGTATCCCAGGATCGTCGCGAGAAAGAAAATCGTAACACCGGCGCATAGGACCAGGGCAGCGACGGCTAGACGCTCCGTCACCTTGCGGCGGAGAAAGCGACGACGCGACACGGCTGCGTTCACAGCGCTCATTCGAAGATCGCTACCTTTCCTTTCGACAAGCGCCAGATGAGAAGCTGCGCGAGCAGGCTGACGCAGATCGTGATGCCGAACAGGATCAGCCCGACGTAAATCAGCGACGAAACGTAGAGGCTGTAAGTCGCCTCGGTGAACTCGCTCGCGATCTGACTCGCCATGCTATGAACCGGATCGAACAAGGACTGGATTAACGCGAACGCATTGCCGCCGACCATCGTCACGGCCATCGTCTCGCCGATCGCACGGCCCAATCCGAGGATCACCGCGCCCACCAATCCCACGCGCGCATAGGGGAGCGCCACTCTTGAGATCGCTTCCCATTTCGTCGCGCCGAGCGCGAGCATGCCCTCGATCTGGAGGCGCGGAACCGTAAGCAGGATGTCGCGCGAGACCGCCGTGATGATCGGAATGATCATGATCGCTAGGATCACGCTGCCGGAGAGAACCCCGACGCCGTAAACGGCGGGGCCGTCAAAGAGAAAAAACCAGCCGAAGTGAGCCTTCAGCCAGATCTGCACGACGCGGATAACTGGAACCATCACGAATAGGCCCCAGAGGCCGAATACGATGCTGGGAATGCCGGCGAGCAGCTCGATCGGATATGAAATAATCGGGCGGACCCATTTCGGAACATAGAATGTGATGAAAACCGCCGAGCCGATACTGATCGGCACGGCGATGAGAAGGCCTATGGCCGCCTTCACGAGGGTACCGATAATCGTCGGGAGCGTTCCGAAAATTCTCGCGACCGGGTCCCAGGTCGTGCCTACGATGAAACCGAGGCCGAATTGGCGAATCGATTCCCACGAGCCGCGAAAAAGGTCCGCGACCAGAAGGAGCGCAAGTACGATGACGCAGATGGCTAAAGTGCGGGCGGTCAGGTAAAAGACGCGATCGCCCAGGTTCCGCACCCGGGCATCGCGTGTTTTACTTCTGCCGGCGCTGCTCTGAATGAACGACCGGTCGATTGCTTGCGGCTCGCTCTGCATTCCAGACTCTTTTTAGTTCAATATCCGCTTTCCATTGCCTTTGATCTTTTTCACCAAGGCCTCCGCCTTTTTCAACGCGGGCCCTTTGAGCGGCGCGTAATCAAGCGGTACGGCGTATTGCTGGCCTTCGTGAATCATCCACCAGGCGAGCTGCGCGACGGCGTCGGCCTTTGCATCGTCTTTCATGTTCTCGTAGACGAGTAGCCATGTGAAACCGGTAATCGGGTAGGCCTTCGGGTTCGCGCTGTCGGTGACCATGACTTCCATGTTGTCCGGGAGGTTCGTCTGATCCGCGGCCAGCGCAGCGCTATCGAGGCTTGGTTCCAGGAAGTTGCCGGCTTTGTTCTTAAGCTGCGCCCAAGCCATGTTGTTTTGCTTCGCGTATGCGAGCTCGACGTAGCCGATCGCGCCGGGGATCTGCTGCACAGAATTGGCCACGCCTTCGTTCCCTTTGCCGCCGACATCGCCGGGCCAGTTGACCGACGTGGCGAAGCCGACCTTGTCCTTCCATTCCAGGCTGACCTTGGCGAGGTAATTCGTGAAGATGAAGGTTGTCCCGGAGCCGTCCGAGCGGTGAACGACCGCGATATCCGTGCTGGGGAGATTGAGCCCCGGATTGAGCGCCTTAATCCGCGCATCGCTCCAAGTCTTGATCTTTTTCAGGTAGATATATGCTAATACATCAGAAGTAAGCTTCAATTGCCCACGCTGGACGCCCGGCAGGTTATAGACTATAGCCTCGGCGCCGGCGACGGTCGGGATATGCAAAACGGCGCCGTTTTTGGCCTCCGCTTTCTGCTTCTCGTCCATGATGCCGTCCGAGGCGCCGAAATCGACCGTCTGCTCTTGCAGCTGGCGGATACCGCCGCCCGAACCGATCGACTGGTAATTAACCTTGACATTACAAGCCTTTACATACTCGGCAAACATCTTGGAATAGAGCGGGTACGGGAAAGTCGCGCCCGCCCCGGTAAGCTCTTTAGCTCCCTTGGTCGGGCAGCCGGCATGGGCAGCAGCAGCCGCCAGGGCGAAAGCGACGGCTGCGATGATTACAACCAGGCTACGCTTCATAGTTTTCTCCTTGTTAAAGGTTAATAATTCAGGACTGTTACGACTTAGTTACGAAACCGTGAACGCTCGATTACGGCTGTTTGTGCTTTCCCAAGGCTGAATACTTACTTCGGTAAAGGTGAGATAACCGTCGCGGGTGACGGTTGGGTGAAGGGTGCATTAAAAAATGATGAAGCCTAGAAATCCGGATTTCGTAGTTTTCATGGTTTCGTAACATGATTGTAACGCTCGGGCCCTATATGTGATGGGCATGGACCGAGTCATAAGTATCGGTGATGTGCACGGCTGCTACTTTGAGCTCCGGGCGCTTTTGGAGGAGATCCAAATAAGGCCGACCGATCGCCTCATCTTCGTCGGAGATCTCATCACCAAAGGGCCTGCCGACCGCGAGGTGCTCGACTTCGTCCGGGCTACCCGGCGCTGCGAATCGGTGCTCGGCAACCATGAACATGACCTGTTGCGTTTTTGGCGGCGGCAGGACATTACTTTAGGCAGGCCGCAGCTGCTGACGGTCACAGGCTTAGGGGGTCTTTTCGACGGTTATATGAAATGGATCGCCGGGTTCCCCAAGCTGATCGACCTCGGCGATCAGCTGGTCGTGCATGCCGGGCTTAGGCCCGGGATTTCTCTGGAGCGGCAAACCGTGGAGGACCTGACCACCATCCGGACGTGCGGCGATTCCAATGCTCCATGGTTCGACCAATACGAAGGCAAGACGGCCGTATTCGGCCACTGGGTATTCAATGCCCCGCACGTGACGAAGAACGCGATCGGGATCGACACCGGCTGTGTCTACGGCGGCAGCCTGACGGCGGTGATTCTGCCGGAGCGCCGCTTGGTGAGCATTCCGGCCGTGAAATCGTATTCGCGAAAGGAGGAGCGCAGTGCCGGCCAGCATGAAAATGTACGGCAAGCATCGCTTTCCCGGCCGTCTCTTCATAGTTGAAGGGATCGACGGATCGGGCAAGAGCACGCAGCTGTCGCTCCTGCACAAATGGCTCGAGTCGGAAGGATATGTCGCGTCGTTCAGCGAATGGAACTCATCGCCGCTCGTTCGCGACGTGACGAAGCGGGGCAAGAAAAAAAAGATGCTGACGCCGATGACGTTCAGCCTCATTCACGCCACGGACTTCGCCGACCGCACCGAACACGACATCATTCCCCCGCTTAAAGCAGGCGCAGTCGTGCTCGCGGACCGTTACATCTATACCGCTTTTGCCCGCGACGTCGTGCGCGGCGTCCATCCCGACTGGGTCCGCAGCCTCTACGGCTTCGCGGTCAAGCCGACGGTCGCGTTCTATTTCCGCACTCCGTTGGATGTCGCGACCAAGCGCATCCTCGGCGGCCGCGACGCGATGAAGTACTACGAAGCCGGCATGGATCTCGATCTCAGCGACGACCTCGAGGAAAGCTTCCGTATCTTTCAGGGGCGCATCATCGAGGAATACGAGAAGATGGTGGAGGAATTCGGGTTGGTGGTCATTGACGCCACACTGTCGATCGAAGAGCAGCAGGCTGAAATGCGGCGCATCGTAACCGACGCGTTGACCGGCACGAAAAAGACGAGGGTAC
>DASWZY010000065.1:0-17138 GCA_036407055.1 Binatia bacterium
CCTATGGCAAGAAATTTTGCGCATACGTTTCTTCAGCCGGCCGCGGAGCGATAACTCGGCATGAAACGACATTGGATGTATCTGCTTCTCATTTTTGCCATGACGGCTGCGCTATACGTGAAGGTGACCGGCGCGTACTTCTGCGCTTACGACGACTTCCTAGAAGTGCATCGCGCGGCCTTCGAGGACAGCCGAAATGTCTCGGAAGTCTTCACGACTCCACACATGAACTCGCTGAAGTATCGGCCGCTGAACCGCCTGGTTATTCTCTGGACTTATTATGCGGGTGGCGAAAACCCCCTGTATTATCGTGTCAGAAATCTCGGGTTTCATCTGGCGAACGTCGCGCTCGTCTATTCCCTCGCGTATCTGCTGTTCGCATCGATACCGGTGAGCGCAGCCGCGGCCGCCTTGTTCGCGCTCCATCCGCTCGCCGATCAATCGATCATCGGCGCGACCTGGACAAACACCATGGCGCACAGCGCCTTCTTTTTGGGCCTGCTTTTTTTTCTCGCGTCGCTCAAGTCGCCGCGGTGGCCGGTGCTTTTGCCTCTCGCATTGCTGCTCGGCTGGATTTCGCTTCTCACTTACGATCCCGAAGTGGTGATATTTTTAATCATGGCCGTCGGCATCGCCGTCTTTTTTTTCACGGCGCGCGGCAAGCATATCTCAATTGGATATATCTCGACCTTCTGCGCGGGAACGGGAATTCTCATGGCGGCCTATTTCGTCCTCCGGACATTGTTTGTCCCCCGGGGCTGGTCTCAGGCCGCCGCCGCTATTCCGGAGCCCACGACGATACTCAAGAACATCGGGATGTATACTGTCGCCCTGGTTACGCCGCTCGATCCCGTTCTGGCGAATTCCTTGTTCGGAACTCCTCTACCCCCTCAAATAGCGGCGCATCAACGCTTCGCGATCGTCCTTGCCGGCGCCGCGCTCCTTTCGCTGTTCGCGGTCGGAGCGGCGCTCGTCTGCCTTTTTCGCCGCTATCCGATGCTGCGGCGGAGCTTCGACTGGCCGACCGTCGCATTCCTGATCGGCGCGATCGCAGCGTCCTGGCTGCCTCTCCTCGTCTTTCAGCAGCATCCGTCGGAAACTTATCTCTACGTGTCGATAGCGTTTTATGCCCTATTGCTCGCGTATGTGCTCGAGCGCGTCGCGCAGGCGGCATCGAGAAAAAGCGCGGTCGTCTACGGCGCGGCGGTATGCGCCCTGGCGCTTACTTTCTCGGCCGCGACCTGGACGCGGAATCAAAGGGTCGTTTCCTGTGGGAATACGGCGCTGCGCATCTTCGCTTCGCTCCCTTCGGAGCTCGCCTCTGGCGGAGCGTGGACGGTCTTTTTCGCCGCCGCTCCGGGCGAAGGCGAATCCCGTCCCTATGGGTTCTACGCGTACCGCGGCATTTATACCATCGGCGACGACGATGAAGCGATCACGAAAGCTCTGCAGCTCCGATATAGAAACAACGCGATCACCGGCCGTCTGTTACAGCCGAGCGATTCGGCGAACGGATGTCCGCTCGCGCCCACACGACAATTATGCCTTCGGGTCCACGCCGACGGCCGCGTCGAATCGTCGGGTTCCCGGGTTGCCACCCAATAGGCTATTACGCTTGGCGGAATAGCTTATTACTTTCCGAATCGTACGCCGCTCTATATCGTCGACGAAGAGCGCACGAGCGCCCTCACCGTACGCGCGTTTAACAGCTGCCCGTTCGACAAGGGCGCCGTCCTGGTCCCGCCGTGGTACTCCGGGAGGATTCTCGGTCGAGACGACTTCGCAAAGCGGACGCTGCGGTTCGCGCTGTTCTTTCCGAAAGCGCTCTTGACCCTCGTCCCGATCGAGAAGTACATGGCCAAGGTGCCGCTTAGCGCGCAGCACTATGTGATAGCGCAATAGTCTCCTTCGCTGGCGGGCGCCCGCAAAATTATGCTAGATTCTCATCCAAAAGGTTTTGCTCCTCTAGAGCGCGCATGTCTTCACAGACGGCGAATAGTGCCGAGACCCCTGGCCATCCTATGCCTTTCCAGCTTTCTGTCGTCGCGCCGACGCACAACGAGCAGGAAGCCCTCCCCGAATTCCACCGACGCTTGAGCGTCGTTCTCGATTCGTTATCGCTGCCGAGCGAGATCATTTATGTGAACGACGGCAGCCACGACGAGACGCTCTCGCTCCTCCGGCGGCTCCGCGCCGAGGATTCCCGCGTCGCAATCATCGATCTCAGCCGCAACTTCGGCAAGGAAATCGCCGTTACCGCTGGCCTGGATCACAGCCGCGGAGCGGCTGTGATCTTGATCGACGCCGACCTGCAGGACCCGCCGGAGTTGATCCCGCAACTGATCGAAGAATGGAAAAATGGCTACGACGTCGTCTACGCGACGCGACTGTCACGCGAGGGCGACAGTCGGCTGAAGCGGACAACGGCATACGTCTTTTACCGCATCATCAACCAAATCAGCCGCGTCAAGATTCCCACCGACACAGGAGATTACAGGCTGCTTAGCCGCAGGGCGGTCGACGCGCTGCTGAAGCTGCGCGAGCAACACCGCTTTATGAAGGGACTCTTCACCTGGATCGGGTATCCGCAAAAAGGCGTACCCTATCGTCGCGACGCGCGCAGCGGCGGCGAAACCAAATGGAGCTACTGGCGATTATGGAACTTCGCCCTCGAGGGCGTCACGTCGTTTACGATCGGCCCACTGAAGATTGCGACTTATCTAGGTCTTGCGACGGCGATCGCGGCGTTTGTCTATGCGGGGGTCATCATCGCCAAGACGCTGCTACACGGCGACCCCGTCGCCGGCTATCCGTCGTTAATGGTCGTGATCCTCTTTCTCGGGGGAGTACAGCTGATTACCGTTGGTATTATGGGCGAATACATCGGCAGGATGTTTGACGAGAGCAAGCAGAGGCCGCTTTACTTCGTCAACAGCTACGAGCCCGCCGGCTCCGTTCAATCCATTTCGCGCGAAAAAGCCGGTACCGTATAATGCATTATCACGTTTTCGCGATGGCGTTCACGGCATGCGGTGCTCGCCCGTGATCAGACGCGCGGCGCGGTTGCGGCGGAAATACGCCCAGCCCCATTGGATGAGGACGAGGAGCTTGTTTTCGAACTCGATGAGGTTGGCGATGTGAACGAAAAGCCACGCGAGCCACGCGAAAAAGCCTGCGAGATGAAATCTTTTTAGCCTCGCGACCGCCGTTCCGCGTCCTACAATCGCCATGTCGCCCCGATCGTGGTAATGGAAAGGCGGGGCTCGTTTCCCTTCCAGACGATCGACGATGACTTTAGCGGCGTATTCGCCTTCCTGTATCGCCACCTGCGCGACGCCCGGCAGCGGCGAGCCGGTCTGATGCGGGTAGTTCGCGAGATCACCGACGACGAAGATCTCCGGATGAGACGGCAGCGTCATGTCCGGCTCTACCAACACGCGCCCAGCTCGATCTAGCTTCGCACCCGTCGCCTCGGCTAAAATTTTTCCCAAAAACGATGCCTTGACGCCGGCCGCCCACAGCGTGGTGCGGCACGGGATTTCTTCACTCCCCTGCCCCTCTCGCACCACGACGCAATCGCGCCGTATGTCCGTGACCGTGACCCCGGTGCGAACCGTCACGCCTTCCTTGGTGAGAAATGACGCCGCCTTCGCGGAGAGGTCGGGGGGATATGTAGGCAATATCCGTTCAGCCGCCTCGAGCAGTTGTATTTTAGCGGACGCGGGATCAATCATGCGAAAATCATTTCTCAGAATATCCCGCGTGATCTCCGCAAGCGCGCCGGCGAGCTCGACGCCGGTCGGGCCGCCGCCGACGATGACGAACGTCAGAAGGTCTTTTCTCTTATTGGCCTCCGGTTCCTTCTCGGCGGCTTCGAAGGCGAGGAAAATCCTCCGGCGCATCTCCGTCGCATCTTCGATCGTCTTGAGCCCGGGCGCGAGTGCTTCCCACTGATCGTGGCCGAAGTAGTGGTGGCGCGAGCCCGTCGCTACGATGAGTGTATCGTAAGGCACGCTGCCGTCGCTTAGAATCACCTGGCGGGCTCCGATATCGATGTCGATCGCCTGACCGAGGAGCACGCGCGTATTTTGCTGCCGCTTCAATACGGAGCGCAGCGTGGAGGCGATGTTCGCCGGCGACAGCCAGCCAGTCGCCACCTGATAGAGCAGCGGCTGAAAGACGTGAAAATTCCGCTGATCGAGAAGCGTCACCTCGACCGGCGCGTTCTTCAAGGATTGCGCGGCGTAAAGGCCGCCGAAGCCTCCGCCGATGATAACGACGCGATGAGCCATGAGTCCTTGAAATTTGTCCTATTTTTTTTCGTCAATCGCCGCCGTCCAAAGATCGGTCTCGGCGCTGGTCATATTGCCTTCGGGTAGAAGCCGGGCGTCGAGATAGCCCCACTGCTGGATGTCGATGAGAAATTGCTCCCGCGAAAGAAGCGTTCCCCGGCAGATGCGCGTTTCGGGCGGCGGCGTAGCCGTCTCATTTTTCAGCGCGTCCGTCAATTGGTCCACGACGTGCGCCGGGATGTCCGCGCGATGTGCGGGATAGATGAACCCGAACAGTAAAACGTAGCCGTAGAGCACGCGCCAATGCGGGCCGAACCGGCGCAGGAGCCGGTCCCAGTCGAGCTGTTTCGCGCGCGCGCGCAGTAGATGAGCGATATCGGCGCCGTCGTAGCGCTCGCGCTCCATCACGAAGGATTTCGACCAAATCGTCTCCTCGACAGGACAAAGCTTTACGCGGTAGCCGAGGATTTCCGAGTCTACGCCGTAGCGAAACCATTCATCATCGACCCGTGCCGTGCCGTTGCCGGAGCTGAAGATCAGGTCGGCGAAGTATTCCCCGCAATAGGCTTTGCCGAGCCAGTGCGGGAACGTCAACTCCGTGTGACAGCCCATGCCCGCGAGCGCATCGAGCGCCCGCTTGCAGTCCTCCGGATGAATGAAGACATCGAGATCTTTGGTGTCGCGCCAGATCCCGGTGTAGCATTCGAGAGCGTAAGCGCCGCCGATCAAAAACGGCACGCCGGCGTCGGTCAGCGTCGTCAATACTCGGACGTAGAACTCTTTCCCCGCCTTCGTCGGGGCTTCGTCACCGTTGCCGCTCACGCCCGCACCTCCCGGCTCATCCCATTGCCCTCGTCGGCCCGCGCCTCGGCGGGAATCTCGACGAGGCGGAAAACGGGCTGATCGGGGAAATGCTGCCTCAGCACCTTGATCGCCACGTTGTACACGGGCACTCCTGTCTGCGTCCGCCCCTCCGGGCTGCCGTGATGCGCGTGACCGTGAAATACAGCGGTGACGCCATAGCGATTCAGCGGCTCCTCGAGACGGCTCGAGCCCAGGAACGGATAGATCTGGTCCGGCTCCCCTTCGACAGTCGCACGAATGGGAGAATAGTGCAGCAGCGCTATGCGGTGCTGTGTGCGCAGCTTGGCGAGCGCGGACTCTAGCTTCAACGCTTCGTCGATCGATTCCTGAACGAACCTCTTGATCGCCGGCTCTCCCCACGGCTGCAGCGCGTGCTGGCCGAACCCGCCGGCGAAGCCCTTGACGCCGGCGAAGCCGATGCCGTGCACCTCGCATGCATTGCCGTCGAGAATATTGACGCCGGCCGCCGCCAGAATCTTCTGCACCTCGTCCTGTTTGCCGGATTCCAATTCGTGGTTACCCAGCACAGCCAGCATCGGAATTTTCACCACCGATAATTCTTTGGCCAGAACCTCCGTCTCCTCCGGCAAGCCGTAATCGACGAGGTCCCCGCAGAGGAGGAGGATATCGGCGTTGTCGGCGACCTGCTCGAATATCGGCTGCAATTGTCCGTGCGATGTTTTCGTATAATGTAGATCGCCCATCGCCGCGAGGCGCACAGAATTCTGATGCTTGGTTTTCATGTCGAAATCCCCTTTCGCGCGTCGTCGCGCGCGGATGCGGCGGCTCCGTCGTTGAGAGATCCGATCAGCTTTCCGTCGGGCGTCGTGACCAGCGGCGAGCGCACTTTCTTGCGCTCGAGCATTTTCACTGCGTCTTTGACCGGCATACTCGGCCGGACGGTCGTCGGCCCAGGCTCCATCACAAGCTCGACAGCGATCGACGGATGCGCGTGCAACGAGACGCGCGTACAAAGACCCAGGAGAACGCCGGCGTCGTTAACTACGGGACAAATATCCATGCCGCGGTCGTAAGCTGCGTCACGCGCCGCTCCGATCGAATCCTCCGGTCGGCAGCGCGGCACATCCCGCTCGACGACGTCGCTCACGAGCGCCGGCAAGTCGCGCCCGCGCACGATCGGCAGATCGAAGGCCATCCATTCGGCCTTTCCGCCCTCGTAAGCGAAAACGTGCGTATATCCCATATGATCGAGCCGCGCCGCGGCCCTCCGGCTCAAATCTCACTGCGAGTCGTAGCAGTAAACGACAGTGAGTCGATCCTTGGTGAGGGCGTTGGCGGAGAATGGATACAGATCGGTAAGCGGCAAACTGATCGCTCGCGGCAAATGCGCTCGCTCGTATTCCTTTTTCGGCAGGACTTCCACGAGAATGGCGCCGTTCGCCGTAAGTCCCCGCAACTCGTCAAGTCCGATTACCTGCATTGCTACCTCAGATGAGCTCGCGCACTTTGTCCGACAGGACCGTCCATGCGATCTTCGATCTGTCGGGCTCGCCGCGCGCGAGCGATCTCGCGAATTTGGTCGCCTGCTCGAGCGTAACCTTGGCGGGCATAGGCGGCTCGTAGGGATCTACGATCGCCTCGACGATGACCGGGCCGGGAGCGGCAAGCGCCTCCTCGAGTACCCGGCCGCAATCAGCCGGATCGTCGACGGTAAAGCCCGTGCCGCCGCAGGCGCGCGCAAAGGCGGCAAAGTCGATCGGATGCAGATCGCAGCCGTATTCCGGGTTACCCAAGAAAACCATCTGCTCCCATTTGATCTGCCCCAGGGCATTGTTTTTAACGATCACGACTTTAATCGGCAGGCGGTATTTTACCGCCGTAGCGAATTCCGCCATCAGCATCGAAAATCCACCGTCGCCGACGAACGCGACGCACTGCCTTTCAGGGTAGGCGATCTGCGCCGCGATCGTGTACGGGAGCGCGTTCGCCATCGACGCGAGCGTTCCCGATACCGAGAACTTCTGTCCTCGCCGCGCGGGTATCTGGCGCGCAAACCAGGTGGTAATCGTCCCCGAGTCGCACGAGACAATCGCTTCGGGTGCGAGGCGCTTGCCCAGTTCCCTCGCGACGACCGCCGGCTTCATCGGCTTGTCGGGACGCGTCCCCTGGATTTCCATGAGCTTACACCATTGGCGCATGCCTTCCTGGGCTTTTTCCAGGAAGCTGCGGTCTTGCTTCCACTCGAGCAGCGGTAAAAGCCGCTTCAATGTGGCGCGGCTGTCGCCGACGAGACCGACCTCGATCGGATACCGGAGTCCGATGCGCGTCGGATCCAGATCGATTTGGACGCCGCGCGCTTGTCCCGGCTTGGGCAGGAATTCGATGTAAGGAAACGAGCTGCCGACGATGAAAAGCGTATCGCAGCTCTCCATCGCCTCCTGCGACGGCCGCGTACCCAAAAGACCGATCGAGCCGGTCGTGTAAGGACTGTCGTCGGGGACCGCCGCCTTGCCGAGCAGCGCCTTGACGATCGGCGCGGCCAATTTCTCCGCCGCCGCTTCCAGCTCGGCGTCCGCGCCGAGCGCGCCTTGGCCGGCGAGTATCGCGACTCTCTTTCCTTCGTTGAGTTCCGCGGCGGCATTCTTCAAGGCGGTTTCCGGCGGCAACTCGACAACCGACGCGGGGACATGCGAAACGTGCCCGGGGACGTTTCGCTTCGAATGCTCCTCGATCTCCTGCTCCTGAAAATCGATCGGGAAGTTGATATGTGTAACCCCGCGTCGACCGAGCGCGGTTCGGCAAGCGATATTCGCGATTTCCTCGACGTGCGACGGTCCCATAACCCGAGCATTGTAAAGGGCGACGTCCATGTAAACTTTATCCAAATCGACGTCTTGCTGCGCATGCGTATCGATAAGGTCGTGATAGTGGTGTCCCGTAATCGCGAGCACCGGTTGGCCGTCAAGCTTCGCGTCGTAAAGACCGTTCAGGAGATGAATGCCGCCCGGTCCCGATGTCGCGAGGCAAACGCCGAGCTTCCCGGTATATTTCGCGTAGCCGCACGCCATGAACGCGGCGGACTCTTCGTGTCGCACCTGCACGAAGCGGATGTTTTCCCGTTGCTTGCGCAGCGCTTCCATGATGCCGTTGATGCCGTCGCCCGGAAGACCAAAAACGACGCTTACCCCCCATTCGCAGAGCGCGTCAACGAGCACGTCGGCCGCGGTTACCATGAGTGCACTTCCTCGCCGGAATCTCTCGCTCGCATGAAGCGATTCACGGGGCGATTCAGAGAAGCGGCATCATCCATGCGGTGAGCCTCGTGGAATCATTTCAGCTCGCTTTGCGCCGCCTCGGAGTCTCCTCCCTCCGCCCCGCCTGCTCGACGCTGCGTTTCAACAGATCCATGATGTCGATCACCTTCGCCCGCCGCTTAGGCGCTTGCGGACGCGTTTCGTCGATGACCTTCGTCTTGCCTTCCTGCACCTTGCGGTCGATTAAGGCCAGCAGGTCTTCTCTGTAGTCGTCGCGGTATTTTTCCGGTTGCCACTTGTCGGCCATGGTCTCGATTAAACGCTCCCCCATTTTGAGCTCTTTCTCGCCGATCGCGACATCGCCTGGAAGATCCAGCGCCGACAAATCGCGCAGCTCGTCCGCGAAGCGCAGAAGCTCGAGAACCAGAGCCGACTTTTGCGGGAAGACGGCGGCGAGATGCTGTCGCGACCGAATAACGACTTTCGCGATGCCGACGGTCTTTGTCCTCCGCATCACTTCGCGAAGCAGCGCGTAACTTTTGCCGGCATTTTTTGCGGGCGCCAAATAATAAGGCTTATCGTAGTAGACTGGCTCGATATCGCTCTGGTCGACGAAATCGGTGATTTCGATCGTTTGCGTCGCCTCGCTGTTCGCTCGCTCGAAGTCGGCGTCCGTCATCGGCACGTATTCGCCTTTCTCGTACTCGTAGCCTTTGACGATGTCTTCCCAAGGCACTTCCTTGCCGGTCTCTTCATTGACGCGACGATAATGGACGGGCGCAAGATTCCTGCGGTCGAGCAGCTTAAAGCTGAGATCGTTGGAAGTTTCCGCACCGTGGAGAGCCACGGGAATGTTCACCAGGCCGAAGCTCAAGCTGCCGCGCCATATCGCTCGCGCACCCGTCGATCTCCGTGCCGATGCTTTCCGACGTGAAGCCCGTCTTCCATTGCGCGCCATAATTAGTGCTCCCGCGCCAAAGGCGAAATGTCGACAGGCGGTCGATCCGAACGCCGGCGCGGTACCGGCGCCTTGCCCGGCTCATCGTTATCGTAAATGTGAATGCCTTCGAGCCGTTCGAGCCGCTTCAACGGCGCAATCAAGTGGCGCGACAGCGCCTCCTGAATTTCGCTTTCCGGCAGGCTCGACTCGCAGAGATGATCGATCTCGCTGCAGACCGGCTCGATTCGCTCGACGGCGCAAACTTTTTTATTGCCGTTGCCGTTACCGCGCTCGCGCAGGTAGCTATAAATCACTTCGAGCGGATAGCGTGCGCCGACAACTTCGACGAACGCCGGCTCCTCCACCTCGATGCGAGCGAGACAAAGACGGCGCTCGACCGGAACCAAATCATGCACGTCGGCGAGGTCGGGCAGCGACCTGCGACTCGGCGCTTCGCGCGCCGCGTGTCTGACGGCATCGGCGGCGCAAGCGAGCTCGTGCCATGTATATACATGGTCGTAAACATCCTCTAGCGCGGAAAGCACTTCGATGACGTCGCGCACCTCGCTGCAGCGATGACGCGGCAGCGCTATTCGAATCGACATATGGGCCTCGTCATCGTCATTCATGTTCCACCCCTTGCGCCTACTTGCTGCCGACGGCTTGGCTTCTCTTTCTGCCTCTGATTTTGAACTAGCACTTTTAGCGAAGTATTGTAGATGTGAGCCGCAGTGCGGCGGCAACGATTTTTTCGCTGGATCGCATTACACGACCCGCCGCGCTCGCCCCCCTGGAATGGCGCGCAGCTCGGGAGCGTGTCGCCGCTGAGCCGCCGGCGGCACAGCGCCGACGCCCTGCACATAAACCAGCTCCCCGCCGAGCCACCCGCCTACTCCGATCACCGCGATCGCGAAGATCGACAAGGCAAGCGGCAAGAATCCCTGCTGTGAATTGGAGACTCGCAGATAAAAATCGGCTGCGAAAATACCGGTCGCGGTGAGATTGACGAACATGTGGTAACGCGCAAGGTATCGAATATGGCTTTCTTTGAGGGAAAAGAAGTCGATCAAGCCCGGGACCGCAGCGATTAGCGCGCCCGCGATTCCCCCGCCCATCGTATACAAGGCTATAATCTTCCAGACGCCGCCGCCGCCCGCCGTTGAGAAAAGATCGGCCACCAAAGAGAATACCCATAACCCCATTGGTATGACGACGAGCATGGGGTGAACGGGATGTTTGCCAATACTGGCTGGAGTGGTCATATGATGCTCCTCTTAAGCGAGGCGGCGGCGTTTAGTTGCAGACTTACATTAGATGCGTCCGGCCAAGGCCAAAATGATGACAATCAGTAAAATCAATCCGAGACCGCCGCTCGGGAAATACCCCCAGCCCGCGCTATACGGCCACGTAGGTAAAGCGCCAAGCAGCAAGAGAATTAGGATAATTACCAAGATCGTTCCCATGGTCCACCTCCTTTATTCCTAACGCGATGCTAAAACGCGTTGCATTCCACACCCTAAACGTTACCCGATCTGATGGTTCACCCTAGGGAAGTATTTCCCGGTGGAAAGTAAATTTTACTGTCCGCGTTACCTCATTCTAGCCGGCCCTGCGGCCGACTGCCGCGTGCTTATTGGAAAACTCGCGGCGTTATTTCAATGAGAAAATACGAGCAAGCGTCATGCCATCATCGGCGACGAGCGCCGAATTTATGGATCTCGCCCAGAATCGAGCGGCGTGAAGTGAAAAAGGTTGCCCACGGGTCCTTGCGCAAACGCTTGAGGCGCTGACGTATGTTGAGAAGCGTGAAATCCCCGGGACCACCGACGTCATCGAGCTCTTCCCAGCGGAGCGGCGCCGACACCGGCGCGCCGGTACGCGCGCGCGTAGAATAGGCCGCAACGGCCGTCGCGCTGCGGCCGTTTCGCAGGTAATCGATAAAGATTTTCCCCGCGCGCTTCGCCTTGGACATATTCGTTAAGTAGCTGTCAGGGGCCTCGCGCGCGACGCTCTCCGCTATCATCTTGGTAAATTGTTTGGCGTCGTTCCATTCAACCTGCGGGAGAATGGGAACAACGACATGCAATCCTTTGCCGCCCGTAGTTTTGACGAATGCCTCGAGCTCCAATGCCGCGAGACGGCGCCGCAAAAACCGCGCCGCCTCTACCACCCGTTTCCACGGTAAGCCGGCGCCTGGGTCGAGGTCGAAGATCAGTTGATCCGGCATCTCCACGTGCTCGGCGCGCGAGCCCCACGTATGTATTTCGAGCACGCCCATTTGCACCAGCGAGATGAGACCCGAAAGCGAATCGATCATGACGTACCGGCCCGAGCCTCTGCGCTCCTTTACGTTGATGCGCTTGAATGATTCCGGAAGATTGTCCTCGATGTGTTTTTGATAGAAGCATTTCAGGTAGCCTTCCGGACAGCGCACCATCGTCAAAGGACGGGACTTAACGTGCGGGAGAATCCAGCCGGCGATCTCTTCGTAGTAACGAGCAACGTCCAGTTTTGTGATGCCTAATTCCAGGTAGAGAACGCGCTCAGGATTGCTCAGCGTAACACCGCCTATCGTCGGGTTACGCGAGTTTTGCCCGACTTTCGCGGGAGCCGGCTCCGGCAGCTCGCGAGCTATCTTCCGCGGGGATTTGTCTTCACGCAGCCCTTTGAAAGAGGGATGACGCAGCATACCGTCGCGGGTCCAGCCGGTGAATTCGATTTCCGCCGCATAGCGGGGATGCACCCAGTGAACGCCTTCGCGCCGTGGAAGCCGCGGCGGATTGACGAACGGCGGACTGGACGTTTCGAGTTTCTCCAGCCGTGCGCGAAGATCCTCCAGCGAGCGGCGGTTGAACCCCGTGCCGACCTTGCCGGCATAAACCAATTCGCTCCGTTCGTTGTTCACGCCGAGAAGCATCGCGCCTAAGCCCGTGCGCGAGCCGGAAGGCTCGGTAAAGCCGCCGATCACGAACTCCTGACTCGCATGGCATTTGATCTTGAACCAATCACGCGCGCGGCCCGCGCGATATACCGAATCCTTGCGCTTGGCGATGATGCCTTCGAGACCGCTTTGGCAAGCACGCCGATAGAATTCCTTTCCGTTGCCGGTCACGTGATCGCTGAAGCGAATAGCGGATGTTTTGCGCCGGAGATCTTCGAGCAGCGGCGCCAGGAGCTTTTTGCGCTCGGCAAGCGGCAGGACTCTCAAGTCATAACCGTTGCAGAAGAGAAGATCGAAGACATAGTAGACGAGCCGACCGGTCTCTTTTCGGCCGAGCGCTTCTTGCAGAGACTGGAAATTGCTCGAGCCGTCCGGCTCAAGGACGACGATCTCGCCGTCGAAGAACGCTTCCTTCAATGGAAGACCCGCGGCGGCGGCCGCCAAGTCGCCGAACCGCTCGGTCCAGTCGTTTCCCTCGCGCGTAAAGAACCGTGCACGGCGGTCTTCGATCCTACACAGCGCGCGATAGCCGTCGAATTTGATTTCGTAGAGCCACTCTTCGCCCTCGGGAACGACATCGATCAGCGTCGTCAGCTCGGGCTCGACGAAGGCGGGCAGCTTCGCGGGGCGAGCGAGCGGATGAGACTCGGTCCAATCCTTACGTTGTGATGTTCGCTCGCCTGGCTTGCGTACGTTTCGCGCTGCGCTTCCACCCATCATCCACCAATCGTCGCATCGACCGCTGCAGAGTTAACGCCTCGACAACTTAGGCAACTACTTGCCGCCGTGTTTCGTCGGCGCCGAGCGGTCCTTCGACTCTGCGCCTAACGCTCGCAGCGCGTTTAGCACGACATCGAGCGTAACCGACTGCGGGCCGCGCATGCTCTCTTCTTCAGCAACCTGGAGCTCGCGAACGTCGTATTCCCATCTTTGCAGGATTTGAATCTTTTGGCTGCGCGACAGCTCTCTACTATGCAACACGTCGGCGGGATTATTAAAGACCAGCGCAGGATCGAGCAACGCCTTCTCGAAATCGATCATCTTCTCACCTCAATAGGTTGTAAACATCCTATTCGTGAAACTCTCTTTATATTTATACTATTCAAGATACCATCCGCCGCAATGAAATATTAGTCGGACCGCGATTGTTTACGTGCATGAGGCAAATACCCCAGTTGAAGCCGTCCGGAGGCGGCCTATCTTGTAAGCGAGGTGTAGGCGCAAAATCACCCCGGAAAGGAGGATAAGCCATGCTGAACTGGGCGATAACATTTTTGATTATCGGCCTGATTGCCGGCGTGCTGGGACTCTCGGGCGTCGCCGGCGCCGCCACGGAGATCGCTTGGATCTTGTTCGTCGTCTTCATGGTGTTGTTTTTGGTAAGCCTCATCATGGGACGGCGCACGCCTCCAGTCGCATAAAAATCGGCGGCGAGCAGCGTTTGCTCAAACTGCGCGGCAGTCGGGTTAACGGCGGCGCTGGGGTGAATCAAATACAGCAACGTCGCCGGTCAACTCGGGAGGGATGCTTCGGCCAATGCTCGATTCGATAATAACTGCCGCACGCGAGCAAACGCACATGTCCGCTGGAACATTGTGGCGAACGAACCAAGCGAAGCCGGGATAAAGCCACGTAAAACGTAAGCGTCCGAGATTTTTTGCGCGCGCCATTCGCGGTTGCGCGAGCTAAAGAAAACGGGCGAGGGCCGTCGGCCTCTCGCCCGTTTTCTTTTATATTCCCTTTCTTATTGAGCGCTGCCGCTGCTTGATCCGGTCGATGAAGAGCCGCCGCTCTTCGAGCTGCGTCCCGAAGCGCCCGCGGCGCTGCCTGACGAGCCCATACCGGAGCTGGAGGAACCGCTCATGCCCGACGAGTTCCCGGAAGAACTCGAGCCGGAGGAGCCCAGGCTGGAGCTGGAGCCGGATCCAGAGCTGCCGAGGCTGCTCGAATCCGAAGATTTGCTGCTGCGAGACGAAGAGCTTTTGCCGGAAGACCCGCTGCCGCTTATGCCGAGCTTTTCTTTGGTTTGATTATCGAGTGTGCCCGACGCGCTGAGGCCCTGCTGCTGCTGAAAACCCCGCAACGCTTCTTTCGTTTTGGGGCCCATGACTCCGTCGACGGGACCTGGGTCTTGCCCCTGATCTTTCAGCGCCTGCTGCACCTTCTTTACTTCCTCGCTGCCTTTCGCCGCTCCGGTGGAATGGGAGGACGACATGCCGGAAGACGTGTCGGAAGAGGCGGACATACCAGATGAGCTTCCGGATGACGACATGCCGGTGCTGCTCTTACTTCCTTCGCTGCTGCCTGATGTTCCTAGATTACCACTCTGACTCTTGCTTCCGGTGCCTTTGCCGGACATGCCGCTGCTGGATCCCTGGCCGGTCGCGGAGCCACCGGTGGAACTGCCCGTCGAACCGGACCCGGTTTGCGCCCAAACCGGCGCCGCACCTATAACGAGCGCTCCCATCAGCACCAATGCCGATGAGAGCCGATTAGAATAGCACATACTGCGTCCCTCCTTTCAGGGAGTCTCGATGCGCCTGCTCGCACTTTCGTGTTTAGAAATCTTTGTGCGCCGACGGAGGCGAGAACACCGCCGCACAATTAAAATCGTGCGGGCGGGCAGGTTCTTTGTCAATTTAGGGAGATACTTGAGCGGAATAAACCGGCGAACGAGCTTAATGCGAAATCGTGTGGTCTAGATACAATGGAATTCCTGCAGGGGCTAGCGAGAGGGCCGGACGGCTGCCCGGATCGGGGAGGCGGGAGAAGAATGTCCCGAGAAGGTTCTCGATCGATAAGACGCCGGCGGCGCGGCCGCCGGCATTGACGACAATCCCGATAACACTGCCGGTTTTATCGATGACGGCGCCGCCGCTCATATGGTTCTCGACGCGTATGCCCCAAACCGTATTGGCAGGAATATCGTGCGCCTCCAGAAACAGCGGGTCATAGATTTCATGATTCCAGGCGAAGTAAGCGCGGCGTTGTTCTTCGGTCAAATTCAAAAATCCGTCGGCGATGGCAAAGTCCGATCCTTCGGGATAACCGGCAATGAAAACTTTTTTCGGCGGCATGAGAGGCTTAAGCTCTAACGTCGCGCTCGGAGCAACCTGATCGAGGACATCTTCAGAGAAATCGTTCAGCTTCCAGTAATCGAAGCGGGCCTTCGGTCCCTTCAGTCGTCCGATGACGAAGTCTTTTAATTTGATCGTCTCTTCCGGGCTTTGCATACCGGCCTTCATGGATTCTTCACTCGTTAGATAAGCCACGAGCTCGATTTCGTATTCAACGCCGTTGTTGAGCGCGCGGTACGCCACTTTCGGATGCTCCGACGAGCAGTCGAGTCGCGCGACGACGCTCCGGCGGCTTCTGTTGTTCTCCAGGCAGTAGCTCATCACGTGATAAGCGGTTACGAACAAACCGTCCGGCGAGATAATAAATCCAGAGCCGATGAGAGCGGCAGCGCCGCCAGCCTTCGGCTGTAGGACGATTCTAACGCTGCGCGAGCGCGCGTTGTCCCAGGTAAATGCGGGGCCTTGAGCTTGCAACTGCTTCGAATCGGTCAGGAGACCGCCGCGCGTACTTGAAGGAAGCAGAGAAAAGAGGAGGAAGATCAGTACGAAGGGTTTGATGATGCGTCGAAAACCCATCAGGTAATAACCGTATCTACATCAAATTGAGACAAAGCTCCAGAAAAAACGTGCGAGTCGAAACCGCTCGCGCGTGATACGGTTGGCGCTTGCAGCGAAAAATGTTAGGGTTTCAGGATTTACAGGGAGAAGGAAGCTGCCCGGTGGTGGCGCTGGTCTTCAAAACCAGTCTGGGTATCGTAAGGTGCCCGGAGGGTTCGACTCCCTCCCTTCTCCGCCAATCAAATTTTTAACGGGCGAACTTAGCGAACCGGCTTGTCGCTCACGGGAATTTTATTATCGGCTGCGGGCATCTTCTCAGTGGTTACGGAGGGTTTATCTAAGACAGCGGGACTTTGATCTTGGTTTTCTGCATGGGCGGCATTAAAGAGCTTGAAGCCACCCCAGCCGAACTCCCCGATCGCCTCCCCCGTGCGCGCATCGTAGAGGTCGATCAACATGTACTTATCCGGGTGCCCTGCCAGGTAGTGTGAAAATACCTCGACAAACTGCTCCTGCTCCTTGAAATCCGCTTTCGTGAACCCTTCCCCTACGTAAAGCTTGTGCGGCCGGCGACTCCCGTCTAGCCGCGTCCAAAACTTAAAGTCCTCGCCGTGCATCTGGTCCAGCCACTGCTTGTACTCGGCTGTCTTCGCCGCCCAGCTCTTGACGTCCTGCGCCTGAGTCTTTGTCTCCTGCGCCTGGACGAAAAAAGGCGGCAGCGAGAACAAGAAGAACAATCCTAAGATCGCTCTTCTCATTCTCGTCTGCCGCCTCATCTCTAGACTTATACTCTTTTCCTACTGAACTTTAATCTCGACGCGCCGATTCTTAGCTCTCCCTTCGGCCGTCTTGTTGTCCGCGATCGGTCTCGTCTCGCCGAAGCCCCGCGTCGAGATCCGGGCGGACTGTACGCCGCGCCTGGTGAGATAGTCTTTCACAGAGGCGGCGCGCCGTTCGGACAATCTCTGGTTATACTGCTCGGTGCCGACCGAGTCGGTGTGGCCTTCGAGCGCCACTTTCTTGTCGGGGTTCTCTTTCAAGAACGCGATCAGCCGATCCAGTATCTTTGCGCCGTCAGGCTTGATCGCTGTCTTGTCGAAGTCGAACAAGACATTGTCGAGAATAATCGTCCGTTCCGCTTTCGGCGCCGGAGGAGGAGGTGGTGGCGGAGGCGGTGCCGGTGGGGGAGGTGCCGCTACAGGCTCGGTCAGGAAGTAGGCGAAAGCGCCGCAGAGAAGCGCACTGGAAAGC
>DASWZY010000066.1:0-4748 GCA_036407055.1 Binatia bacterium
TTGTGCGCCCAGCCGATCACGTTGCCGCCGGCATCTTTCAGGTCGCTCAAATTGCAGACGACAAGATCGGACGTCGTCAACTCGGGCGGACTGGCCGGAACTGCCGACCCGCCGGGCGGCAGCACGTCGTTGCCGTTCACGTTGAGCAGCAGGCTTTTCACGGCGCCGTCGGGATCCACGCCGTAATAAGAATCAAAGTAGCGATCGAGCACGCTGCGGCCGATCGGCAGGGGAACATTAATCGGCTCCGCGAGCTGATTTATATCGGTTTCGATGACGGGCTGGTTGAAAAGCGCGGTGTCTCTGCCCAGCGGATCGAAAAGGTATCGCCTGTCGTCCAGCCGGAATGCCGGAGCTTGCGTCAGCGGAAAGCTCCTCAGACGATAAAGGAAAATGCCGAGGTTGGGGATGTTGTAGCGGCCGCGGCGCGAAGCGATCCGGCGCACCTCCCCGGTATGTGCGAGCTTGTCGAAGGGAGTGTCGGAGTATTCCAGCGCGTTCCATTGCGCGGCATCCGCAGACGTGGAGTCTGCGGCGGAAAAACCCTCGTATAATCCGCTGAACGTCCGATGACGTATGCTCGCGACCGAAAGATTTTCCGGCCGCGAATGATTCACGTACTGCGTGGTCGCAAGCAACTGAAAGTACTCGACGACGCTCGCGCTCCATCCGGTAACGTCGCGCGCGAGTTGCTCGAGCACAGCCGCCGTTCCCTTGCGCCGGCGATACGCCATCGTGTTGGCGACATAGGCCCTTTGACTGAAGCTCCCGCCGGAGAACGCGAAGAGATTTCGCGCGCCAACGAGATCGCCGATATACGGAACGACCCACTCCGCGCAGGTCTCGATGAACAGATCGTCGTAGAGCTGGTCGAGATTTTCTTCGAGCACCGCCGCCTGTTCGGCGATGATCGAAAGCAGCGCCTTCAGCGGGCCACCGCTCCGGAGTTTTTTGTTCGAAAGCTCCTGGCGCCGTTGGCTTTGCGCCGCGTCCGCACTGGCGCCCAACGCAAGCAGCTGCTGCAACTCGTTTTCTTCCTCGAAGGTCAGCAGCAGCCCGAGCTGCGCAGCGACGTCGTCGTCGCGCACCCGGTAGATCGCCGGCAGCAGCGAATAGAGTTTTTCCGCGTCAAAGTTCATTGCATCAGCTCCAGCTCGAGGGGCCGCGGATCGAGCATGAGAAGCTCGGCGGGAAAAACTTGTTGATCGCCGGGTTTCGGGACCGCCGCCGGAATCCGGATTCGCCGTTCCGGCGTCTGATCCGAGCGATAAAATTCATTCACAACGACGGCGACGATGCCGGATGTGTTCTGGATTTCGGCGACGACTTCGCTCAGATGAACGGGCTGTCCGAACGCGCGGTTATCGAAGGAGAAGGCATCGCGCAGATTCTGTTCCACCCGCGCCGATACTTTATCTGCGTCGAGATCGGGATTGATCTTGATGGCTGCGGAAATACGAAAGAACCGCGGCTGATACGAGTCGATCCGAAACGGCACCCGAGAGTCGCCGGCGTTATTGATCGCGGTTGTCAGCTTTTGAAAAAGGTTGCTGTCGTCCTCGACTTCGGCGCCGCCGGATGCCGCAATCGTTAAAAACACGCCGCGCTTTTCGCCAAACCACATCGGCGTGGCCAGAGCTTTGCCGATGCCGCTGAAGCCGCGGGCGAAATCTTCATAGTCTTCGAGCGAAACGATCCGGCCGAAGGTCAGGACCGTCCGCGGTGCATTGCGCCGCGCGTCCTCCAACACTTCGGGATCGGCGGCTCCGCTCGCATCCACAGGATTGGTCACGCCCTTCACTCCGAGAGGCCGCGTCAGCAATTGCGTAAGCCGGTCTGCTTTGACCATGCCGCCGAGTCCGATCCCTTTCCGATATTTTGCCGTGACGTTTTCCTGCCCCGTCGGCAGCCGAGCGCCGGTCGTTCCGTCGCCGAAAATCACGCTCGTCGTGCCGTCCTCGTCGAGCCGCGTGGTGTAGATTCGCTCATCCGAACCGCGATCGTAAAACGAAGGCACTTCGTGCCAGAGAACATCGTTCACGCGGACCTCGAGGGTGCTTTGCGCGCCCGTCGCATTCGCCGCGGGCACATAGGTGAGCGGCGGCTGTTTGAGCGTAAAGCGCTGAAACGCCCGCGTCGCGTCGCCGGCGCCGAGAACCTCCGGAACGGTTTCCCCGTGGGTCGCGAGGGCAACATTGGCGTTGATGGTCACCGTATTTCGGATGTAGCTTTGATCGAGGGGCTGGTCGAAAGTAAGAACAGAAAATCCCGCCTCGATGTCGACTTTCTTGAGCTGCCGCACTTCGCTCTTCACGGAGCTCCCGAGATCCGCAGGCCGGCCGGTAACGACCACGCTTTGGCCGGCCTTCAATTCATCGTAGACACCGTCCAGCGTAACGGTTCCGTCTGCGTCGGGAATCAAATCTTCGATCGGCAGCTCGGCCAGCGGCAGGTTTTCGCTTTGGGCGTGAACGACGACGTCGCGGAAATCTCCGAGATCCGGGTTCGCGGACAAAAGATCGCGCCAGGTTTGATTCGCGGGTAAAACCAGCAGAGTTGTCTTGCTGCTGATGCCGTACGCGGTCCGCGGCAGCACCGACGCTTCGTCGATCTGAAAAATCTTAGGGTCCTTACCGGGTTTTTCCACAGCAATGTAACTATCCGGCAAGACGGCCTGGTATGCGGCGTCAAGAAAAATCCTGTTCGATGCTTCGTTCGAGTCGAGAGGCCATTCTTCCCATTCCGACGGTTTCTTCGGAACCGTACCGTTGTAGGTCGGCTGTTTCGGCGCGTTGTACCCAAACACGGCGGCACGCTGCCGTAGCGCGAAAACTCCCGTCGCGAGCGGCGCGCTCTCTTCGGAGTCGGGCGGCGGCGGCTTCGAGAGATTCGTGAACAAATCGCTGAGCGGCCAGCGCTGGATATTCGCCAGTGCGGTGAGATCTTCGAGGCTCCATTTTTCGCTGCTGAGTTCCTGGATCACCCGATTGGTGAGCGGCACATATCCGAAAAATCTATCGAAGCGTCCGGCCGGCGGCTTTGGTTTTTCAAAAGGCGGTAGACTGGGAGCGATCGTGAAATCGGCCCGCGTCGTTTTGGCATCATCATCGACTTGCAGCTTCACAATGCGCTTGAGGATCGGGTCGGCTGTGCCGTCGACGATCAAGAGCACGTCGCCTTCCTTCAGGTTCGTCGCGGTCCCCTGAAAAATGGCAAACCCGGCGCCGGCCGAGATCGGCTGCGGCCGCGTCAGCCGCGGCTTCATCGCATTCCATTCGGCGCGCGCCTCGATGGGTTCAACCGTTTCGAAGGTCTGGGCTTGTTCGCCGGGCCCCGGAACGCTCTGGACTTTGGTTCCGATGTCGATGTTCACCGAGGGAAGCCGCTGGGTGCTTGACTGTGCGCCCGTCGGGCTCAGGCGTTCGCCCAGAGCACCCGGCGCAGATTCGATGATGAACGCGAGCGACGCGCTCGCCGCTACTCCGGGGTTGAGCTGATAATTGATCAATCGCGCAAGCTCGCGGATCGAGAGCCGCTCCGAGGCCGTCCGCAGGTAAACTTCGTTGGCGATTCTTTCCTGGTAAAAAGTGAGCACATCGCCAACGATCGCCCAGGCATCCAGCAGCGCGATCGAAAAATCGTCGTTGTCGCGCGTCGTAAGGGCGCTCAACGCGGCGTAATTCGATCCCGAGAGCCGCGCCAGCATCGTCGCTTTGAACTGCGCGTGGGTGGCAACACGGTAGGCGATGGCGGAAAGGCCCGGACGATTGGCAATTACGGCCGGCGTTTCCTTCGATATGCCTTCGCAGCAGCCGCAGTCGTTCACGGCATCGCCTACAGTCGCCGCGGGATTTATCTGAATATCGTTTGAATCGCTCATGTTCACGCTGCAACGAGCCGGAAAACGCCGTGCTCCGGGAAATCGGGACTGTTATCCAGGCGGGCGATCTCCAACCGGCCGATCTCGAGTACTCCTGAATTCACCGCTGCGTCGCTCTCGATCCCCTGGCGCTGAAATTTCGTGAGCGCGACGGAATCCACGCCCGCTATTTGCTGTGCGGCGGCGAAAATGATGCTGCTGTAGACGGGTTGGCCGAAGCTGAAATTGTCGGGATGAAAAATGCCCCGGCGGCCGTCGGGCAGGGTCCGGTTGCTGAACACATCCAGCAGTGCTTCGCTCACGTCCTCGAAGAAGTAGCCGGGCTTGATACAAACAGCCATTTCGATTTCCAGCGAGACATATTGCGGGCTGTCGATTTCGAGATCCTGTCCCGCCATGCGATAACGCTCGAGACAACCGCGGAGCTTGCGTTCGAAGGCCGCATCCACATCCTTCCCGCGCAGACGATCGATCGTGATGAAGACCGTATGCCAGCTTCCGGTCCAGCGCAGCGTCGCCGCCGCCCGCTGCACATCCGTGCCGCAGCGTTTAGCGACATCCTTCCTGATCGCGATCGCCTCGTAATCGGCCAGCGTCACGGCGCGCTCCTGGCGCGCGAAGGCGCTCGGCGCGTTTTGGCGCACGTGCTCTACGGTTTCGGCGTCGACGCCACCCCGGGCGGGAAGCGGATTGCGAACGCCGGTGATTTTCGGATTTGCGAGATCCGATGCGAAATTCGGATCGCTCGTGATCACATGCTGAATCGTATCGGCGCCGACGTTTCCGGACGTTCCGTTGCCGACGCGGTACCTCGCGAAAAACTCGAGACCGGGCGCCGGCCGCATCCCTGATTGATCGTCGCCAAACC
>DASWZY010000067.1:0-10136 GCA_036407055.1 Binatia bacterium
CGAGCAGCGTCGCTCCCGCAAGTCCCATCATGAGGAAGCAGGCGCGCAGCGTGCGGCGCTCGCCGAAGCGGTCGGAGAACGCGCTGCCGCCGAAGCGGACGACGAGCTCGATCAGAACCGGCAGCGAGACGAGGCTGCTGATCGTGACGATCGAATAACCGAGCGAAAGGCCGTAGAGCGGCACCAGGACCTGGAGAGCGCCCATGCAGACGTTCCAGAGAAAGCCGCTGGCGTACAGAGCGACCACGCGCGCGCTCACGGCTCGTTCGGTGCCCATGAAACTGATTTAGTTCGAGGCCGCCGAGCCGTCCGTGGCTTGCAGCAGGTAGGTCTGGATGAATTTGTCGAGGTCGCCGTCGAGCACTCGGTCGGCGTCGCCCATCTCGACGCCGGTGCGGTGGTCTTTTACCATGCGGTAGGGGGCGAGCACGTAGGAGCGGATCTGGCTGCCCCAGGCGATGTCTTTTTTAGTTTTATGATAGGCTTCCTTCTTTTCCTTCTGCTTCTCGAGCTCTAATTCATACAGGCGCGAGCGCAGAATCTTCATAGCCATCGCCTTGTTCTTGTGCTGCGAGCGCTCGTTCTGGCAGGCGACGACGATGTTTGTCGGAAGGTGCGTGATGCGGACGGCCGAGTCGGTCTTGTTGACATGCTGGCCGCCGGCGCCGCTCGATCGATACGTGTCGATTCTCAAATCCGCCTCGTTGATATCTATTGTGATCGTGTCGTCGACCTCGGGATAGACGAAGACCGACGCGAACGACGTGTGGCGGCGCGAGTTCGCGTCGAACGGCGAGATGCGCACCAATCGATGGATGCCGGCCTCGGCCTTTAAGTAACCGTACGCGTACTGCCCTTCGACGGTGAAGGTTACGCTCTTCACGCCGGCTTCCTCGCCGGGCTGATACTCCATGATCTCGTGGCGGTAGCCTCTGCGGTCGGCCCAGCGGAGATACATGCGCAGCAGGATCTCCGCCCAGTCCTGCGCCTCGGTGCCGCCGGCGCCGGGATGGAGCTCGACGATCGCGTTGCGCGCGTCGTCGGGGTCGCCGAGCATCTGCTTGAGCTCGACCTCGGCCAATTCCTCGGCGACTTTGCCGACCTTGGCGGCGGCCTCGCTCAGCGCCTCGTCGCTCTTCTCGTCCTTCGACAGATCGAGAAAGAAGCGTGCCTCTTCGAGCTCGGCGCGGTGCTTCTCCCACGAATCGAGGACATTCTTGATGCCGGCCTGCTCTTTGAGGATCGTCTGCGCCTTGTCGGCGTCGTTCCAGAAATCGGGCTTGGAGGTGAGCTGGTTCAGCTCTTCGAGGCGTTTCTTTTTGCTGTCGAAGTCAAAGACGCCTCCGGAGCTGGTCGAGCCGCTCCTCAAGGCGGGTTAGCTGGGCTTGGGTTTCTTCGAACATGGCTGGATTCCTAAAACCGGTTCATTATAGCAGCGCGGCGCCGCGCTTTCCACAAACCGCGCGGGCGATTTTTTTTTCCAGCGTGCGCATGACGCGCGCGTCCTTCGGCGAGCGCTCGTGATCGTAGCCGAGGAGATGCACGATGCCGTGGATCAAAAGCCGGTCGATCTCCTGGGCCAGCGTCCAGCCGCCGGCCTGCGCCTGCGCGCGCGCCTTGTCGATCGAGATCACGACGTCGCCTAAGAGGCTCGGTTCGCCGTTTCCGCCGGTTTCGGCGGGGAAAGAGAGCACATCGGTGGGCTTCGGCTTCTTGCGGTATTTTTTATTGAGCCTGGCGATCGCGGCGTTGCCGACGAGCGCGAGGCTCAGCTCGTTTTCCGATCGGTCGAGAAAAGCGAGAATCTTCTCCGCCGTGCGCTGGATGCGTCGGAGCGGGAGCTTGCGCCCGCGCACATGGCTCACGATATCGACGGGCATGAACGGATCAGTTGCCGCCGCCGTCGGGATTCTCGGCGCGCTCGTACGCGGTGATGATGTCCTGGACGAGACGGTGGCGTGCGACATCGCGCTCGGTGAAGGTCACGAAGCGGATGCCCTCGACGGGCGTGAGAATGCGCCAGGCTTCTTTGAGGCCCGAAGGCTTGCCGGCGGGGAGGTCGATCTGCGTCACGTCGCCGGTGATGACCGCTTTCGAGCCGTAGCCGAGGCGGGTGAGAAACATCTTCATCTGCTCCGGCGTCGTGTTCTGCGCCTCGTCGAGAATGACGAAAGAGTCGTTCAGCGTGCGCCCGCGCATGAAGGCGAGCGGCGCGACCTCGATCGTGCCGCGCTCGACGAGCTTGCGCGCGCGATCGAAGTCGACCATGTCGTGAAGGGCGTCGTAGAGCGGGCGCAGGTAAGGATTCACCTTCTCCGCCAGGTCGCCGGGGAGAAATCCAAGCTTCTCGCCCGCCTCGACGGCCGGGCGCGTCAGGATGATGCGGACGTAGTTGTTCTTCATCAGCTCGGCGACCGCCATCGCCATCGCGAGGTACGTCTTGCCCGTGCCCGCGGGACCGATGCCGAAGACGATGTCGTAGCGCCGGATCGCGTCGATGTAGGCCTTCTGCGCGACGCTCTTCGGCGTGATCGTGCGCTTGTGCGACGAGATGTAGATCGTATCGAGAAAAATATCCTGCAGGTTCGCGCGCCGGTCGCCGCTCAAAATCCGAACGGCGTAGTCGACGTCGCTGCCGTAGACCGGGTAATTTTTCTCAAGCAGAGCGTAGAGCTGCTTCAAGACTTTGCCGGCGAGCTCGGCTTCGACGGAATCGCCTTCTACCTCGATGCTCGTGCCTCGCACCTGGAGCTTCACGCCCAGGCTGCGCTGGATGATTTTCAGATGCTCGTCGTGCTGGCCGAGTAAATCTCGGAAATGATGCGGGTCGGGAAAATCGATGCGCGGCTTTTCTTCTTCGGCAGGCTTGCGCCCGGTCTCTTCCTTCACTCGTTTTCTCCCATGAGCTGGAGCACGATCTCGCGGGTGCGCGGACGGTTGTCGAAATCGAGCAGCACGATCTGCTGCCACGTGCCGAGCAGCAGATTACCGCCGTCGATCGGCACCTGAAGCGACGGCCCGAGCAGAGACGCGCGCAGGTGCGAATAACCGTTGTCGTCGCCCCAGCGGTCGTCGTGATGATATTTCCGGTCCGACGGAATCACTTTTTCCAGCAGCTCCTTCAGATCCTGGAGCACGCCGGATTCGTATTCGATGGTCGTAAGCGACGCGGTCGAGCCCGATACGAAAAGCGTCGCTAGGCCGCGCCGGATTTTATGGCGTCCGAGCGCGTCTTTGACTTTAGAAGTGATATCGATGATGTCGCAGTGACCCTGGGTCTTTTCGCGGATCGTGGCGGTGTGGATCTGCATCAAGGATTGCAGGCTCTCTACGTAGCCTTCACTATTTCCCTGACTTTGTCCAGGGCTTGGTCGACCTTGGACGGGTCCTTGCCGCCCGCCTGGGCGAAGTCGGGCCGGCCGCCCCCGCCGCCGCCGACGATCGGCGCGACCTGCTTGACGATGTTGCCGGCGTGGAAGCGCGACGTGAGATCTTTCGTAACCGAGGCGACCATCGAGACGTTCGTGTCGCCGGCACTCACGAGAAAAACGACGCCGGAGCCGAGCTTGTCTTTGACCTGGTCCGCCAGCTCGCGGAGCTGGTTTGCGTCGAGCTTGTCGACCTTCGAGACGACGACGGAGGCGCCGTCGACCTGCTGCTTTTTCGCGAGCAGCTCGGGCAGCTGGTTTTTGCCGTGCTGGCCGCGCAGCGACTCGATCTCGCGCTCGAGATCGCGCTGCTGCTGGAGCAGTCTTTTGACGCGCTCGACCGCATCGTCGGGTCCCGTCCGCAGCATCGCGCCGATCTCTTTCAGCCGCTGCTCGTAGACGCGCATCAGATCGAGCGCGCCTTCGCCGGTGACGGCCTCGACGCGCCGCACGCCGGCGGCGACGCCGCCCTCGGTCTGGAGCTTGAAGACGCCGATCTCGCCCGAGCGGTGGACGTGCGTGCCGCCGCATAGCTCGGTCGAGAAATCGCCGATCTTGACCACGCGCACGACATCCCCGTACTTGTCGCCAAAAAACGCGAGCGCGCCTCTCTTGACCGCCTCGTCGTAGCTCGTCTCCTCGATTCTCACGTCGGCGTCGACACGGATGCGCTCGTTCACGCGCTGCTCGATGTCGGCGAGCTTCTCGTCGGCGATCGAGCCGGTATGGCTGAAGTCGAAGCGCAGCCGGTCGGGCGCGACGAGCGAGCCGGCCTGGCGCACGTGCTGCCCCAACTCCTCGCGCAGGACGGAATGGAGGATATGCGTCGCCGAGTGATTGAGCGCGGTGCGATTCCGATGTCTGGCATCGACGGCGAGGCCGACTTTATCGCCGACCTGGACGCGTCCTTTGACGACTTTGCCGCGGTGCACGACGAGCTGCGGTGTCGGCCGCTGCGTGTCGGCGATTTCAATGAGATCGCCCCGCGCGGTGCGGATCATGCCGCGGTCGCCGAGCTGCCCGCCCGATTCGCCGTAAAAGGGCGTCTCGGCGGTGATGAGCTCGACCTCCATGCCTTCGCCGGCTTCCGGCCTGCCTTCGCCGTCGGCGAAGATCGCGAGGACTTCGGATTCGCCTTCGAGGCGGTCGTAGCCGATAAATCGGACCGGCCGGTCGAGCGCGATCTTCGTCTCGCCCTGGCCGACCTCGCGCGCCTCGCGCGCGCGCGTCCGCTGCTCCTCCATCAGACGCTCGAAGCCGCCGACGTCGACAAGAATGCCTTCGTTGCGGAGAATGTCCTCGGTCAGATCGAGGGGAAATCCGTACGTGTCGTAGAGCTTGAACGCCACCTCGCCGGAAAGCATCTGGCGCTTGCCGCGCTTGAGCTCGGCGACCGCTTCCTCCAGGAGGCCGAGGCCTTTTTCCAGCGTCTCCGCGAAGCGCTCTTCCTCGATGCGGATCACCTCGGCGATGCGCGGCTCGTTCTGGCGCAGCTCGGGGTAGGCGTCGCCCATTATTGCGACGACGCTGTGCGAGACCTTGTGCAGGAACGGCTCGGTGAGCCCGAGAATGCGGCCGTGGCGCGCCGCGCGGCGGAGCAGGCGGCGCAGCACGTAGCCGCGTCCTTCGTTCGAGGGCGTGACGCCGTCGGCGATGAGAAAGCTCACGGCGCGGCTGTGATCGGCGATCACGCGAAAGGAGATATCGATGTTCTCGTTGACGCCGTATTTTTTTCCCGAGAGCTTCTCGGCGGTCGCGATCAGGCCGCGCATCGTGTCGATGTCGTAGTTCGACAGCACGCCCTGGAGCACGGCGGTGATGCGCTCGAAGCCCATGCCGGTGTCGACGTGCTTGGCCGGGAGATCTTCGAGCGAGCGGTCGTCATTGCGGTTGTATTGAATGAAGACGAGGTTCCACAGCTCGATGAAGCGCGCGCAATCGCCGTTGACTTGGCAGACGTGGCCGACGACGCCCTTCTGATCGCAGGCGGCCGGGCCGCGGTCGAGATGGATCTCGCTGCACGGCCCGCACGGGCCGGTCTCGCCCATCTCCCAGAAATTATCCTTCTCGCCGAAGCGGAGCACGCGCTCTTTCGGCAGGCCGCTGATCTGGAGCCAGAGGCGCTCGGCCTCGTCGTCGTTCTTGTAGACGGTCGCCCAGAGCTTGTCGACGGGCAGCTTCCATTCCTTGGTCAAAAGCTCCCACGCCCATTCGATGGCTTCTTTCTTGTAGTAATCGCCGAACGACCAGTTGCCGAGCATCTCGAA
The DNA here is from genome assembly GCA_036407055.1 of Binatia bacterium. Lineage (GTDB taxonomy): Bacteria > Desulfobacterota > Binatia > UBA9968 > UBA9968 > JAJPJQ01. The sequence continues at coordinate 5,696 of DASWZY010000067.1, forward strand.
GAAGGTGTGGTGATAGGTGTCGCGGCCGACCGCTTCGAGGTCGTTGTGCTTGCCGCTGATGCGGATGCACTTCTGCGCGTCGGCGACGCGCTTGGCCTGCGGCTTCTCCACGCCGAGGAAGATGTTCTTGAACTGCACCATCCCGGCGTTGGTGAAGAGCAGCGTCGGGTCCTTCTCGGGCACGAGCGGCGCGCTGCGCACGATCGTGTGTCCCCGCTTCGCGAAGAAATCGAGAAAAGATTTTCGTACTTCGTTTCCGGTCGGCATAGATGATTATACTAATCAGCTAACGGATGCTCTGTAAATCTTTAATGGTTTAACTTCGGCGATCGCCTCAAAGTCTCTATCATTATGATACAATTCCGCTCCCGCTTCGAGACACGTGGCGGCGATTAGACAGTCGGCCGTCTTTCGAATGGTAAAACCCCGCCGCCGGCAGTCACGGTATATTAGCGCGGCATGCTCAAACGTTCGCAAATTCCGCATACGAAGGATCGGGTAGCTTTGCAAAATATCCCGCACGCGGCGGAAATCCCGCTCGCGGGCGATACCTTGCAAGATTTCGCAGTAGATGATGTCGGTAAGAGCTAAGCTCTCTCCACTCTGAATCAGAACAGCGAGGTGAATGTCGAATTCAGTTGCGCGTGCTTCGAGAAAATCGATCCAGACCGTCGTATCGACAACGATCACAGGCGGCTACGGCGCATTTCTTCGAGATTGCCTTCCCATTTTACTTGGCCGCGCAGCTTCAGGATTTCTTTACGCCGAGCGCTCTTCATGAGTTCCTTTAAAGCCAGGTGGACGAGCTCCCGCTTGGACTTACATTTGTAAATCTTTAGACCTTCCGTTACCAGCCGCTTGTCGAGGTCAATGTTCGTTCTCGCCATAGGCTTCTTTATTAGACAATAATGGTGTAAAAGTCAAACGATTTTGGTGTATAGATTTTCAAAGCGTAATCAATCCTCCATCGGCGTCTTCAGCACTTCCGCGATCATCGCGTCGCGGTAGCCGCGGCGCCGGAGATACGCGACGGCCCGGCGCGCGGTCTTCAAGTCTTTTAAGTCCTGGCCGCGAAAGCGCCGTTCCACGATCGCCCGCGCGCGCGCGTTGTCACGCTCGCGGTCGAAGCTTTCTTTGAGAACTTCGGCGATGACGGTCTTCTCAACGCCCTTGAAGCGCAGCTCGCGCTCGACGCGCAGCGGCCCATATCCGCGATTCTCTATTCTATCGCGCGCGAAACTCCGGGCAAAGGCCTCGTCGTCAAGGAGCTTCAGGCCGCGAAGCTTTGCGAGAACGCCTTCGATCTCTTGCGGAGAAAAACCTGCGCGCGCGAGCCGGGCGCGCAATTCCGCCTCGCTGCGGGGGCGATAAGCGAGAAACCTGAGCGCGCGGTTATAAACTTCGTCGGCGTCGGCGCTTCGCAATTTTGAATCTTGAATTTTAAATTTTGAATTACGGAATCCGGAATTCATCATTGACCCTGAGCGGAGTCGAATGGGTCAACATTCAAAATTCGACATTCTTTATCTGCCCTTGGCCTTCTCTTTCTTATCAGCCGTTGCCGCCGGCGCCGTTTCGGGGGCTGCTGCGCGCTTTATGCCCGCCTTGTCGAGGATCTTCTCGCGGATATCCTTCGCGATGTCCGGATGGGTCTTGAGAAATTCCTTGGCGCTGTCGCGTCCCTGGCCGATGCGGTCGCCGTTGAACGAATACCAGGCGCCGCTCTTCTCGACGATCCCCATGTCGCTGCCGATGTCGGTCAGCTCGCCTTCGAGCGAGATGCCCATACCGTAAAGAATGTCGAACTCGGCCTCCTTGAACGGCGGCGCCATCTTGTTCTTGACGACCTTGACGCGCGTGCGCCCGCCGATCACCGCGTCCGCCTCTTTGAGCGCGCCGATGCGCCGGATATCCATGCGCACCGAGGCGTAGAATTTGAGCGCGTTGCCGCCGGTCGTCGTCTCGGGATTGCCGAACATGACGCCGATCTTCATGCGAATCTGGTTGATGAAGATGACGACGGTCTGCGAGCGCGCGATCGTCGCGGTGAGTTTGCGCAGCGCCTGCGACATGAGGCGGGCCTGGAGGCCCATGTGCGCGTCGCCCATCTCGCCCTCGATCTCCGCCTTCGGTACGAGCGCCGCGACCGAGTCGACGACGAGCACGTCGACCGCGCCGCTGCGTACCAGCGTCTCCGCGATCTCCAGTGCCTGCTCGCCGTGGTCCGGCTGCGAAATCAACAGATCGTCGGTCTTGACGCCGAGCTTCTTTGCGTAGCCCAAATCGAGCGCGTGCTCGGCGTCGATGTAGGCGCCGATGCCGCCGGCCTTCTGCGCCTCGGCGACGATGTGGAGCGCGAGCGTGGTCTTGCCGGAAGACTCCGGGCCGTAGATCTCCATCACGCGCCCGCGCGGGACGCCGCCGATGCCGAGCGCGAGATCGAGGCCGAGCGAGCCGGTCGAGACGATCGAGATGTCCTTCACCAGCCCGGCTTCGCCCAATTTCATGATGGCGCCCTTGCCGAACTGTTTCTCGATCTGGCTTACGGCGAGATCGATCGCCTTTTCACGATTGGAATCCATTCAAATCCTCCCTAATTAATTCGCCCGCAGCGGAAAACTTTTCAACGCCGTGTAGACCGCGCCGTCGCGCCTGAGCGTGCTCTGGAATAAAACCGCCTCGTCGACCGCGAATGTCCCGAAGTCGTGGCCGCGCCACTCGTCGACGACGCGCCGGAGCGCATCGCCGACGCGCGTGCCCTCGCGCCAGCGGCCGATCGTGAGATGCGGCCTGAACTCGCGCTTCTCGCGCGGAAACCCGAGCGGCTCGAGCGCCTGCTCGGTCGCTTCGGCGAGGCGCGGCAGCGATCCGCCCTCGAGACCGGTCCAAAAAACCCTGGGCCTCCTTATATCAGGAAACGCGCCAAAACCTCTACACGAAACATTGAAGCGTAGGAGCGACGCGACGGCTGTCTGCACGGCCGCCTGAATATCATCAATTCTGCCGTCGTCGACATGGCCGAGGAATTTGAGCGTTAGGTGGAGGCTCTCGCGCCTGATCCAGCGGATATCCTTTAACAGTGGTGCGAGCTGGTCCTCGGCGCGGCAGATCCGGTCGGCGACTTCGGGCGAGATTTTGACGGCGACGAAGAGGCGCGCCACGGCTACTGCAACGCCGTCCTTAGCCAGTTGAGCGCCGCATGCGCGCCCCCGTGGATCACGCGGTCGCGGTCACCGGAAAATTTAAACAGGCGCGCCTCGCTGCCGCCGCGCTGCGCGAGTGCGATCCAGACGGTGCCGACCGGCTTCGTCTCGCTGCCGCCGGTCGGGCCGGCGACGCCGGTAGTGCTGAGGGCGATGTCCGCGGCGCCTGCGCGGAGCGCGCCCTCGGCCATTTCGATTGCGGTCTCGCGGCTGACGGCGCCGTGGGCGTCGAGCGTGGCCTGCTTCACGCCGAGAAGGCGAACCTTCGATTCGTTCGAATAGCTGACAACGGAAGTCGTGAAATAATCCGAGCTGCCCGCGATGCGGGTGATGCGCGCCGCGATCGCGCCGCCGGTGCAGGACTCGGCCACGGCGAGCTTCCAGCCCTTTTGACGCAGCAGCTTTCCGACAATCTCTTCGAGCGTGACGTCGCCTTCGCCGTAGACGTGCACGCCGAGGATCTGTCTGATCTGCGCTGTCAGCTCATCGAACTTTCCGTCGAGATGCTCGCCGCGAACGGTCAATTTCAACGTAAGATCCGGATAATGCGCACGAAAGGAAAAGCGGCCTTCTGCCGGTAAGGAAACGGCCCTCACAAGATCGTCGAGCCTCGACTCGGTCAGGCCGTTGATCTTGAACGTCGCGACCGAGACTTTGCCCGCGCCGCTCACCTCGGCCACCCAGGGGAGAACGGTCTCTTTCAGCATCGCTTCCATCTCGCGCGGCACGCCGGAGAGCCAAATCAACGTCTTGCCATTCTGCTCGACGCGGAAGCCCGGCGCGGTGCCGACGGGGTTGGGAACGATTATGGCGCCTTCGGGAAAGACCGCTTGCTTGAGATTGTTCTCGGTCCAGGGGAAGCCGCGCGCCTCGAAGCGGCGTTTGAGCGCCGCGACGACGGCTGAGTCGGTTCTGAGACCCCGGCCGAAGTATTCGGCAACGACGGCGGTCGTGAGGTCGTCGGCCGTCGGCCCGAGGCCGCCGGTGCCGATCACGAGATCGCCGCGGCTGAGCGCATGGTCGAGCGCCCACAGCAGGCGTTCTTTCGTATCGCCGACCTTAAGAACGGCAACGACGTCGAGCCCCAGCGAAAACAAGCGCTCCGCGATATGGGCGGAGTTCGTATCGACGACCTTGCCGGTCGTAAGCTCGTCGCCGGTGCTGAGAATCGCTACATTGTGGATCATAACAGGCCCCACGCCATCGCCAGCCGGACCAACACGAGACTATAAACGCCG